>CAYLYS010000014.1:9350-42619 GCA_964388175.1 uncultured Chromatiales bacterium | reverse complement strand
CAGATCGTTGGCCCGCGCATGCGGTGGCTCGCGTCTGGTGACGATGGCCGGCCGTCTGTAACGCGCCGTGAGGTGCGAAGCCACTACCGCTCCCAGGATGCCGCCGAGTGCGAACGCCAAGAGCATATATTCCGCAAGAAAATCGAACATGAGCTTGTCTCCTTCGGTTCGAGGAAGCGGATGCAAAGAGTGCCTGCTTGCCGATTGATCGATGACCACGCGTGCGCGCTGCTCTCGGCATCCACCAGCCCGGTGATTCCGGCTGTCCTGTCTCTCACCAATGCATCTCGCGGGCCAACCGCTCGTATACGTCTGAAGCGGGCCGTACGGCGACGGGCGAGGGTGCGGGCGGGGCTTTTGCCCGCATCGCGCACCCTATCGCGGCAGAGCACGCACCTTCCCTGAACCCGGCGCCGGCGCTCAGCGTCATGGGGAACCATTGCCATCAACCGTCATCCTAAAAGATAGGCATCAAGGGATAGGAATCACGCGAGGGGACGGCTGCGGTTTTGTTCAACGATCGGCAAGGAGTGCTGACATGGCAAAGCGTCTTCAGGGAAGAAAGGTGGCTATCCTGGTCGAGAACGGCTTCGAGCAGGTCGAGCTGACGGAGCCGAAGAAAGCGCTGGAAGACAGCGGCGCCCGTACTGCGATCGTCTCGCCCGAACAGGACAAGGTCAGGGCCTGGGACATGAGTGACTGGGGCGAGGAATTCGACGTCGATGTCACCGTCGAGCAGGCTGCCGCGGAGGAATACGATGCATTGCTGCTGCCGGGCGGCGTCATGAATCCCGACCGTTTGCGCACCAATCCCGACGCGCTCGCCTTCGTGCAGGCGTTCTTCCGCGCCGGCAAGCCGGTCGCCGCTATCTGCCACGGGCCGTGGACACTGATCGACGCCGGCGTGGTGGCCGGCCGGCAGCTCACTTCCTATCCCTCGCTCAGCAAGGACCTGGAAAACGCCGGCGCGCGCTGGGTGGATCGCGAAGTCGTCGTCGATCAGGGTCTGGTGACGAGCCGGAATCCCGGCGACATTCCCGCGTTCAACGCCAAAATGATCGAGGAGTTCGCCGAAGGTTCGCACACCGGACAGCAGCGCAGCGTGCGCTGAGACGCCGGCAGAGGAATGGAGCCATGACGAAAACGAGTGGCAGGAAGTCACGCGATCCGCGGGAGCTGCAACCCAAACCACCCTATCCGCGCCAACAGCAGCAGCCGCCCGGCAGCGAGGCGGCGTTGCAGCCGCGGGCCGATCACGGCGAGCACAGCTATCAAGGTTATGGACGCATGCGCGACCGCGTGGCGCTGATCACCGGCGGCGACAGCGGTATCGGCCGCGCCGTGGCGCTGGCCTATGCGCGCGAGGGCGCCGACGTACTGCTCTCCTATCTGAACGAGGACGAGGACGCGCGCGAGACCTGCCGCCTGGTGACGGATGCCGGACGCAAGGCGGTTGCCGTTCCCGGCGACATCGGCGATGAAGCGCACTGCCGCACGCTGGTCGAGCGCTGCGTCGCCGAACTCGGCCGCCTCGATGTGCTGGTGAACAACGCCGGTTTCCAGGCCACGCACGATCACATCGAGGATATCTCGTCCGCGGAGTTCGAGCGCACCTACCGCACCAATGTCTACGGCATGTTCTTCCTGTGCAAGGCGGCGCTGGCGCACATGGAACCCGGATCCGTGATCATCAATACCTCGTCGATCCAGGCCTACCAGCCGAGCGCGCACTTGCTCGCCTATGCTTCCACCAAGGGTGCGATCGTCACTTTTTCCAAGGCGCTTGCCGCGCTCGCCATCGAACGCGGCGTGCGCGTCAACGCGGTCGCGCCCGGGCCGGTGTGGACGCCGCTGATTCCTTCCACGATGCCGCCGGAGCAGGTGGAGAAGTTCGGAGCCTCGACGCCGATCGCGCGCGCCGCGCAGCCGGCGGAACTCGCGCCGACCTACGTCTTCCTCGCCATACGCGATTCGGCATACATCACCGGCGAAGTGGTGGGTGTCGGCGGCGGCCGCTACTTCGGCTGAGGGCTCAGGACGGCGGAGCGCTCTTGCGCACGCTCCACAGGGAATCGACGAAATAGTGCCTGGGATCGTAGAAATTGCGCTCCAGGCGAAAGCCGATGCGCTCGCACAGGCGATCGATGTCCTGCGCCAGGAACTTGAAGGAATGCTCCAGGTGCAGGGGTTCGAATTCCCTGAAGCGGAACGAGCGCTCGAGTTCGGCGATGTGTACCTCCTGGTCCCGGGTCGAGAGCAGATAGCTTTCCATCGCGCCGAGCACTGGATTGTAGACGCCGAAGTGCTGAAAGCCGCCGAGATCGAAGTTTCCGCCCAGTTCTTCGTTGATACGCCGCAGCAGGTTGAGGTTGAAGGCGCGGGTATGACCGGCCGCATCATTGTAGGCGCGCGTGAGCGTGGCGACGTCCTTCTTCAGGTCGAAGCCGACGATGAGGCGATCGCCCGCCGCCAGGCTCTTCCACACGCTGCGCAGAAAGGCCTGGCTCTGACAGGCATCGAAATTGCCGATGTTGGAGCCGAGGAACAGTACCAGCTGGCGGTTTTCCGAACGCTCGCGCGCGTAGCGCAGGCCCTGGGCATATTCGGCGATCACGCCGTGGACGGTGAGGCGGCGGTCCGCCGGCAGGTTGTTCGCCAGCAGGTCGAGCGCTTTCGCCGAGATGTCGATCGGATAGTAATTCACCCGCCGCCCGGCATGCAGGAAACCGGCGATGACCAGGCGCGATTTGGCGCCGTCGCCGGGGCCGAGCTCGATGATGTCGATGCTCTCGCCGGGCACGAGCCGCGGCAGTTCGTTCTGCACGGCTTCGAGGATGGAGCGCTCGGCGCGCGACAGATAATATTCCGCCTGCCGCGTGATCTGCTGAAAGAGACGGCTGCCGTTGTCGTCATAGAAATACTTGGCCGGGATCTGCTTGGGAGAGGTGCACAGCCCGGTGAGCACATCCAGTGCGAACTGCTCGCGCGCATCCGCGACTGCGGCGCCGCCGTTCTCTCTGAGGTCGGTGATGTCCATCTGCATGATGGGTTCTCCATGCCGGTATGAATGCGTTTCCGCCGCTGTCTTTCAGCGGTCTTTCAGCCGCGCGCCAGGCGGATGCCCGAGAACATCCAGCGCTGCTGCGGCTCGTAAAAATTCCGGTAGCTGATGCGGTAGTGGTCGCGCGGGGTGGCGAAGCAGCCGCCGCGCAGCACGAACTGGTTGCACATGAATTTACCGTTGTATTCGGCGAGCGGACCGGTGAAGGGGCGAAAGCCGGGGTAGGGTGAGTACTGGCTGGCGGTCCAGCACCACAGACCGCGCGGCGGTGACGGCGGTTGTTGTGCGAGGAAGATCTCGTACTCCTGTTCGGTCGGCAGACGACAGCCGCGCCAGCGCGCGTAGGCGTCGGCCTCGAACCAGCTGACGTGCATGACGGGCGCGACTTCATCGAGCGCGGCGGCGCCGGCCAGCGTGAATTCGCGCCATGCGCCGTCTTCTCCGCGCAACCAGTACAGCGGTGCGCCGATTGCGCCGGCCTGCGCCCAGTCCCAGCCCTTGCTGGTCCACAGGCGCGGATCCTCGTAGCCGCCGTCTTCGATGAAATCGCGGTATTCGCCGTTGCTGACCATGCGCCGCGCGATCTCGCCGCCTGCGAGCCAGACGCGGTGACGCGGTCGTTCGTTGTCGTAGGAGAAGCTTGCTTTATCCGCGCCGACGGCCTGCACTCCTTCGGCGATGAGTGCCCAGCCGTGGTCGGTTTGATCCTGTACTGATGAGGGCGTTGATGAGGGCATCGGTGCGGGCGGGTGCGCCGAGTAACGCGGCATCGAAGGGTTGGCGCCGAGGATGGCCTTGATGTCCATCAGCAGCAGCTCCTGGTGCTGCTGTTCGTGCTGGATACCGGCTTCGGTCAGCTCGGCGACCGCCGGCGGCGCGGCCGCGCGCAGCAGCGCGGTCATCGCCGCATCGACGTGGCTGCGATAGGCGAAGATTTCCCGCACCGTCGGCCGTGACAGCGTGCCGCGGCGGCTCTGTGGCCAGTGTGGCCCGACCGACTTGTAGTATGAGTTGAACAGCGGGGCATAAGCCGGATCGAAGACGCGATAGCCACGCAGATGGGGCTGCAGGATGAACTGCTCGAAGAACCAGCTGGTATGGGCGAGATGCCATTTCGGCGGGCTCACTTCCGTGAGCGGCTGCACGACGAAGTCTTCGGTTTCGAGCGGGTCGCACAGGTGCCGCGTCTGTGCGCGCACGGCGGCCAGTCGCGCGTCGATCGCTGCGTCCGCCGAACAGGCATGAAGCGCGGTTTCATCCATGACGGCACGGCTTGAGGTTCTGAGCGCTGATGCGGTGCATCGCCATCCTCCGGGGCCGGGGCGTTTCAGAGTATAGCCCGTCGCGGCGGGTGCTCAAACCGCATCGCGGGTGGCGGTTGCATCCGTCAATGAACCCGGCTGTGGCGGCATCCATCATGAGCGGCAGCGGACGAATGCCGCTCCGGAGCGCGCTGCGGTTACTGTCAGCGTGAGTGGCGTCGGCTCGGCGCTGCTCGCGGCGTGGCGGAAAAACCATCGTGTGCCTGCACTCGACCGCCAGCCGGCGGAGGCGGCCGAGCGTTCGTTCCTGCGCGATAACGGTGGCAATGGTCCGATGGCGCGGGCGCTGCGCTTTCATCGAAACAGCCCGAGTGCATCTTCGGGTATGTCCTGCCGGGTACGGAAGAACTCGGCCCAGGGATCGCGCGCGAGCGACCTGAGCCGGCGTTCGATGGTGCGGATGTTGTATTGGTCCGCGCGCGCGATGCGCGTCAGCTCCTGCCAGCCGATCGGCACGGCGATCGGACAGCCTGCGCGGGCGCGGGTGGAGTAGGGTGCGACGGCGGTGCCGCCGCGCATGTTGCGCAGCCAGTCGATGAAGATGCGCCCCGTGCGCTGATGTTTGCTCGCCTTGGCGATGTACTTGTCCGGCTCGCTCGTGGCCACGGCGGTGGCGATGCCGCGCGCGAAGGACTTGACCTTCTCCCAGTCACTGCCGCCCTGCAGCGGCGTGACGACGTGCAGGCCCTTGCCGCCGGTGAGCATGACGAAGCTGCGCAGGCCCGCGCTGGCGAGGATGTCGCGCAGCAGGCGTGCCGCGCGTTTGACTGCGCCGAAGGCGACCGCCGGATCCGGATCGAGATCGAAAACCAAACGGTCGGGATGTTCGAGGTCGTCGATCCGCGCTCCCCACAGGTGCAGTTCCAACACACCGAGCTGCGCGCTTGCCACGAGTCCCTCCACGGTATCGATGTACAGATAGGGCTTCTTGCCGGCGCCGGATACTGATTCGGATCCGGCTCCGGATCCGGGGACGTGGATCGGGTGGAAGCTCGGCGGCATGCCCGGGCCGAGATGGCGCTGGAAGAAGCAGCTGCGGGTGCGGCCTTCGGGACAGCGCACCAGCGAGAGGGGACGTCCGGCGACGTGCGGCAGCAGATACTGCGCCATGCGCGCGAGATACTCGGCCAACTCGCGCTTGGTCACGCCCTGCGCCGGATACAGGATCTTGTCCGGACTGGTCAGGCGCACGTTCGCCACGCGTTCGGTCTGCGGTTTCATGGCGCCGCGTTGCCGACGACATCGCGCGCCGCCTTGTCGCGACGCAGGCCAAGGAAGCACGGATGGCGCAGCACGCCGTCGGCCGTGCGCCCCGTATAGAGGATTTCGGCGACCAGCTGCGGCGCTACCCAGCGCGCCTGCCGGGCGATGGCCGGCGGCACGGCGGCGAAAGGGCTGTCGGGGCGCGCCAGCAGGCGAAAGCGTGCTCCGAGCTCGGCCAGGGCATCGGTGTCGAAACCGGTGCCGACGCGGCCGCGGTACGCCAGCCTGCCGTCCAGGTACTCGCCGAGCAGCAATGAAGCGAACGGCCGATCGCGGGCCGAGGAGGGACGATAGCCGCCGATGACGAATTCTTCGCGGTCGACGCACTTGGTCTTGATCCAGGCGTGGCCGCGGCCGGAGACGTAGGGCAGGTCGCCGCGCTTGGAGACGATGCCTTCCAGGCCCAGGCGGCAGGCCTCGCTGCGCATGGTCTTGCCGTCGCCGCGCTGGTGGTCGCAATAGTGCAACTGCCCGGGCGCGTTCTTCAGCAGGGCCTTGAGCCGGCGCTTGCGCTGCAGCAGCGTTAAGGCGCGCAGATCACGGTCGTCGAGCCGCAGCAGGTCGAAGGCCATCAGCAGGATCGATGCGCTGCTGCCGTTCTTGATCGCCTGTTGCAGCCGTGCGAAGCGGCTGACGCCGCGCTCGTCGAGGACCACGGCTTCGCCGTCGATCACCGCGTTGTCGGCCTTCAGCGCGGCGCAGGCGCGGGCGATGCCGGCGAACCTCGCCGTCCAGTCGAGGCCGGAACGCGTGTCGACGCGGACGCGGCCGCCGGCGATCGTGACCAGTACCCGGTAGCCGTCGAATTTGATTTCGTGCAGCCAGTGCTTTCCCGTCGGCGGTTCGTCTTCCAGCGTGGCGAGCTGAGGGGGAATGAAATCGGGCAAGGGAGCGGAGGTATGGACGCGATCCGCCGACCGCGCGATTGCCGCCATGCCGCGGCGGCTGGCGACGCTGCGATTCCAGCGCGCCACGGGATCGAGCTCGCGGTCCGCCCAGGCGTCTTTTTCCTTGATGAGGAGCCAGTTCTCGGTTGCGGCGCGGCGGCGTGATGTTTCTTCCTGCCCACGCATGCGCACCAGCGCGAAGCCGCCGCGCAGGCGGCGGCCGTGCAGCGTGAATTTCAGGCTGCCGCGGCGCAGTCCTTGATGCGGGTCGGCGTGCGGTTCCCAGTGTCCGCGATCCCACAGCATGACGGTGCCGCCGCCGTATTCGCCCGCGGGGATGATGCCCTCGAAGTCGCCGTATTCCAGCGGATGGTCTTCCGTGCGTACCGCCAGGCGTTTTTGCGCCGGGTCGAGGCTGGGACCTCGGGTGACCGCCCAGCTCTTCAGCACGCCGTCGAGTTCGAGACGGAAGTCGAAATGCAGGCGCCGCGCATCGTGTTTCTGGATGACGTAGGACCAAGCGCCCGCGGCCGTTGTGCCGCCGTACGGTTCCGGTGTGGCGGTGAAGTCGCGCCGTGCCTGGTAAGTTTTCAGCGCCTGGCCGGATTTGTCGCCGCGGCGTGGCATGTCATCCGGCACGCCGGGTTTTTCTGGCCGGCTGCCGGCCGCTGCTCTTCGAGCTGTTCTTCGATTGGCGCTTCTTCGCGGTCGCGGCCGGTTTGGCGCCGCCCCGCTGGCGGGCGACGCTCTTCTTCAGCGCTTCCATGAGATCGACGACTTCCGCCGACTTCCTCGTTTCCTCCGGCGGCGAGCGCACCAGCTTGCGCTTGCCGCGCTTCTCTTCGATGAGCGCGCGCAGCGCATCGGCGTAGCTGTCATGGAAAGCGTCGGCATCGAATGCCCGCGTCCGGTCCTGGATCAGGCGTCGCGCCAGCGCGGTCTTCTCGCGATCGAGTCCTTCGTCGGGCGGGATATCGTCGAAGAGGGCATCGCTTTCGCGCACCTCGTTCTCATAGCGCAGCGTTTCCAGCAGCAGGCCGCGGCCGCAAGGGCGCAGTGCCACCAGGTACTCCTGGCCGCGCATGGTCATCTGTCCCAGGCCGACCTTGCGTTCCTGGCGCAGCGCGGCGCGCATGACGGCGAAACCTTCCGCCGATATGTCGCTGCCCGGTACGAGATAGAAGGGGCGCTCGAAATAACGCGGATCCACTTCGCACTGATCGACGAACTGCACCAGGTCCAGCGTGTGCTGGCTCTGCAGCTTGATCTCGTCGAGCTCTTTGGGTTCGAGGATGACGTAGGTGTCATCCTCGACTTCGACGCCGCGGGCGATGTCGGCGCTGTCGATCGGCCCGAGCCCGGGCACGGTCTTCTGATAGCGCACGCGCTTGCCGCTCGGCCGGTGGATCTGATGCATGGCCGGCCGGTTGGAGCTGGCGATGGCCGGATAGAGCTCGACCGCGATCGATACCAGCGACAGCCGCAGGTGTCCTTTCCAGTACGGTCGCGGCGCGGCCACGTCCATCCGTCTCCGCTAGCTGTGTTTCGCCGCCTTCTCGGGTTTGCCCTTGCGCGGCGTTGAAGCCATCTCCTTCAGCTTCTGCTCGGACATCGATTCGTACATGCTGCGCGATGCGCCTTTCAGGCCGGATTTTTTCGTGTCGCCGCGCTTGGCCGACAGGGCGGCGCCAGCGGCCTTCTGCTGTGCTTTGGACTTCGCGGGCATGATCGCGCACTCCCATGAATGTTTACTGCGATAGCAGCAGCAAGAGGAGTGCCAGCCGCCAAACGCTGCGCAGCGCGGCGCAGAACGCCATGATCGGGTGCAGTCCGGACGGGCTGCGCGACATCACCCGCTGCCGCGTCTCTGCACCCACATCGCGCCGCCGCGCTGGGTGCGCTACGCGTGCTGCCGGGAGCGCTGGATGGGGAGGATTTCGCGGATGCGGAACCCTGGTATGATGCCCTTTCGGTAAAATATTAATGCCGACGGGCAGCCTGGCAATGCAGTATGATTTGAGCAGCCTGGAGCTGTGCTCCAGGATCATTTCGGCCCCGGATGTAACAGCAGTTGCGTGCGGCGGGTAGCCGACGCCTTTCCAGATTTTCCGCTCAAGGATCGAGTGTCGTCAGTGCGTCGGCCAGCCCGGCGCGCGGAGATGAACATGATCTTAACGGACAGCCAGTCGATGGCCGATAGGCTATCATTGCGGACGTCCCTGCCGCATGACACAGATGCGGCCGGTGCCGTCGAATCAGTGATGTCGAATCGGCGCCGTCGAATCAGCGCCGCCGAAAAAGCATACATCCCCGGACAGCGGACCTTCGAGCAGGCGTCCGTGCAAAGGTGTAAAGCCGATGAGAAAAAAATCCCCCTCTGCCGTTTGTCGTGTCCAGCCGTTGGCTACCGTGGCGGTTTCACCGGTGCGTGAGCAGGGGAGCACGATGAAGCGGAAATTGATTCGATCGGCTTGCGGCCTCTCCTTCCTCGCCCTGGCGCTTGCCGGATGCAGCGACGGCGATATTCCCTCCTTCAGTCAATCCACGACGATGACGATCACCGGCACGGTGAGTGCGCCGGCCGGGGACAGCGAACAGTTCGTCGCGATGCAGCCAGGCGGCGTGCTGTCGAATCTCGCCTCGTGGGTATTCGGAACGGTCTATGCCGACATCGTCGGCCTCGCGCCGGTCGCGGGCGCGACGGTCGAGCTGGTGCAGCTCGGCAACGGTGCGGTCGTGAGTACGACGACCACCAATGGCAACGGTATCTATACGTTCGCCGATTTCCCGACGATCGGTGCCGCCAGTGAGTATGCGGTGCGGGTGGTCGGGGAGACCGATCAAATGCGCGCGATCGTCACCGGTGAGGTCGTCGACATCTCGCCGGCGTCCGAGGTCGTGACCGCGACGGTGCTCGGCAGCCTCGGCGGCGGCGTCGTGCTCGAAAATTTTCTGATCCAGGAAGTGGCGGCCCTGCACGCCGTGCTGATATCGATGGATGTCGATGTCGCCGGGCTGGATTTCGATACCGCCGTGCAGACGATTCGGAACGAGGCCGGCACGATCTTCTCCGATCTGGTCGTCTCCTTCTCGACATCCGGCAACGACGCCGTGCTGCGCTCCGGCGATTACAGCGTCGTCGAGTACGCGACGGCGCTGCGCGATCCGTTCGTGGTGCCGGTGGAGGACGCACCGGGCGGCATCGAGATCGCCGGCGGACAGGGTCCGATGATTTTTGCCAATCGCGACATCCCGTCGATCGGACTGATCGCGGTCGGCAAGTTCCTGCACGATTTCGACGCCGTCTCCACGCTGTATCCCAGCGGGGCATTGTTCCCCAATGCCTATCCTTTCGTGTCGGACCTGGGTACGGTGCAGCATGTCGTCAACGGCAAGCGCCAGCTCGTGGTCGCCGACGTCGCCAGTCCGTCGCTCGCGGTCGCCGGCATCGGCGCCACTACCCAGAGCGGCGGTCTGCTGATCTATCCGATCGATTACACCTTGCGCGTCGACGACGCGCCGTCGATCTCGGGCATGGGCCTGCGGTATGCGACGCGCTGGCGGCAGACCGGCCTCGGACAGAGCTTGCCCGATCTCACCCTGTTCGATCCCGCGGACGGTGATACGACGGCCTATCATGAGATACGGCTGCAGCACGCGCTGAAGGGCGCAGGGGCCGGCGAGAATACCGTGACCCTGACCACCGCCGTCGGTACGTCGACCTTTGACAGCACGCCGCAAACCCACAATTTCGACGACATCCCCAGAAGCTACGGCGCGCGGGTGTCGGATACCGTCACCGACAGCCTCCGCCTCGATCTTTCCGATTACGCCATCAGCGCGAGCGCCGGCGCGGATCTGCAGAATGATCTGTATCTCGTGCTGCAGAGCACCGGACTCATACAGTTCAGGAGCGAGACCGGCGCCATGCTCGGCTGGGGCAATACATCGACCGATGGCGAGCGCGACGGCGAAATCCTCGGCGTCAATATGTTCTCCGGCGGCTTCGATGAGCCGGTGACGGCGACCGAGCGCTCGTTTTCGATCGCGATCAGGCAGGCGGAAGAGATGGCTGCCGCCGATCTGTCCGGCACCTACAACGTCGTCGGTTACGGCGGCTATTTCTCGCGGGATCCGGAAACCGCACCGCCCCGCGCATTCGTCGAGACCGGGATCCGTTACGGCACCCTGAACCTCGACGGCCAGGGCGGCGTCTCCGCCGGCACGCTGTTCCGCAAGCTCGCGCGGCTCGATGTCGCCGCGGCCCGCGGCGAGACCGGCGCGGAAGCGAATGCCTCGGGTGACTCCGGCACGTTCATGGCCGCAACCGCCGGCGCCGCCGGTGAAACCTTCGCGCTGGCCGTCGATGGCGTCACCGTATTCACATTCACCTCGGCGGCCGGCGGCGATACGGTCGCGGCGGAAGACATCCAGGCCGGTCTCGACGATGCCAACACCCGGTTCGCGCTGGTCGATGCCGGCATCGAGGTCAGCGGTACGGTCGCCGACGGCGATCTGGCGTTCACCAAGGTCAACGGCGCGGCGTTCGATATAGAGGTCGTCAACGCGTTCACCGGCACGGCGAGCGCGGCGGGCGGTTTCGCGGGAAGCGATTTTGCCGCCGGCAGCCACACGATCGACAATGCCGCTGCGCTCGTGCCGAACGCATCGGGCGCGTCCGGCGCGTTCACGACGGCGACCGCGGGAGAGGCCGGCGAGACGTTCACGCTCACGGTCGGCGGCGTCACGGTGTTCACCTTCACGTCCACGGCGACCGGCGATACCGTGACGGCGGGCGACGTTCAGGGCGGTGTCACCGCCGCGCTCGCGGCGCTGGAGGCGATCGATATCGAGGTCGGCGGCACGGTCGCCGGCGGCAATCTCGCCTTCACGCAGACCGCGGGCCTGCCGTTCACGATCCTGATGACGAATACCTTCGGCGGAGTCGATGGCGCGGCCGGCGGCTTCGCCGGCACGGATTTCGCGACCGGAACGAATCCGATCGATGGCGGCACCGAAGCGCAGAGTGCAACGCCGAATGCGTCGGGCGTCTCGGGTCCGTTCACGACAGCGACCGCGGGAGACGCCGGCGAGACGTTCACGCTCGCGGTCGGCGGTGTCACGGTGTTCGCCTTCACGTCCACGGCGATCGGCGATACCGTGACGGCCGGCGACGTCCAGAATGGTGTCACCGCCGCGCTTGCCGCGCTGGAAGCGGTTGATATCGCCGTCAGCGGCACGGTGGCCGGCGGCAACCTCGCCTTCACGCAGACCGCGGGTCTGCCGTTCACGATCTCGGCGACGAACACTTTCGGCGGGGTCGATGGCGCGGCCGGTGGTTTTGCCGGCACGGATTTCGAAACCGGAACGAACACGATCACCGGCGGCACCGTGGCTCAGGATGCGGTGCCGAACGCATCGCTTGCGTCCGGAACGTTCCTGCCCGCGACATCGGGCGCCGCCGGCGAGCGCTTTGCGCTCGTGGTCGGCGGGGTCTCTGTCCTCGATGTCACATCGTCGGCAGCCGACGAGATCGTCGATATCGCAGCCGTTCAGGTCGGCGTCAATGGTGCCGAGGCAGCACTCAACATCGCGGGTGTGGAAGTCAGTGGTACGGTCGCCGGCGAAGATCTGGTGTTCACCCGGGCCGATGGCGCGGCTTTCAGCATCGTCGTGACCAATGATTTCGCGCTGCCAGGCGGTTTTGCCGGCGCGGATTTCCAGCCCGGCGCCCCTGCGATCGATCGCGGTCAGGAAGCGGTCTCGGCGATAGCGACGACGTCGCTATCGTCAGGCGCGTTCGGAGCGGCGGTCGCGACCGAGGCGGGTCAGAGCTATGCGCTGACGGTCGGCGGCGTCGGGCTGTTCAGTGTCAGCGCGAGCGCGATCGGTCAGAGCGTGACGGCTGCGGACGTGCAGGCGGGGATCGTCGCCAATACGGCGGCGCTGAACACGGCCGGCATCGGCTTCACCGGCAGCGCCGAGAGCGGGGACTTGGTGTTCACCCGGGCCGATGGTGCCGATTTCACCATCGTCATCGTCAATACCTTCGACGATACGGCGCTGTCGGCCGGCGGCTTCGCGGGCGGGGATTTTGCCGCCGGTGAGCGGGAGATCGACAACGGTGCCGGCGCGATCGAGGCGGTTGCGGCGCAGTCCGGTCCGTCGGGTGCGTTCGGGGCGGCGGTCGCGAGCGAGCCGGGCCAGACCTATGCGCTGACGGTCGGCGGGGTCGAACTGTTCAGCCTGACCTCGGCCACGATCGGTCAGAGCGTAACGGCCGCGGACGTGCAGGCGGGGATCGCTGCCAATACGGCGGCGCTGAACACAGCAGGCATCGGCTTCACCGGCAGCGCCGAGAGCGGGGACTTGGTGTTCACCCGGGCCGATGGTGCCGATTTCACCATCGTCATCGTCAATACCTTCGGCGATACGGCGTTGTCGGCCGGCGGCTTCGCGGGCGCAGACTTCGCGCCGGGTGCGGCGCACGACATCGACAACGGCCAGGCGGTCGGCATCAATGCCTCGGGTGAATCCGGCGTCTTCGACGCCGGTGCCTCCGGCGCCGCCGACGAGACCTGGTCACTGACGGTCGGGGGCGTGCCGGTGTTCGGCTTCACGGCGACGGATGTCGGTCAGACCGTAACGGCCGAGGACGTTCAGGCCGGGATCGATGCGGCCGCTGCGGAGCTCGCTACCGCCGGCATCACGGCCAGCGGCTCGGTTGCCGCGGGCAACCTGGCGTTCTCGCGCGAGGATGGCGCGTCGTTCGCTATCGTCATCGTCAATGAATTCACCGGCATTTCCAGCACCGCCGGCGGTTTCGCCGGGGATGACTTTGCCATCGGTGTCCAGACCATCGCCAACGGCGCGCTCGCCGGGCCGGCGCCGTCGCTGCTGTCACAGTCCGGGGAGCAGGGGCTCTCGTCCGGTAGCTACAATGTACTCGCGAACGGCAGGGTGACGATGGTTCTGGCGATCGGCGGCGAAGCCATCACGGGACAGGGTGCGGTATCCCGGAATGGCGATTTCATTGCGCTTGCGACCGGCAGCAACAGCGACGACGACACGCGGCAGGGACGCGGGATCCTGGTGCTGATCCGCCAGCCGTAGCCCCGTTCCGCATTCGGGAAACCGCTGGCGCGCATGCGCGGTGCCGAGAGTGATACCGAGAGTGATACCGGGAGCGATGCGGGGAATGATGCCGGGTGGTTGCCGGGCCATGCGGCCATCGGGCAGAAAAGGATACCGTGTCGGACATTCCTGTGGGCATCGCACCGGGCACCGACTGGGCCAGCCGGTGTCCCGCGCCGATGCTCGGCATGCAGTGTATCCAGTGCGGCATTGGTGCGCTGCCGATGACACACGGCACGGGCCAGCTCGGTTTTTCCTTCTCCGGTCCGACAGCACTGATCGCATCAGCATCGGTGCCCGTCGCACCGCACATATAGCAGCACTTCCCTGATACTCACGCGGCGGCAGGTTCGGCACCCGGTGCCCGGTGCGTGCGCATCGGGTTACCCTTTTTGGCCATGCGCGCAAAAAAAAGGCGCCTCGCGGCGCCTTCGAGGAAAACGTGACGGCCTTATTTCGGCTGCGGCACGATACGAAGATAAGGTTTGAGCGTGCGCCAGCCGTCCGGATACTGCCGGCGGGCTTCATCGTCGGGCACCGACGGCGGGATGATGACATCCTCACCCGGGTTCCAGTTCACCGGCGTGGCGACCTTGTGCCTGGCGGTGAGCTGTACCGAATCGAGTATGCGCAGCACTTCCTGGAAGTTGCGGCCGGTGCTCATCGGGTAGGTCAGGATGACCTTGATGGCCTTGTCCGGGCCGACGATGAAAACCGAACGTACCGTGGCATTGTCCGCCGCCGTGCGCTCTTTGGCGGAGCCGCTGGCATTGGGGTGGATCATGTCGTAGAGTTTCGCCACGCTCAGATCCTTGTCACCGATCAGCGGATAGGTGACTTTGTGTCCCTGTGTTTCCTCGATGTCGCTGACCCAGCGGGTGTGATCGCTCACCGGATCCACGCTGAGACCGATGATCTTGGTGTTGCGGCGATCGAATTCCGGTTTCAGTCCTGCCATATAGCCGAGTTCGGTGGTGCAGACCGGCGTAAAATCCTTGGGGTGAGAGAACAGGATGGCCCAGCCATCGCCGATCCAGTCGTGGAAACGGATCGTCCCCTGTGTGGTCTCGGCAGTGAAGTCCGGCGCGATATCGCCTATGTGCAAAGACATGATTCGGTTTCTCCTGAAAGACGGTTGATGCGGGGGAAAGATTCAGAGCCTAGCATGAACCGGCGGCGCTCGCCACGGCTGCGGGAATGCGTGGATATTATTTATTTAACTATATATATAACAATAAATTATATTTATTTTATGATTTACTTCAGTAGCTTCAGACGAGACTGGCGACGGCCGGAAGGCGGGCGGCGATGACGACGGAAATACCCTATGCCGGGCTGGGCCCCGATCGCGTGCTGGACGCGCTGGAGCATCTCGGTGTGCGCGGCGACGGACACGTGCTGACGCTCAACAGCTACGAGAACCGCGTCTATCAGATCGGCATGGAGGATGCGCCGCCGCTGATCGCCAAATTCTACCGCCCCGGACGCTGGTCCGATGAGGCGATCCTGGAAGAGCACGAATTCGTGCAGACGCTGGCCGAGCACGAGATTCCGGTCGTTGCGCCGCTGTCGCTGCACGGACGCACGCTGCATCACTGCGACGGTCATCGCATCGCCGTGTATCCGCGTCAGCGCGGTCGGGCGCCGGAGTTCGCCGTGCCCGATACGCTGGAATGGATGGGCCGATTCCTCGGCCGCATCCATGCGCTCGGCGCGGTGCGTCCCTATCACGCGCGGCCGGTGCTCGACGCGCAGACTTTCGGACACGAGCCGCGTACCTACCTGCTCGGCGCGGACTGCATTCCCCGCGATCTGCTGAAAGTGTGGGAGGGCGTTTCGGCGCAGGCGCTGGCAGGCGTCGCGCGCTGTTACGAGCGCGCCGGGGCGCCGCGCCTGCTGCGGCTGCACGGCGATTGCTACGCCGGCAATGTGCTGTGGGACGAGGAAGGGCCGCACTTCGTCGATTTCGACGACAGCCGCATGGGACCGGCGATGCAGGATCTGTGGATGCTGCTCTCGGGCGAACGCGAGGAAATGACGCGGCAACTCGTCTGCATTCTCGACGGCTATGGGGATTTCCACGATTTCGATCGCCGCGAGCTGCATCTGATCGAAGCGCTGCGCACCCTGCGCCTGATTCATTATTCGGCCTGGATCGCGCGCCGCTGGCACGATCCGGCCTTTCCGGCCGCTTTTCCCTGGTTCGGCAGCCAGCACTACTGGCAGGACCGCATTCTCGAACTGCGCGAGCAGGTGGCGCTGATGGACGAGCCACCGCCGGGCTTGTAGGCGGGCGGCATCATCGCGGATGATCGTCCTGCAGGGTGTCCGGGCGTCCGTCCGGGTGCGAACAGGCAAAGAGAGCACATGAAGATCGTCGTTTTCGAATCCGAGGGCTGGGAGCGTCCGCATTTCGAGCATCTGCAGAGCGCGCACGAACTGGTGTTCGAGCCGCATCCGCTCGACGGCGAGAACATCGTGCGCCACGCCGATGCCGACATCGTTGCGCCCTTCATCTATTCGGCGCTCGACCGCGCCGCCCTGCAGCGCTTCGAACGGCTCAGGTTCATCGCCACGCGTTCGACCGGATTCGACCATATCGATCTTGCCTGTTGCCGTGAGCGGGGCATACGCGTCGGCAATGTGCCGAGCTACGGCGAGAACACGGTCGCGGAACACGTGTTCGCACTGTTGCTGGCGATCAGCCACCGCATTCCCGAGGCCGTCGCGCGGACCCGCCAGGGTGATTTTTCTTCGCGTGGGCTGCAGGGTTTCGATCTGTGTGGCCGCACCATGGGCATCATCGGCACCGGCCGGATCGGCCGCTGCGCGGCGCGCATCGCACGCGGCTTCGGCATGCGTGTACTCGCCTGCGATGTGCGGCCGGATGAACAGGCGGCGCGCGAGCTCGGTTTCGCTTATGTCGATTTGTCCACGCTGCTGCGTGAATCCGATGTCGTTTCGCTGCACGTGCCGGGCGACAGCAGTACGCACGCGCTGATCGGGACGGCAGAGTTTGCCCTGATGAAGCGGGGCGTGGTGGTGATCAACACGGCGCGCGGTAACGTGCTCGACGTGAAGGCGCTGCTGCAGGCGCTGGCCGACGGCACCGTGGCCGCGGCCGGGCTCGACGTGCTGCCGGAGGAGCCCGCCATCCGCGAGGAGGCGGAGCTGCTGCGCTCCTTCTTCACCCGTCAGCACGATCTGGAAACGCTGCTGGCCGATCACGTACTGCTGCACCTGCGCAATGTCGTCATCACGCCGCACAGCGCTTTCAACACGCGCGAAGCGGTGGAGCGCATCGTGCACACCACGGTCGACAATATCGAAGCTTTCCTGCGTGGTGCGCCGGAGAATCTGGTGGGAGGAACGTAAGTGGAAGGCGTACAGACGGTATCATCCGACGTCGCTTCGCTACAGATATTAGTTTGTCAGTGGTCAGGTGCCGCCGGGTCATCCTTTTCAGGACAGGGAGCCGCTGCGCGCCAACAGTCCTGAAAAGGATGACCCGATGCCGCCCGGGATGGCATCTGCACGACAAGGCGCAAGCCACTGCCCGGTCATCCGGGCCATCCGGTGAAGATTCAACGACCACGACCACGAGCACTTGCAGGGCGCGGGCGGATTCTCCCTGGAGAAACCGCCCGCGCGCAGCGGCTCCCGTGTTTCGGAAGGGAGAGCTGCCGGCGCTGACCGCTTCGCTATTCCTTCCCCTGCAACTGCCGCACGATCCCCTCGTTCTCCAGCGTGGAGATGTCCTGGGTGATCTCCTCGCCGCGGGCGATGGTGCGCAGCAGACGGCGCATGATCTTGCCCGAGCGCGTCTTCGGCAGATTGTCGGAAAAGCGGATTTCGTCCGGGCGCGCGATCGCGCCGATCTGCTCGGAGACCCAGCGCCGCAGTTCGTCCTTGAGCGCGAGGGCGGCGCCATCGAGCGGCCGTTCGCTGCGCAGCACCACATAGGCGAACACCGCCTCGCCCTTGATCGGGTCGGGGCGGCCGACCACAGCGGCTTCGGCAACGTGCACATGGGCGACGAGGGCGGATTCGATTTCCATCGTGCCGAGGCGATGGCCGGCGACGTTGAGCACATCGTCGATGCGGCCCATGATCCAGTAATAGCCGTCCGCGTCGCATCGCGCGCTGTCGCCGGCGACATAATAGCGTCCGTCGAACTTGGCCCAGTAGGTGCTCTCGTAGCGCTCGTCGTCGCCCCAGATCGTGCGCAGCATCGACGGCCAGGGTTTTCTGATCACCAGATAACCGCCCTTTTCCGGCGTGTCGATTTCGTTGCCGTGCTCATCGACGATGGCGGCATCGATGCCGGGCAGGGGGCGGGTGCACGAGCCGGGCTTGGTCGCCACCACGCCCGGAACCGGCGCGATCGTGTGAGCGCCGGTCTCGGTCTGCCACCATGTGTCGACGATCGGACAGCGCTGCTTGCCGATGACGCGGTGATACCACATCCAGGCTTCGGGGTTGATCGGCTCGCCGACGGAGCCGAGCAGACGCAGGCGCGACAGATCGTAGCGCGCGGGGATATCGTCGCCGAATTTCATCAGCGCGCGGATCGCCGTCGGTGCGGTGTAGAAAACGGTGACGCCATGACGCTGGCAGATGTCCCAGAAGCGCCCGGCGTCCGGCACCGTGGGCGCGCCTTCGTAGATCATCACCGTGCCGCCGAGGGCGAGCGGACCGTAGGCGACATAGGTGTGGCCGGTGACCCAGCCGACGTCGGCCGTGCACCAGAAAATGTCGTCGTCGCGGTGATCGAACACCCAGCGCATGGTGACGATGCCGCCGAGCAGATAGCCGGCGCTCGAATGCTGTATGCCCTTGGGCTTGCCGGTCGATCCGGAGGTGTAGAGGATGAAGAGCGGATGCTCCGCTTCCACCCATTCCGGCTCGCATTGCGTGTCCGCGCCGGCGACGGCATCGTGCCACCAGATGTCGCGTCCCGTTTGCATCGGCACTTCGTGTCCGCTGCGCTTGAGCACGATGACGAAATCGGGCTTGACTGCGGCATGTGCGAGCGCCTGGTCGGCGGCGGCCTTGAGCTCGATGACCTTGCCGGCGCGGTGCCCGCCGTCGGCGGTGATCACCGCCTTGGCGCCGGCGTCGTCGATGCGTTCGCGCAGCGCATTGGCCGAGAAGCCGCCGAAGACGACGGAATGGATGGCGCCGATGCGCGCGCAGGCCTGCATGGCGATGACCGCTTCGGGCACCATCGGCATGTAGATGATGATGCGGTCGCCCTTGACGATGCCACGCTCGCGCAGGGCATTGGCGAGACGGCAGGTCTCGCGATGCAGTTCGGCATAGCTGAGCCGGCGCGTGTCGCCGCGTTCGCCTTCGAACAGGATGGCGGTCTTGTCGCCGCGTTCGGCGAGGTGACGATCGAGGCAGTTGAAGGAGACGTTGAGCAGGCCGTCATCGAACCAGCGGTAGTGCGGTGCGCGGCTTTCATCGAGGATGTGGGTGAAGGGGCGCCGCCAGCTGATTTCCTTTTTCGCGTGCGCCGCCCAGAAGCCGGCATGGTCGCGCTCGGCGGCCTGGTACATTTCCTCCAGGGCTTCGGCATCGATGCCGGCGCGGGCGGCGAACTCCGCCGGTGGCGGCAGCAGGCGATCCTCCTGCAGGATCGAATCGATGTGGCTCATCTTCGTCTCCCCCTGTGACAGCACTGAACGTATACCGGCACGGAGCCGGCGCATCGCCCGCAGTCGGGCAATGCGCCGGCTCCAGCCGGTGAGATTTCGCACAGGTTACCGGGATCGGGCTGACCCAACAAGGGCGGCGCGGAGCGCCGTTTCAGCCTTTGAGCTGGCGCTCGCGGATTTCGTCCAGCGTCTTGCAGTCGATGCACAGCGTGGCGGTGGGGCGGGCTTCCAGCCGGCGGATGCCGATTTCGATGCCGCACATTTCGCAGAAGCCGTACTCGTTGTTGTCGAAGCTGCGCAACGATTCGTCGATCTTCTTGATCAGCTTGCGTTCGCGGTCGCGCGTGCGCAGCTCGAGCGCGAAGTCGGACTCCTGGCTGGCGCGATCGTTGGGGTCGGGGAAATTGGCGGCCTCATCGCGCATATGATGCACGGTGCGTTCCATTTCCTCGATCAGCTTGCTCTTCCAGGTGTTGAGAATGGTGCGGAAGTGCTCGATCTGCTGCGGACCCATGTATTCCTCGCCCTTCTTTTCCTGATAGGGCGCGATACCGAGATAGGACAGCTGACCGGAAGACGCGGCGTTCTGGCCGGCGCCGGCTTCGGTGTGCCTGCTCGTCTTGGCGCGCGCGGGCTGCACGCCCTTGGCCGGCGGCTTCGCCGTCTGGGATGCGGTTTTCTTCTTGGTCGCGGCGCTCGCCCGGGGGCTCTTCTTGCTGGTGTAACTCGCCGGCTTCTTCTTTGCGACAGCCATCAAGGAATCTCCCTTGTGTTGGGCAAAAACAAACGCGTATTTATACCAGAAAGGCGCCCGATCCTCAATCGATCCCGGTGCCGGGGAGCGGGCGCCGGAAATGGTGTAGACTCTTTTTCCACTATTGTCTAAGCATCTGTTAAGGAATGAGTTATGAGCGAGCTGAAGGCACTGTTGTTCGATGTGGACGGAACGCTGGCCGATACCGAGCGCGATGGACACCGGATTGCGTTCAACCGGGCTTTCGCCCAGGCCGGCCTCGATTGGGAGTGGCCGGATGCGCTGTACGGCCGCCTGCTCGCCATCTCCGGCGGCAAGGAACGCATGGAATATTATCTGCGTGAGCGCACCGCCGGCGCGGCGCCGTCGAAGGAGCAGCTCGCGCTCATTTCCGATCTGCATGCGATCAAGAACCGCTATTACTGGGAGATGCTCGACCGCGGCGAGATCGGCCTGCGTCCGGGCGTGGAGCGGCTGCTGCGTGAGGCGCGTGCCGCCGGCCTGAGGCTGGCGATCGCCACCACCACCACGGGCGGCAACGTCAGGTCGCTGCTGCGCAACACGCTCGGCGAGGAAGCGGAAGGCTGGTTCGAGCTGATCGCCAGCGCCGACGAAGTCGGCGACAAGAAGCCTTCGCCGGCGGTGTATGAATACTGCCTGCAGCAAATGGGTCTGGCGGCGGCCGAGTGCATCGCTTTCGAGGATTCGGAGAACGGCATGGCCGCCACCAGCGCCGCCGGCATCCGCGCCATCATCACCGTCAACGGCTACACCGAAGATGGCGACTATGCGGCGGCGGAACTGGTGCTCGATACGCTGGGTGAACCTAGTGCGCCGTGCCGCGTGCTCGGCGGCCGCGCGGCCGCACGGAATGCGGATGCGAAGTATGTCGATGTCGCACTGCTGAAAAGGCTCTGAGCGACGGCGACGACATGAAGACCGAGCACGATGGGTCCGGATGCCGCATCGCACAGCGACTGAGCGGCATCGAACCCTTCCGCGTCATGGAAATCCTGGCGCGGGCGCGCGCGCTGGAGCGGGCGGGGCGGCATATCGTGCATATGGAAATCGGCGAGCCGGATTTTCCGACACCGGCGCCGGTGACCGCGGCCGGTGTCGCCGCGCTCAACGCGGGCTGCACGCATTACACCGCGGCGCTCGGCCTGCCGGCGCTGCGCGAAGCCATCGCTGCGTTTTATCAGGCGCGTTTCGGCGTCGACGTCGCACCGGAGCGCATTGCCGTCACGCCCGGCGCATCCGGCGCCCTGCAGCTCGCGCTCGCCGCGCTGCTGGATCCGGGTGAGCAGGTGCTGTTGCCCGATCCGGGCTATCCCTGCAACCGTCATTTCGTGCGTCTCTACGGCGGCGAAGCAGTGGCCATGGCCGTCGATGCGGCAGCGCGTTATCAGCCCACCGCGGCGCAGATCGATGCGCATTGGCAGCCGGGCACCGCGGGCGTGATGCTGGCATCGCCGTCGAATCCGAGCGGCGCGGTGATCGCGCCGCAGGAGTTGGCGCGCATGCGCGAGGTCGTGCGCCGGCGGGGCGGTTTCCTGCTCGTCGATGAAATCTATCAGTGTCTGGTCTACGACGGCGCGCCGGCCACCGCGCTCACGCTGGGGGACGATGTCATCGTCGTCAACAGCTTCTCGAAGTATTTCAACATGACCGGCTGGCGTCTGGGCTGGCTGGTGGCGCCGCTGGAACTGATGCCGGCGATCGACCGGCTGGCGCAGAATCTTTTCCTCGCCGCGCCGACGCCGGCGCAGCATGCCGCGCTGGCGGCTTTCGGCGCCGATACGCTGGCGATTCTGGAACAGCGCCGCTGCGAGCTGAAGGAGCGGCGCGACTATCTGTTCGCCGCCTTGCGCGAACTCGGCTTCGGGATTCCCGCGTGCCCACCCGGCGCCTTCTATCTCTATGCCGACTGCAGCCGCTTCAGCAACGACGGCGCGCGCTTCTGCGCCGATCTGCTCGAACGCGCGGGCGTGGCGGTGACGCCGGGCAGTGATTTCGGTGAGTATCGGGCGGCGCATCATGTGCGCTTCGCCTATACCGCGCCGCTGGCAACGCTGCGCGAGGGTGTCGAGCGCCTGCGCTCGTTCCTGCGTTGCTGAAGCCTCAGTAGTACAGCGCCAGCAGTATGATGCCGAGCACCAGGCGGTAGGCCACGAACGGCATCATGCCGATGCGATCGAGCAGTTGCATGAAGAAGTGGATGGTCCAGTAGGCGACCACGCCGGAAACCAGCGCGCCGACGATCATGCCCGGCCAGGAGATGGGGCTGGCGCCGCGCGCCACTTCGACGGCTTCCCAGCCGCCGGCGAGCACGATCACCGGAATGGAAAGCAGAAAGGAAAAGCGCGCCGCCGCCTGGCGTGTCAGGCCCAGCATCAGGCCGGCGGTGAGCGTGATGCCCGAGCGCGAGGTGCCGGGGATCAGCGCCACCATCTGCGCCAGACCGATCAGTAGCACGTCACGCCAGCGCAGGCTGTATTCGTCGCGCGTGCGTTGGCCGTGATGATCCGCCCACCACAGCAGCAGGCCGAAGCCGATGGTGGTGGCGGCGATGACCAGCGGCGAGCGCAGGTGGTGCGCCACCAGATCGTTGAACAGCAGGCCGCCGAGCCCGACCGGAATGGTGCCGAGCAGAATGGCCCAGGCGAGGCGGCTGTCCTCGGTCTGGCGCCGATGAAGCACGGAATCCGTCCAGGCGCGCGCCATGGCGGCGAGTTCGCGCCGGAAGTAGGCGACCACCGCGATCAGGGTGCCGACGTGCACCGCGACGTCGAAGGCGAGTCCCTGGTCGGCCCAGCCGGCGAGCGCCGGCAGCAGGATCAGATGGGCCGCGCTGGAGATGGGCAGGAATTCGGTCAGCCCCTGTACGATGGCAAGAATGATCAGTTGCCAGAGATCCATGGCGAGTGCAGTCGTATGGTGTGAGTGGGTCGATAGTGAGCGGCGCTTGTGCCCGCACCGGATACGATGGCGCAGGCGCATCCATCGAGCGGCAGTGCGAGGCAATTAGACTCGATTTTCATCATGCTGTCCATCGACCTCCGGTATCGATCAGGGTATCGCTGCCGGGATGGATACGGCGGCGACTCTGGTGTCTTGACCCCGGCATCGATCCCAGTATCCATCCCGGCAGCGCTCAGAAGGCGGTGAGCGCGCCGCGCAGGGCGATCATGGCGCTGCCGTAGCAAGCCTGGTCCGAGCGCGGCGGGATGCATTGCAGTCCGAGCGCGCGCTCGCGGATCCGTGTCCAGGCCGCATTGCGCGCGCCGCCGCCGACGGTCATGAGCCGGCGTGGCCAGGGTGCGCCGAGCGCCGCCAGGCGCCGGTAGCCTTCGGCTTCGATGCGCGCCATGCCTTCGAGCATGCCCTGAAAGAAATGGACATCGGCAGCCGGGCGCGGCAATAGCCGCGGCGGCAGCTCCGGATCGTGGTGCGGAAAGCGTTCGCCCGGCGCGCGCAGCGGATAGTAGTCGAGCCCGGTCGCGTGCTCGGGCTGCAGTTGCGGCGTCATCGCATCGAGTTGCGCCGCGGTGAAATGATCGAGCAGCACCGCGCCGCCACTGTTCGAGCCGCCGCCAGCCAGCCACAGTGTGCCGAAGGGATGGCTGTAGACGCCGTATTCGGGCGCGGATACCGGTCGGGTGGAGATCACCTTGAGCACCATCGTCGAGCCGAGCGAAGTGACCGCATCTCCCGCTGTGGTGGCGCCGGTGGCGACGACGGCCGCTACGCTGTCGGTGGTGCCGGCGAGAATGCGCAGATCCGGCGCGTAGCCGAGCCGACGGATGGAAGCCGCCTGCAGGCGGCCGAGTTCGGTGCCGGGGCGGACGACTGCCGGGAGCCAGCCGCTGTCGATGTCGAGCCGCGCCAGCCACGATGGCCAGCAGCGGTGCACGGCATCGTAGCCGAGTTTCAGGCAGTTGTTTTCATCGCTGACGCCGAAGCGGCCGCAGAGACGGCCGTTGATCCAGTCGGCCTGGTGCAGGGCGTGGCGTGCGCGCAGCTCGGTGTCGCCGCGGCGCAGATGGAGCAGTTTGGCCAGCGCCGAGCCGGTGCCGTGCGCCGCACTGTCGGACGGGGCGATGCCGGCGATCAGCGCCGCTTCGGCGCGGCTGCGCGCATCGTCGTACATCAGCGCCGGGGTGAGCGGATCACCGTTCGCATCCGCCAGCAGCAGCGTGCCCGACGTGCCGTCGACGGCGAGGGCATCGATGGCGGCGGCATCGATGCGCGCGGCGAGCTGTGCCAGTACGGTGTGGACGGCGTGCCACCACGCGGCGGGATCCTGTTCGCTGTGCACGCCATCGCGCAGCGGTCGCGGCAGATCCGCGTGCGCTTCGGCACAGACATTTCCTTGTGCGTCGATGGCCACCGCACGGCAGCCGCTGGTGCCGAGATCGATGCCGATGAAGCGGGCGGGCGCGTCGGTCACGGTCAATAGGATGCCCAGGCTGATACCTGGGTTGATACCGGGGCTGATATACAGCGGGATGCGACGGATACGGCCGTTGCACCGGCATCGATCCCGGTACCGGCATGCTCAGGCGATGGCGCGCGGCGCGGCTCGCCTGCAGGCCGGATCACGGCAGGCGGACCGGCTCCGACGGTGTCCATGCATCGCTGCGATGTTCCGCGACGACGCTGGTATAGATGCCGCCGCGGACGTTGAATTCCGCCGTCAGCCGCATGTAGTGCGGTGCGCAGGCGCGCGCGAGATCGTCGAGCATGCGGTTGGTGACGTCCTCATGGAAGGCGCCTTCATCGCGGAACGACCATACATACAGTTTCAGCGACTTGAGTTCGATGCAGCGCGCCGCCGGCACGTATTCCAGATGCAGCGTGGCGAAATCCGGCTGTCCCGTTTTCGGGCACAGGCAGGTGAATTCCGGGATACGGATGCGGATGGTGTAATCCCGCCCGGGATGCGGATTGACGAAGGTTTCCAATTGTTTGCTGGGCGTGCTCGGCATGATCGTGCGCTGCTTGGATGAAAACGCCCTGTAACATATCAGATTCCGGGCGGACAATCTTGTCTCTGGCGGCGACTTTCCTGTATCTTGCCCGCCATGCAACTCAAGAAGATCCGGCTCGGGGGATTCAAATCCTTCGTCGATCCCACCACCGTTTCCTTTCCCAGCCAGCTCGTCGGTGTGGTCGGGCCGAACGGTTGCGGCAAGTCCAACGTGATCGATGCCGTGCGCTGGGTGATGGGCGAGAGCTCCGCCAAGCATCTGCGCGGCGATGCGCTGTCTGACGTCATCTTCAACGGCTCGTCCTCGCGCAAGCCGGTCAGCCAGGCCACCATCGAACTGGTGTTCGACAACAGTGCCGGACGTCTGGGTGGCCAGTATGCCCAGTACAGCGAGATTTCCATCAAGCGGCAGCTGACGCGCGACGGACAGTCGTCCTTTTTCCTCAACGGCACCCGCTGCCGCCGCCGCGATATCACCGACATTTTCCTCGGCACCGGTCTCGGTCCGCGCAGTTACGCCATCATCGAGCAGGGCACCGTATCGCGCCTGATCGAGGCGAAACCCGAAGAGTTGCGCAATTTCCTCGAAGAAGCGGCGGGCATCTCCAAATACAAGGAGCGCCGCCGCGAGACCGAGAGCCGCATCCGTGATGCGCGTGAGAACATAAACCGTCTCAACGACTTGCTGGCCGAACTTGAGAAACGACTGGCAACGCTGCAGCGCCAGGCCAAGGCGGCGGAACGCTACCGCGAGCTGAAGCAGGAAGAGCGGCTGTTCCGCGCCCAGCTGATCGCGCTGCGCTGCCGCGGCATCGACGCCGAGCTCGAGCACAAGGAACGCGCCATTGCCGCGCAGGAAAACGCCGTCGAAAAGGAAGTGGCGGCGCTGCGCGCGACGGAGACCGGATCCGAGCACCAGCGCACGCAGCAGGTCGAGGCGAACGAATCCTTCAACCGGGTGCAGGCGGAATTCTACAGCCTAGGTTCGGAAATCAGCCGCATCGAGCAGTCGATCCAGCATGCGCGCGAGCGCCAGGAACAGAACCGGCGCGAACTGGCCGATCTCGAACGCGGGCGCGATGAGGCGCGGCAGCATCTGGAGCAGGATCGCGCCCAGATCGCCGAACTCGGGCAGGCGCTGGCGGTCGACGAACCGGAGCGCCAGCGCAGCGAAGCGGCGGAACGCGCATCGGCGCAGGCCCTCGGCGAAGCCGAGCAGGCGATGACGCAGTGGCAGTCGGCCTGGGATCGCTATAACAGCGAAACCGCCGAACGCAGGCGCAAGACCGAGGTCGAGCGCACGCGCGTACAGCATCTGGAAAACACCCTGCGCAATCTGGCCGAACGGCTTGGCCGGCTGGAGGCGGAGGAGCGCGGGTTGGCGAAGGAATCCAGCGAGGGCGCCGACGGCGCGCTCGAGGCGCAGGCCGAAGAGATCGCCTCTACGCTGCAGGCGCTGCGCGGCGAACAGGAAGCGCTGGCCGCCGAACTCGACCGCCAGCGCCAGGCGCGCGAGCGCGCCGCGCGTGCGCTCGACGAAGGGCGTCAGCAGCAGCAGGTGCTCGCTACCCGCCATGCCTCGCTCGATGCGCTGCAGCAGGTCGCGCTCGGCAAGCAGGAAGGGGTGGCGGCGCGCTGGCTCGAAGCGCAGGGCTGGTCGAAGCTGCGCCGGCTGGCCGAGGACATCCAGGTCGAGAACGGCTGGGAGCGCGCCGTGGAAACGGTGCTCGGCCTCGATCTCGAAGCCGTTTGCAGCGCCGGGCTCGATGAGGCCGCGCGGCGCATCGAGCAACTGACCGACGGTACGCTGTCGATTTTCGATACCGATGCGACGGCGGCGCCCTGGCAAGGGACGCTGGCGACGCGCCTCGCCGACAAACTGCGCGCCTCGTGGCCGCTGGACGGTCTGCTGCGTGGTGTCTACGCCGTCGATACGCTCTCCGAAGCCATGGCGCTGCGCGCGCGGCTGGCGGCGGGCGAATCGGTGGTGACGCGCGGCGGCGTCTGGGTCGGCGGCAGCTGGCTGCGCGTCGTCAACGAGCAGGACGAGAAGACCGGCGTGCTGGGTCGCGAACAGGAACTGCGCGATACCGCTCGCTCACTGGAACAGGCGCACGAGCGCGTGCAGGCGCTGGCGAGCGAACTGCAGGACGCGGTCGCCGCGCTGCAGGAAACCGAGCGTGCGCGCGAGGAATGCCGGCGGCGCCTCGATGTCGCTGGCCAGCGCAATGCCGAGGTGCGGGCGCAGATCAGCCGGCGCGATGCCAGCCTGGAGCAGATCCGTCGCCGCCGCGAACGTCTCGCCGGCGAGATCACCGACATACGCAGCCAGACGGCGCGCGATCAGGAAGTGCTGTCGGGCGTGCAGGCGCGCCTGGCCGAGCTCGACGGACAGAACGAGGGCCAGGAGCAACTGGCGCAGGATCTGATGCACCGGCGCGACGAACGACGCGCCGTGCTCGATCGCTGTCGCGAGCAGGCGCAGGCCGACCGCCAGGCCGCGCATGCGCTGGCCGTACGCATGGAGTCGGCGCGTTCACGCGTCAATGTGCTGACCGCCGGGCTGGAGCGCGCCGAACGCCGCCTGGCCCAGATCGAGCAACAGCACGGAGAACTGACGACGCAGCTGGCGGGCAGCGAGGAGCCGATCGCGGACATGAAGCGGGCGCTGGAGGAACTGCTCGAACAGCGTCTGCAGGTCGACGCCCGTCTGGGCGATGCGCGCCGCCAGTTGGAAGCCTGTGAGCACGCGCTGCGCGAATTCGAGGGACAGCGCACCGATATCGAGCGCCGCCTGCAGGAGCAGCGTGAAGCGCTGGAACAGGTTCGTCTCGCGCGGCAGGAGCTCAGGGTGCGGCGCCAGAGTCTGATCGAGCAGCTCGGCGAATCCGAACAGTCGCTCGAAGCGCTGCTGCAGGAAATGCCCGAGGAAGCGAGCGAGACCGTGTGGCAGGAGCGCCTTGCCGATATCGAGCAGAAGATCGCGCGCATGGGGGCGATCAACCTCGCCGCCATCGACGAATTCGCCGAGCAGTCCGAGCGCAAGACTTATCTCGATGCCCAGCTCGCCGATCTCAACGAGGCGCTGGAAATGCTGGAAAGCGCGATCCGCAAGATCGACACCGAGACGCGCGCGCGTTTCAAGGAGACCTTCGATCAGGTCAACGAGCGCCTGGAGCAGCTGTATCCGCGCCTGTTCGGCGGCGGACTCGCCAGGCTGGAAATGACCAGCGACGATCTGCTCGACGCCGGCGTGACGATCATGGCGCGCCCGCCGGGCAAGCGCAACGTCAACATCCACCAGCTTTCCGGCGGCGAGAAGGCGTTGACGGCGGTGGCGCTGGTGTTCGCCATGTTCGAACTCAACCCGGCGCCGTTCTGCATGCTCGACGAGGTTGATGCACCGCTCGACGATGCCAATGCCGCCCGTTTCTGCAATATGGTGCGCGAGATGTCCGACCGCGTGCAGTTCATTTTCATCACCCACAACAAGATCACCATGGAGCTGGCCAACCAGCTCGTCGGCGTGACCATGCAGGAGCCGGGCGTATCGCGGCTGGTCGCGGTCGACGTCGATACCGCCGTGGAAATGGTGGGCTGACGCCCGCCAATCCACGGGATGGAAAGGCCGCGGTCTTTCGATTCGCTCGTCCGGCGGTACGCCGCTCCAGTCTCGCACTTCGTGGCGGGAGCCTTTTGGTTTCAGCGCCGCTCCGCTAATCTTGATGGTCTATGAAGCCGTCCACCAAAACCGCTGCTCGTGCCGCCGCGCTGCGTGAGCAGCTCAACCGGCACAATCACCGCTATTACGTTCTCGACGACCCCGAGATTCCGGACGCCGAGTACGATCGCCTGCTGCGCGAGCTGCAGGCGCTGGAGGAGGAGCATCCGGTACTGCGCACGGCCGATTCGCCAACGCAGCGCGTCGGCGCCGAGCCGGCGTCCGCATTCGGCAAGGTGCGGCGCGAGATTCCCATGCTGTCGCTTGCCAATGCCTACAGCGAGGAAGAGCTGCAGGCCTTCGATCGGCGTGTGCGCGAAGCGCTCGGGACGGAGCGCGTCGTCTACAATGCCGAGCCCAAGCTCGACGGCGTCGCCATCAGTCTGACTTATCGCGACGGCGTTTTCGTGCTCGGGGCGACGCGTGGCGACGGCGTGACCGGCGAGGACATCACCGCCAATCTGCGCACGGTGAATCAGGTGCCGCTGCATTTGCAGGGCGGGGACTGGCCGCCGCTGCTGGAAGTGCGCGGCGAGATCTACATGCCGCGCGACAGCTTCGAGGCGCTGAACCGTGAAGCGCTGACGCGCGGCGAGAAGCTGATGGCCAATCCGCGCAATGCCGCGGCCGGCAGCCTGCGCCAGCTCGATCCGCGCGTCACCGCCACGCGCCGCCTGGGCCTGTTCTGTTACGGGCTCGGCACCGTCGAGGGCGGGGCGATGCCGGAGCGCCAGCATGAGGTGCTGATGCGCCTGCGCGACTGGGGGTTCTCCGTCAACGGCGAACAGCGGGTGGTGGACGGCGTCGCCGGTTGCCAGGCTTATTACGAAGACATCCAGACCCGGCGTGACGCCCTGGCCTATGAAATCGACGGCGTGGTGTTCAAGGTCGACGACATCGGCGGGCAGCGCGAACTCGGTTTCGTCGCGCGCGCGCCGCGCTGGGCGGTGGCCTACAAGTTTCCGCCCAAGGAAGAAGTGACGGCGCTGAAAGCGATCGAGTTCCAGGTCGGTCGCAGCGGTGTGCTGACGCCGGTGGCGCGCCTGGAGCCGGTGCGCATCGGCGGCGTCACCGTCACCAATGCGACGCTGCACAATGTGGCGCTGGTGGAGCGGCTCGATCTGCGTGTCGGCGATACGGTGATCGTGCGTCGCGCGGGTGATGTCATTCCCCAGGTCATGGGAGTGGTGGAGGCACGCCGGCCGAAGCATGCCCGGCCTTTCGATGTACCCGTTTCCTGCCCGGTGTGCGGATCGAAGGTGCTGCGCTCCGAAGGCGAGGTGGTCGCGCGCTGCAGCGGCGGACTGTACTGTCCGGCGCAGCGCAAGCAGGCCATCCTTCATTTCGCCGCCCGCCGCGCCATGGATATAGAAGGGCTCGGCGACAAACTGGTCGATCAGCTCGTCGAACTCGGTCTGGTGCACAGTCCGGCCGATCTCTATGCACTGGATGCGGCGCAGCTGGCGGCGCTGGAACGCATGGGCGAACGCTCCGCGGCCAAGCTCGTCGCTGCGATCGCGAAGAGCCGGGAGACGACGCTGGCGCGCTTTCTCTACGCACTCGGCATACCCGAGGTGGGAGAGGCGACGGCGCAGCAGCTCGCCGCCGAATTCGGCGACCTGGAAGCGGTGCAGCAGGCGGATGAAGCGCATCTGCAGCAGGTGCCGGATGTCGGTCCCATCGTTGCCGCGCACATCGCCGGCTTTTTCCGAGAACCGCACAATCTGGAAATCGTCGCGCGTCTGCGCGCCTACGGCATACACTGGCCTGTCACGGCGCGCGCGGCCCGTTCCACCGCGCTCGCCGGCAAGACCTTCGTGCTCACCGGCACGCTGGCCACGATGACGCGCGACGAAGCGAAGACTCGCCTGCAGGCGCTGGGCGCGCGCGTGGCCGGCAGTGTCTCGCGCAAGACCGATTTCGTGGTGGCGGGTGAGGAGGCGGGTTCCAAGCTGGAAAAGGCGCGTGAACTGGAGGTGGCGGTGCTCGACGAGGCTGGCTTGCTGCGGCTGCTGTCGGCCGAAGCGGAGTGATGGCGGAGCGATGATTGCCCGGTGATGACCGGGGGGATCACCCCGGCGGATTATCCGGCATCGTTCTTGTGTCGCAGGCGATGCCGGACAGGCACGCCAGCTTGCGATTTGCCGCCGCTGCGCTGGCGGACGGCTTTTGATCGCCGGGTGTTTTTACCTCTATACTAGCGACCGAATCGCCGCGAACGACGGTAACCGAACCGGATTCCTGCCATGTCGATCACCCCTGAACAGGCGCTCGCGGTCTATGCCGCCGCCGATTGCCTTTATGACACCGCGGCCGTGAATGCGGCGCTCGACCGCATGGCGCGGGAGATCACCGCGGAGCTGCGCGACAGTAATCCGCTGGTGATCACGGTCATGCAAGGTGGCCTGGTGCCGGCCGGCCTGCTGTTGCCGCGGCTCGATTTCCCGCTGCAGATCGATTATCTGCACGCCACGCGTTACCGGGGGCAGACGCGCGGCGGCGAGATCGAATGGCGCGCGCGGCCGGTGAATCCGCTGCGCGATCGCGTCGTGCTGCTGATCGACGATATCTATGACGAAGGACACACGCTGGCGGCGATCGTGCGCGCCTGCGAGAGTGACGGCGCGCGCCGTGTCTGCAGCGCCGTGCTGCTCGACAAGCAGCATGAGCGCAAGGCGTCCTACCGTCCGGATTTCATTGGGATGCCCGTGGTGGACCGCTACGTTTTCGGCATGGGCATGGACTACCGGGAATATCTGCGCAACGCGCCCGGCGTGTTTGCGGTGAGGGATGAAGATGTCTGAACTGGCAATCATCGGCGGAACCGGGCTGACGGCGCTCAAAGGGCTGGAGATCGTCCGCCGTGAAGTGGTGCACACGCCTTATGGCGAGCCCTCGGGCGCGCTGACGCACGGCACGCTGGGCGGCAAGGAGGTCGTCTTTCTTGCCCGGCATGGCTATGGACACAATATTCCGCCGCACCGGATCAACTACCGCGCCAATCTGTGGGCGCTGAAGGAAGTCGGTGTGACGCGTGTCATCGCCATCGCCGCGGTGGGCGGCATCGGCGCCGACATGGCGCCCGGGCGCCTCGCCATTCCCGATCAGATCATCGATTACACCTGGGGACGGGCGGCGACTTTTTTCGAAGACGATCTGACGCACGTCATGCACGTCGATTTCACGTCACCCTATGATGCCGGGCTGCGCGCGCTCCTCATCCAGGTCTGCCGCCGGCTGGAGATGGATGCCTGTGAAGGCGGCACCTACGGCGTGACGCAGGGGCCGCGTCTGGAGACCGCTGCGGAGATCGATCGCATGGCGCGTGACGGCTGCGCCCTGGTCGGCATGACCGCCATGCCGGAAGCCGTGCTGGCGCGTGAGCTCGGCCTCGCCTATGCCGCCTGCGCCGTCGTCGCCAACTGGGCGGCCGGCCGCGGCGGCAGCGAGGAGATTTCGATGAAGGAGATCGAGCAGACGCTCAAGGGCGGCATGGACAAAGTACGCGCCGTGCTGCAGGCGCTGCTGCCCATCGCCTGACGGTCGGCACGGCGGACCGGGGGCTAGTTCGCGCCCAATTCCGCCGCCGCTCTGTCGATCGGCGTGATCATCACGATGGCGCCGAAGCGCGGATGGTCGAAGTATTGCAGTTCCGCATTGCGTACCCGTCGCGTCTGCTGCAAGCGATACTGTTCATCCGCGGCGCTCTTGCGCTGGAAAAAGCCGAGCAGTCCGCCGTTGCCGGGAGGCGCCGCCTTGCGGTAGCGCAGATCGAGATTGAGATGCAGGAAGCGCCCTCGGCTCAGTTTCACCACGCCCTCGAGCGGCACAGCGGTACCGTTGCCGGCGGGGGCATCGCCGCCGATCCCATCGTCAGCACTTGCCGGAGCCGCGATCGCGGTCTGCACCGATTCCGTTACCGCCTCTTCGCCATAGACGCCGCTGTGTACGTATACGCCGGTAAAGGCCTGATTGGTGGTGACCGGCTGGCGCCAGGCGACATGCAGCAGGGGGGCGTGCGCGCGCGCGGTCAGCAGACGGTTGGTGAGCGAGGACAGCTTGAATTCGGCATCGCTCAGCAGGCGGTAGGCACCGGACTCACCTTCGCTTTCGGCCGCGGTCGAGGCGGGCAGCGTCAGCGCAACAGCCCGCGGCAGCGCGGGGGCAGCGTGGTCCCCGTCCTGCCGTCTTTCTTCGTTCTGCGCGCTGCTGCGTTCGAAGACGATGAGTTCGATTTCATACCAGGGATCGGCAGCCGTTGCGGCACCCGCCGCCCATGACAGGGCGGGCGCGCCGGCGAGCAGGATGAGGATGAGCGGGATACGTATCATGAGTGCGAACAATCGGTGTCTCGGGGTTATTGTCGCCCGCCTTGGGGCGGATGGTCCATAGAGTACAATATATGGCTGGCGTTGGTATCGTTGACAGATTGCTGGCAGATCGCTGATAGATCGCTGATGGATCATGGGGCAGGTCG
>CAYLYS010000014.1:0-9250 GCA_964388175.1 uncultured Chromatiales bacterium | reverse complement strand
TGACAGATTGCTGGCAGATCGCTGATAGATCGCTGATGGATCATGGGGCAGGTCGGAACGAGGTGTCGAATGGCCGTACGTGACGTGTTGAAGATGGGCAATCCGCTGTTGCTGCGGGTGTCGGAGCCGGTCGTGGAATTCAACAGTGCGGAGCTGGATGCGCTGATCCGCGATATGTTCGATACCATGGCGGCTCAGTCCGGCGCCGGTCTCGCCGCGCCGCAGATCGGCGTGCTCAGGCGCGTCGTCATCTTCGGGGTGGAGAAAAATCCGCGCTATCCGGATATCGAGGAAGTGCCGACCACGATTCTGATCAATCCCGTCATCCAGCCGATCGGGCGACAGATGGAGGACGATTGGGAAGGCTGTCTCAGCGTGCCGGGGCTGCGCGGACTGGTGCCGCGTCATACCCATGTCCGCTATGCCGGCCATGATCCGAGCGGCCAGCGTTTCGAGCGCGAGGTCAGCGGTTTCCATGCGCGCGTGGTGCAGCACGAATGCGATCATCTGGATGGCATACTCTATCCCCGCCGGATCCGCGACCTGCGCATGTTCGGCTTCGAGGATACGCTGTTCAGCCGCGATGGCGATGGGGAAGGCGGCGCTCACTCGCCGCCGGAGTGAGCTGCCGGAGTGAGCTCGCGCCAGGGCGTTCAGCCCGTTTCCTGCGCCAGCAGGAATCCCTCTTCCTCTTCGTGCACGGCGTAGCGCGAGGTGTCGTGCGGTACCTGATGCATATGGTAGTGCATCAGCTCGGCGTTGTTGCGCAGATTGAGCTTGTGCAGCACCTTGCTGCGGTGGGTGCTGATGGTCTTGACGCTGAGCGAGAGCGCGGCGGCGATCTGTGACACGGTCTTGCCGGTGGCGAGCATGCTGAAGATCTGGAATTCGCGGTCGGTGAGGTTTTCGTGCGGCGCGCGCTCGATATGCGTGCCGAAGACATTGGCGAGCTTCTCCGCCAACGACTGCGTGATGTATTTGCCGCCGGCCGCCACTCGGCGGATGGCGCACAGCAGCGTTTCCGGCGGACTGCTCTTGGTGATGTAGCCGGCGGCGCCCGCGCGCAGCACCCGCAGCGCGTAATGCTCTTCCGGGTCGATGCTGAATGCCAGCACTTTCATCTCCGGCCACTCCGATTTGATCTGCTTTAGCGCATCGAGCCCGCTTTTGCCGGGCAGGTTCATGTCGAGCAGCAGCATGTCCCATCTTTCCGCGCGGATCTTGCGTATCGCTTCATTGGCATGCGCGGCTTCGCCGACGGCGAATTTTTCCGGTGCTTCGGCCAGGATCTGCCGCAGGCCGTGACGAACCACCGCATGGTCGTCCACTACGAGGATTCTGATCATCATTCGGTCCAGTCCATTTCCGGTGTTGATGAGGTAGCGGGTCGAGAGGCGCCATCATATCCGACAACAGGCGGACATCCCTGTCGCACCCGATTCATTGTCGCGTTTCACGATAGTGAAGGATGCGGGAAAATGAAATAGCACATATGTCTTAATATTTACGGGAAAAACACCGATTTTTTTACTGCAAGATTTTTTTACCGTGCACTCATTCCGGCAGCGGCAGTGTGATGCGCAGCAGTTCGCTGCCGGACCGTTCCTTTCGCAGCCACAGTTCGCCCGACAGAACGCAGACCCATTCATGCAGTTCCTCGATCTGCGGCGACGGTGCGATGTCGTCGCCGTCATGGTTCATGGCATTGCTGATGCGTATGACCAGCGTGCGTTCTGCTTCCTGTATGTCGAGCAGCAGCGCCGTCAGGGCGCGTTGCCGCGAAACGGCATCGAGCGCGGTTTGCAGCAAACGGTGCAGCATGATGGCGCAGGTGCGGCCCGGCAGCCGTGCGCGGCTGGCCGAGGAGACGAGGCAAACGATGCCGTATTCGGCGCTCATGCGCTCGGTGAATGTCGACAGCAGCAGGTGCGGCTCCCCGCTCTGAGTGATGCCCGGGCGGAATTCCGCCGCCAGTCTGCGCACGGCGCGGGAGGTATCGACGAGCAGCACGCGCAGACCGGCGATCATGTCCTGCAGGCGCGGATCGTTCTCGCAGTGGCGGGACAAGCGGTAGAGGCCGAGGTTCATCGCCATCAGGGTCTGTCCGATGTCGTCGTGCAGGATGCGGGCAATGAGGCTGTGTTCGTTTTCGCGTTCGAGCGCGCGGCGCATCGCGAAGCGGCGTATGTCGATCCCGCCGTTCCCCTCGTTTCCTGTGGAGACGTCGCGCTTTCCCGATGCGGCAGCATCGCTGCTCGGTGTTTTGGTGCTCATTGACGGAACGTTCCTTTCGGTCGCGTATGCCGACTCAAGCAGTGCGGTCCGCACAGCTAACAAAACGGGATCGGATCCGTAAATCGGAAGAATGCTGAATCGCATCGTCGATGCCGGTTCCAGACCGATTGCAGGCCGATTGTGGTCGGCAATCGGCCCGCATCGTGTGTCGGATTCCTGCCCTTGCTGTTGTCAGCGTCCATGCCGGTGCCGGCGCCTTCATGACGGTTTTCGCTGCCGGGCGTGTGCGGGGTTTTGTCCGCCTGAAGCGGAGAGGTTGAGGGGGGCTTGCCATTTCCCATTATTTGGGAATAAAATCCCAAACATGAATGAAGCCTCCCAGAAATACCTGTCACGGGCCGTGCTCCGGATCCTGCGTCCGCTGGTGCGGCTGCTGTTGCGCAACGGCATGTCCTACGCCGCCTTCGCCGAGCTCGCCAGGCGCGCCTATGTGGAAACGGCCTGCGCGGATTTCGCCATCGAGGGCCGCAAGCCGACGGTTTCACGCGCGGCGGTGGTCACCGGGCTGACGCGCAAGGAGGTCAAGCGTCTGATGGAGTCCGGGTCGGACGCGGGCGCGGAAACCCAGCGTGCCTATAACCGCGCCGCACGGGTGGTGACCGGCTGGGCGCGCGACCAGGCATTCCACACCGTGGCCGGGGAACCGGCCGATCTGGCCGTCGACGGCGGCGCGGGCGATTTTCCGGCGCTGGTGAAGCGCTACAGCGGCGATATGCCGGTGCGTGCGGTGCTCGACGAACTGGCGCGGGTCGGAGTGATCGCGGAAACCGCCGACGGGCGGGTGCGCCTGCTGCAGCGCGCTTATCTGCCTGCGGGCGACGATGCGCAACAGCTGCATATTTTCGGCAGTACCGCCGCCGATCTGCTGCGCACCATGGACCACAACCTGTCGGGCGCGGGCGCTTATCCGCTGTTTCAGCGCACCGTGAGCTACGACGGTATCCCGCGCGCGGCGCTCGACGCCTGGCGCGCGCGCGCGGCGGCGCAGTCACAGCGTCTGCTCGAGGAATTCGACCGGCTGCTCGCGGCCGTCGACCGCGATGCGACATCCGCCGATACGGCGGACCGGGTGCGCACCGGGGTGGGGATTTTCTATTTCGAAGAATTCAACGACAAAATCGAGTACAGGAGAACATCCGAATGATCAGCTTTCAGTTTTCAACGCCGCATCGCGGTCGCTCGCGGGTTCTGCTGCCTGTACTGTTACTGTTGTTTCTATCGTTCACCGGCGGCAACAGCAGCAATGGCGCCACGCTTGCCGACGGCGGCGGTATCGGCGGCACCGGCATCAGCTTCGGGCGCATCACCGGCTTCGGCAGCGTCATCGTCAACGGTACCCGTTTCAACACGGACAATGCCGAGATCGTGGTCAATGGCCAATCGGCCACGCAGGCGCAGCTGAGCGAGGGCATGCTGGTGCGCGTCGAGGGCAGCTGGAGCGGCGATGGCCGGGGCGTGGCCGAGCGCGTGTCGTACGCGGACGATATCCGCGGGCCGGTGCAGCAGATCGTGAATTTCGATGCGGCGACGGGCGCGGGGGAAATCCGCGTGCTCGGCCAGACCGCGCGCTTCGATGCCCAGACCGTGTTCCGCGGCGTGGCACGCGATGCGCTCGCGGTGAACCAGCTCCTGCGCATCAGCGGCTGGCGCCAGCAGGATGGCACCGTGCTCGCCAGCCTGGTGCAATCGCTTGGCACCTTCACCGAAGGCGGGGAAGTCGAGGTCAAGGGCGTCATCCGCGCGCTGGATACCGTCGCGCGACGCTTCTTCATCGGTGACATGGCGGTCGATTACAGTGGCGCCGAGATCGAAATGCGCGGCGATCGTAGCACCCTGCGGGCTGGCGACGAAGGCGTCTTCGTCGAGGTGGAAGGGCGCTTCCGGGACGGCGTGCTGCGCGCGGAGGAGATCGAGGAAGAGGACGATGACAACCGCTTCGGCGCCCGTGCCGGTGACGATGTCGAGATCGAGGGGCTGATCAGCAGCGTCGACGCTGCCGCCCGCACCTTCGTGGTCTACGGCGTCACTGTCCGCATCACCAATCGCACGGAATTCGACGGCGGTCTGCGCGAGCGCGACCTGCGGCCCGGTCTGCTGGTCGAGGTCGAGGGCGAGTGGAATGCGGACGGTGAACTGGTGGCCGAGGAGATCGAACCGCGCAGTGCCGATTCATCAGTGGGGGCACGGCTCGAAGCGATCGATACAGTGGAGCGCCTGCTCCGCGTCGGCTGAAGGAACGCGTGGATCGCATCGATCGCGCCGCCGGCCTGTCGCGCCGGCCGGCGCCTCCGCTTCCGCTCTCAGGAGGGCGAGCGCGCCGGTACGGGCGCCGCTTCATCCTGCGGGATCAGATACATGCTGTCGCGCGCCCAGTGCAGCAGACCGATGTGTCCGCTGTTTTCCTCCACCAGGGCAGTGCAGTTTTCCACCCAGTCTCCGGAATTGGCGTAGAGCAAATCGTCGATCCACTCGATCCGCGGCACATGGATGTGGCCGCAGATCACGCCGTCGACGCCGAGTTGGCGCGCCCGCGCAACAGCGGCTTCCTCGAAGCGCCGCACATAGGCCATGGCGTTGCCGAAGCGGCTCTTGATGTGGCTGCACAGTGACCAGTAAGGCAGGCCGAGTGCGCGCCGGATGCGGTTGTAGGCGCGGTTCAGAGCGAGCAGGGCGCCGTAGTTGAGGTCGCCGATCTGACGCAGCCAGTCATTGACGGCGACCAGCATGTCGAGCTCGTCGCCGTGGGTGATGAGCAACTGCCGGCCGTCGGCGGTGGTGTGCACGGCCTCCCTGACGATATCGATGCCGCTGAAGCGTCTGCCGATGTAGTCCCGCGCCAGTTCGTCGTGATTGCCGGGAATATAGACGACGCGAGTGCCGGCGAGCGCGCGCGACAGTATGGTTTGTACGACCCGGTTGCTGGTCTGCGTCCAGTGCCAGCCGGAACGCAGTTTCCATAGATCGAAAATATCCCCGACCAGATAGATGTTCTGCGCTTCGCTGTGGTGGAGCAGATCGAGGAGGTATTCCGCATGCGCATCCCTGGAGCCCAGATGCACATCGGACACGAACATGGAACGGAACGTCAGTTTGCTCATCTGTATACCCCCTGCGTTGGGACCGATGGGGTGTGACACTTTTGTCCGGCCTATGTATCGCATGCGCGTATGACCGTTTGGCGTAAAAATAGTGACAGAGCGCTGACAGAGCTGCCGTATCGGAATCCGTACCATTTGCAGTACACTGGGCAGGCCTGCACCAATCAGGTGCAGGCCATTATCGTCGCTGGATGGGGTTATTCGGGCGGATTACCGAATATTTGAAGGAACTCGTGCAAGCGTACAAGGAGAATCTGATGTCCGATATCAGCTCGATCTGTTCCAAGGCTCCACCGTACCTACTGAGTGTGCTGCGCATCATCACCGGTTTTCTGTTCATGCAGCACGGCGCCCAGAAGCTGTTCAGTTTTCCAGCTGCGTCCGGCATGGGTGAACCGCCATTATTTTCGCTGATGGGGTTTGCCGGCGTACTGGAGCTGTTCGGCGGTCTGCTGGTGCTGATCGGCCTGTTCACGCGCCCGGTGGCTTTCATACTGTCCGGCATGATGGCGGTCGCTTATTTCATGGCGCATGCGCCGCAGGGCTTCTGGCCGCTGCTCAACCATGGCGAACTGGCAGTGCTCTACTGCTTCGTGTTCCTCTATCTCGCCGCCGCGGGTGGCGGGTGCTGGAGCGTGGACGGCCTGCGGCGGAAATAGCGCGGGCGTTTCTCCGCAATGAAGAGGGCGCCGTCCGGAGTATGCGGGCGGCGCCCTTCTCGTAGCATTCAGGAAATCCTGTTGGGTCGGTCCCCATCATGTCGTCATGCGCGGCTGTCGCCGGGTTCTGGACGGGGTTCGTGGAACTGATTCCGGCTGACTGCTATCCTTCCCGGCATGTCACCCTCCCTCATTCTTGAGCGACTCCAGTCCGCGCTGCCGTCACCCGTGCGCCGCTGGCTGGATATCCTGATCGGCGCGACCGGCTACTGGCTGCAGAGCAACGCTTTCGTCTATGCGGCGGCGCTGGCGTTTTTCACGCTGTTCTCGATTGCGCCGATCATGATCGTGGCGGTGGCCATCGTCGGCTTCGTGCTCGGCGAACGGGCCGCGCAGGGCGAACTGATGGAGCGGCTGCAGGATGTGATCGGCGCGGAAGCAGCGGGCGTCATCGAAACCGCGGTAATCAACTCGCAGATCGAGCAGAGCGGGATCTGGCCCACCCTGATCGGCGTGGCGGCGATCGCCGTCGGCGCGACCACCGTCTTCGCTCAGATGCAGCGTTCCCTCAACGCGATCTGGGAAGTCGCGCCGCGGCCGACGAGGAGCAGCATCTGGATCCTGATCAAGGCGCGCATGCTGTCGCTGACCATCGTGCTGGCGATCGGCTTCGTGCTGCTGGTTTCCCTGCTGCTCAGCGTGGCCATGCAGGCCATCATGACGTTCGCCGCGCAGTGGCTGCCGGTGCCGCCGGCGGTCATGATGGGGCTGGAGGTCGGCACTTCGCTGCTGGTCGTCACCTTGCTGTTCGCCGCCATCTTCCGCATCCTGCCCGACGTCGTCCTGTCCTGGCGCGACGTGATTCCGGGCGCTTTCATCACCGCCTTGCTGTTCACCGTCGGGCGCTCGCTGATCGCCATCTATCTTGCCCACACCGCGACCGCATCCACCTACGGCGCCGCCGGCTCGCTGGTGCTGCTCCTGCTGTGGGTGAACTACTCCTCGCTCATCCTGCTGTTCGGCGCCGCCGTTACCCGCGCCCACGTCGAAGCGCGGGGCAAGACGATCGCCCCGCGCAACACCGCGATCCGGGTGCATCAGGAGTTGGTCGAAGAGCAGCCATAGATACGCCGGGATTCCCGCTTTAATAAGAAACGGTTTAATAAGAAATCGCAAACAAAGGGCTGATACCGTGAGCAATCCGCGTCTTCTCGTTTTCGTCCATGGCTGGAGCGTGACCCATACCGATACCTACGGCGGACTGCCCGAGCGTCTGGCGGCGGAGAGCAAGGCCGCCGGCATTGCGCTCACGGTGCGGCAGATCTTTCTCGGGCGCTACGTCAGTTTCCACGACGAAGTGCGTCTGCCGGATATTTCCCGTGCTTTCCAGGATGCCGTCGAGCGTGAGCTGGGCGACGCCGTGGAGCAGCATGGACGCTTTTCCTGCATCACCCATTCCACCGGCGGGCCGGTGATCCGCGACTGGTGGCGACGTTACTATCAGGCGCAGGGCCGCGCGGCCGCGTGCCCGATGAGTCATCTGATCATGCTCGCGCCGGCCAATTTCGGCTCCGCGCTGGCGCAGCTCGGCAAGGCGCGCGTGAGCCGGCTGAAGTCCTGGTTCGAGGGGGTGGAGCCGGGGCAGGGGGTGCTCGATTGGCTCGAGCTCGGCAGCCGTGAAGCGTGGGCGCTCAATGAAACCTGGATCGACAGCGAGGAGTCGGCGATTGGCGCGCGCGGCATCTATCCCTTCGTGCTTACCGGACAGACCATCGATCGCAAGTTCTACGACAATCTGAATACCTATACCGGCGAGACCGGGTCGGATGGCGTGGTGAGGGCGGCGGCGGCCAATCTCAACGCCACGCGCATCCGCCTGCGCCAGGCGGCGGTGCGCAGTACGCGCGGCGGCGAGCTCGTCGCCGCCGCGCTGGAACCGGAGGAGAGCGGTGCGGCGGTCCATGCGCCGCAGACGGCGTTTCGCATCGTCGCCGGCAAATCGCATTCCGGCAAGGACAAAGGCATCATGCGCAGCGTCAGCGCGCGCGCCGGCGTGAGCAAGGATGCCGAAACGGTGGGCTCGATTCTGGAATGCCTGGCGGTGTCCAGCCCGCAGGAATACCGCGCGCTGTGCCGTCGCTTCGACGAGGCGACGGCGCAGGTGCAGGAAGCCGAGCGCAAGGAGGTCGAGCCACGTCTGCTGTTGCCCGACAATTTCTTCGTGCACGACCGCTATTCCATGGTGATCTTCCGCGTCCACGACGAGGCCGGCCACGCCGTCGACGACTACGATCTGATCCTTACCGCCGGCCCCGACAGCGATCCGAATCATCTGCCGAAAGGCTTCGCCGTCGATCGTCAGGGCAACAAGCGTGACCGCGGCACCGTCACCTATTACTTCAACTGGGACGTCATGTCGGGTTGTGCGGAAGTGATGCACGAGGGCAAGGTGCTGCGTCCCGCGAGTCCGGGGGCGGGGGCCTTGGGGCTGCGTATCCAGCCGCGGCCGACCGAGGGCTTCGTGCATTATCTGCCGTGCGAGATCCGCGCTTCGGCCGAGTTGCTGCAGCGCGTGCTGCTGCCCAATCAGACCACGCTGGTCGATATCACGCTGCGCCGCATCGTTCGCCGCGGCGTGTTCGAACTCGATCGGGGAGTGCAGCAGAAGAGTTTCAAGAACATCAAGCCCGGCGAGCCGCTGCCGGGCTGAGCATGGGGCGAGACCCTCCCGAGCCTTTCAGGAGAGTCTCGCCCTACCGAGTGTTCATTTGTCGCGGAGCAGCTCGTTGATGCCGACCTTGGAGCGGGTGCGTTCGTCCACCTGCTTGATGATCACGGCGCAGTAGAGGCTGTGGCTGCCGTCCTTGGCCGGCAGGCTGCCGGGGACGACGACCGCGCCGGGCGGCACACGGCCGTAGAGGATTTCGCCGGTCTCGCGGTTGTAGATCTTGGTGCTCTGACCGATGTAGACGCCCATGGAGACCACCGCGCCTTCGCCGACGATGACGCCTTCGACGATTTCCGAGCGCGCGCCGATGAAGCAGTTGTCCTCGATGATGGTGGGGTTGGCCTGCAGCGGTTCGAGCACGCCGCCGATGCCGACGCCGCCGGAGAGATGCACGTTCTTGCCGATCTGCGCGCAGGAGCCGACCGTGGCCCAGGTGTCGACCATGGTGCCGCTGTCGACATAGGCGCCGA
>CAYLYS010000013.1:0-42909 GCA_964388175.1 uncultured Chromatiales bacterium | reverse complement strand
GAGCCGACCGTGGCCCAGGTGTCGACCATGGTGCCGCTGTCGACATAGGCGCCGATGTTGACGTAGGACGGCATGAGCACGACGCCGCTGGCGATATAGGCGCCCTTGCGCGCGCTGGCAGGCGGCACCACGCGTACGCCGGACTCGCGGAATTCACGCGGATTGTAGGCCGCGTACTTGGATTCGACCTTGTCGTAATAGTTGGTGAAGCCGCCTTTCATGAAGGCGTTGTCTTCGATGCGGAAGGACAGCAGTACCGCTTTCTTCAGCCACTGGTTGACGATCCATTCGCCGTCGCGTTTTTCCGCTACCCGCAGCCTGCCCTGGTCGAGCTGCGCGATCACTTCGCCGACGGCTTCCTTGACGTGGGTTTCGACCGTGCGCGGCGTGATTTCGGCGCGGTGCTCGAAGGCTTGTTCGACGATGGTCTGCAGATCGGTCATGCTGGTCTCCGGCTTGAGTGATGCGGTGCGCGACGGCTCGCGGTTGCCGCTGGCTGGTTCCGCGCGCCGTGTTTTGGTTGTACTTGCCGATGCGGCGGTGTCAGTCGTTCCGTGCGGCAGTGCGTGCCACGCGCGCGATGCCTTCCGCGGCGATCAGGCAATCCGGCAGTGGCGCCACCAGTGCGATGCGTGCGCGTCCGGCGCCCGGATCGATGCTGGCACCGGCGCTCTCGACGGTGCGCGACAGATAGCGTCCGGGCAGGATTCTGACATTTTCCCGCGTGTAGAGCTCGCGGGCGAAGACGGTATCATCGATCGGCGTCGCTGGCCAGAGGTAGAAGCCGGCGGCGGGACGCTCGACATCGAGTACCGGCGACAGCACGCGCAGCACGGCATCGAATTTTTCCCGGTACAGCGCGCGATTGTCGCGAACATGGGTTTCATCGTTCCAGGCCGCGATGCTCGCGGCCTGGGTGTACAGCGGCATGGCGCAGCCGTGATAGGTGCGGTAACGCAGGAAGCGCTCGATGAGCACGGCGTCGCCGGCGACGAAGCCGGAGCGCAGTCCGGGCACGCTGGAGCGCTTCGACAGGCTGTGAAAGACCATGCAGCGCCGATAGGCGGTGTTGCCCATGGCGGCTGCGGCCTGCAGCAGCCCCGGGGGCGGACGGTCTTCGTCGTCGTAGATTTCCGCATAGCATTCGTCGGAGGCGATGACGAAGTCGTAGCGTTCGGCGAGCGCGAGCAGTTCCTGCAGCAGCGGCAGATCCATGACGGCGCCGCTGGGATTGCCCGGCGTGCAGATGTAGAGGAGCTGGCAGCGCTGCCACTGTGCCGGCGTGACGCGCTCGAAATCGGGCAGCCAGCCGTTTTCCGGCAGGCAGGGAATGAAACCGGGTTCGGCACCGGCGAGCAGCGCGGCGCCTTCATAGATCTGATAGAACGGGTTCGGCATCAGCACCAGCGCCTGCCGGCTGCGGTCGATCAGACACTGCGCCAGGGCGAACAGCGCTTCGCGGGTGCCGTTGACCGGCAGCACATGGCGCGCCGCGTCGACGCTGCCGGCGGGCAGCCCGTAGCGGCGCTCGAGCCAGGCCGCGATCGCCGTGCGCAGCGCTTCACCGCCCTGGGTGCTCGGATAGCGGGCGAGGCCGTGCAGATGCGTGATCAGCGTTTCGGCGATGAAGGGTGGTGGCGGATGCTGCGGTTCGCCGATGGCCAGGTTGATCGCCGGCGAAGCGGGCGGGGCCTGTCTGCCCTGCAGCAGTGCGGACAGGCGTTCGAAAGGGTAGGCCTGCAGGCGTTCGAGGTCCGGATTCATCTGTGTCGCACGTCGTCGAGGAGGCAGAATGCGCGGAAAAGCGTGATTCATGCCGGTTTCGGATCCGCGTCAGTATAAGGTAATCACCGGGGCTGTCCAAACGAGTGCGTTCAGTGCACTGCGGGCGCTGTGGGCGGGCGGCGATGGCCGCCATGCGAGCGGCGCTGGTGAAACGTTAAAAATACCGACACCGGCTGCAGCGCAGCGTCTGTCAAAGTGAAAAAAATCATCTGCAAGGGGGGTATTTCGTCCGCTTCGGGGGTATAATAGGTCCATCGAAACCGATTGCCACTGAACAGCGGTTTCAGATTCCTCACCGAATTCGGCTTTCAGGGGGGGACGGGGGTGGACCGGGCGGTCCACCTCACCCGGCCCTCTCCTCCTGACTAGGAGGAGAGGGCTTTTTCGTTCCAGTCCTCGGCGAATCGCTCATCCGAATACGCGACCGGATACGCATCCGGACGCCGAAACGATCCCGGCGCGGTTTTTTTCGTTTGAGACCTCATACCCGTTCTGGTAATTTGTGTTCCAAGTCAAGGCATCGTATCTGATTCATCTCATTCGGACTTCATGACCAAATACATTTTCGTTACCGGCGGTGTCGTGTCCTCACTGGGCAAGGGCATCGCCTCCGCCAGCCTCGGCACCATACTCGAGGCGCGTGGCCTCAAGATCACTCTCATCAAGCTGGATCCTTACATCAACGTCGATCCCGGGACCATGAGTCCCTTCCAGCACGGCGAGGTGTTCGTTACCGACGATGGCGCCGAAACCGATCTCGATCTGGGTCATTACGAGCGTTTCGTGCGTGCGCCCATGTCGCGGCGCAACAACTACACCACCGGCCGCATCTATGCCAGCGTCATTGCCAAGGAGCGCCGCGGCGATTATCTGGGCGCCACCGTGCAGGTGATCCCGCATATCACCGATGAGATCAAGCGCTGCATCAAGGAGGGCGCGGCGGGCGCGGACGTGGCGCTGGTGGAAATCGGCGGTACGGTCGGCGACATCGAATCGCTGCCGTTTCTCGAAGCGATCCGCCAGATGGGCATCGAACTCGGCGATCACAATACGCTGTACATGCATCTGACCTTGATTCCCTATATTCCCACCGCGGGCGAAATCAAGACCAAGCCGACCCAGCATTCGGTGAAGGAACTGCGCTCGATCGGTATCCAGCCCGACGTGCTGATGTGCCGCGCCGGCCGGCCTTTGCCGCGCGACGAGCGGCGCAAGATCGCGCTGTTCACCAATGTGCAGGAGCGCGCGGTCATTTCCGCGGTCGATGTCGATAATATCTACAAGATTCCCCTGCTGCTGCACGCGCAGGGCCTCGATGCCATCGTCACCGAGAAGCTGCGCCTCGATGTGCCGCCGGCCGATCTCGGCGCCTGGCGCCAGATCGTCGAACGCATGGAGAATCCGAGCGGCGAGGTCACCATCGCGCTGGTCGGCAAGTACACCGATCTCACCGATGCCTACAAATCGCTGTCCGAAGCCCTGATCCACGGCGGCATACAGACCGGGACACGGGTCAGGATCCGCTACATAGACGCCGAGCAGATCGAAAAGAACGGGACTGCCTGCCTGGAAGCGGTGGACGCGGTGCTGGTGCCGGGCGGCTTCGGCGAGCGTGGCATCGAGGGCAAGATCGAGGCCGTGCGCTATGCGCGCGAGCAGCGCGTGCCCTATCTCGGTATCTGCCTGGGTATGCAGGTCGCGGTGATCGAGTACGCGCGCCACAAGGCGGGATTGAACGATGCGCACAGCACCGAGTTCGCTCCCGCCACGCCGCATCCGGCGATCGCGCTGGTAACCGAGTGGATGACTTCCGAGGGCGGCGTCGAACGGCGCTCGCAGGATTCCGACCTCGGCGGCACCATGCGCGTCGGTGCGCAGCAGAGCACGCTGGTAGCGGGATCGCTGGTGGAAAAGCTCTATGCCAAGACGACCATTGCCGAGCGCCATCGCCATCGTTATGAGGTCAATCAGCGCTATGTCGATGCGCTGGAGCAGGCCGGTCTGCACATTTCCGGCCGCTCGGTCGACGGTAACCTGGTGGAGGTGATCGAACTGCCGGATCATCCCTGGTTCCTTGCCTGTCAGTTCCACCCGGAATTCACCTCCAACCCGCGTGACGGGCACCCGCTGTTCAGCTCCTTCGTCGCCGCCGCGCGCGCGGCGCACCAGGCGCCGCAGGGCGGCAAACAGGCAGCGGGCACATGAAACTCTGCGGCTTCGACGCGGGCATCGATCGGCCGCTGTTCCTGATCGCCGGCCCCTGTGTGATCGAAAGTGAGGAACTGGCGCTGGAGACCGCGGCGACGCTGAAGGCGCTGACCGCCAGGCTCGGCGTGCCGTTCATCTACAAGTCCTCTTTCGACAAGGCCAACCGCAGCTCGAGCCAGAGTTTCCGCGGTCCGGGAATGGAAGGCGGTCTTGCCATTCTCGAACGCGTACGCAATGAAATCGGCGTGCCGGTGCTGACCGACGTGCACGAGGACACGCCCATCGACGAGGTGGCGGCGGTGGTCGATGTGCTGCAGACGCCGGCCTTTCTCTGCCGGCAGACCAATTTCATCCGCAGCGTGGCCGCGGCCGGCAAGCCGGTCAATATCAAGAAAGGTCAGTTCCTCGCGCCCTGGGACATGAAGAACGTCGTCGACAAGGCGCGCGAAACCGGCAATCAGCACATCATGGTATGCGAGCGCGGCGTTTCCTTCGGCTACAACACGCTGATTTCCGACATGCGCTCGCTGGTGGTGATGCGCGAGACGGGATGCCCGGTGGTATTCGATGCCACCCATTCGGTGCAGCAGCCGGGCGGCCGCGGTACTTCATCGGGTGGGCAGCGCGAATTCGTGCCGGTGCTCGCGCGCGCCGCCGTTGCCGCCGGTGTGGCCGGTGTGTTCATGGAAACCCATCCCGATCCCGAGCGCGCGCTCAGCGACGGACCGAACGCCTGGCCATTGAACCGGATGGGCGAACTGCTGGAAACGCTGATCGAGCTGGACCGGGTCGTCAAACGGCGCGGCTTCGGCGAAAGCGACGGCACATAAACAGACCGCCGCCGCCTTGCGGCTTTTACCTACGTATTTTTCCCGATCTTCGCATCCCGGCGCGATAACCTATAATCGCCCGCAATCCGCTCTCTCTGCTCTCTCCGCTCTGTCCCGGCAGCCCCCTGTTCGGAGATGGCTGTGTACCGGATACAAGACCGAGGAGAATCCATGCAGGAAAACAGCGTCGCTTCATCCGCGTTCCGGACAGCCCAGGGCGTGCTGACCTGGCCGGCAGCGCGGCCGGAATGTTTCATCGATCTGCTTCCCGTCGCCACCTGTGTCTGCGATCTGCGAGGCCGCATCGTGCGTTGCAACCAGCAGGCTGCCGCACTGTGGGGCAGAGAGCCGCGCCTGGGCGATGATGCGGAACGTTTCAGCGGCGCCCATCGTTTGTTTCGTGCCGATGGCAAGGCGCTGCCCTTCCAGGATAGCCCGATGGCGCAGACGCTGCGTACCGGAATGCCGATACGCGATGCCGAAGTGTGGATCGAACAACCGGATGGGCGGCGTATCTGCGGTTTGAAGAGCATCGACCCCATCCGCAATGCCACCGGCCGGATGATCGGCGCCATCAACTGCTTCCTGGACATCACCGCGCGCAAATGGGCGGGGCAAGCGCTGCTGCGCGGCGATGCGATGACCATGAACAGGCCGGTTACCGGCGCGCAGATCGGGTGCTGGGAAGAGCGTCAGCGCCTGTTGATCCACGAGCTCAATCATCGCGTCCGTAACATGCTGGCGACGGTGCAGTCGATGGCGGCGCTGACGCTGTGCGACAGCGACGTTGCTGCGTACGAATGCTTCGAAGCGCGTCTGTCGGCCCTGAGCAGGGCGTATGCGCTGCTGGCGCAGTGCGCATGGGGGGCGGTCGCGCTCGATGAGCTGCTGATGGATGTGCTGGCGCCATACCGTGAGAGCGCGCCGGGGCGTCTGAGTTTTGCCGGCGAACGGGTGGTATTCGATGCCAACGCGGTGCTGGCGCTGAGCATGGCCTTCCATGAAATCGTTTGTCGCGCCGTCAGCCATGGCGCCTTGTCCTGCGCCGACGGACGGGTGGCTGTAGGCTGGCAGGTACTGAGTACGGGTGCCGATGACGATGGCGGACGGCTGCGCCTGGTATGGCATGAATTCGGCAGCGCCTTGCCCGCTCTGTTCGCGTATCAGGGTTTTGGGCCACGACTCGTCGAGCGTTGCATCACCGGGCAGCTCCGGGGCAGTCTGGTGATCGAGCACACTACCGATGGCATCCGCTATGTGATCGAGCTGCCACTCGCGGACGATGTCGTCGGTCGGCAGTGACGGCGGGCCCGAGCCGTCGCTGGCCGGGCTGCGCATCCTGCTGGTCGAGGACGAGGGGGCGATATCCCTGTTGCTGGAAAGCCTGCTCCAGGCGCTGGGGTGCCGGGTAGTGGGCGTTGCCGCTTCGCTCGATGAGGCGCTGGCGCTGAGCCGCGGCGTGGTCGTGGATATCGCTCTGCTGGATGTGAATATCGCCGGGACGCCGGTTTATCCGCTGGCCGAACAGCTGCGCGCGCGCAGCGTGCCTATCGTTTTTTCCACTGGCTATGGCGTCGCCGGCCTGGCCGAGCCATGGCGCAGTGCGCCGGTGCTGCTCAAACCGTTCACCGTCGGGCAACTCGCCAGCGTGCTCAGGCGCGTGCGGCAAGCGCAGACGGGCGCGTGTGCCGGTGCGTATACCGGCGCAGGCGTTTAATGTTATGGCGGAAAAGCGTAAACTGTGCGCCGGGCGTGCAGGCCGGACCGCCGCGTCGGCCGCCGCTCCGGGTGGCTCACCTCCCTAGCGCGGCAGAACAGGAACAATAATGACGAAGATCGTTGATATCATCGCGCGAGAGATTCTCGACTCGCGCGGCAATCCCACCGTAGAAGCCGATGTGATCGTCGCTGGCGGGCAGCGCGGCAGCGCGGCGGTGCCATCGGGCGCTTCGACCGGTGCCCGCGAGGCCATCGAGCTGCGCGACGGCGACCCGGCGCGCTACGGCGGCAAGGGCGTCAGCCGCGCCGTCGCTCATGTGCGTGATGAAATCCGCCCGGCGCTGCTCGGCATGGATGCGGCCGACCAGGAAGCGATCGACCGGCGCATGATCGAACTCGACGGCACGCCGAACAAATCCCGCCTGGGCGCCAATGCCATGCTGGCGGTATCCCTTGCCTGCGCGCGTGCGGCCGCACAGACCCGCGGACAGGCTTTGTTTCAGTACCTCGGCGGTGATGGCGCGGTGACCATGCCGGTGCCGATGATGAACGTCATCAACGGCGGTGCGCACGCCGCCAACAATCTCGACATGCAGGAATTCATGATCATGCCGGTGGGCGCGCGCAGCTTCGCCGACGCCGTGCGCTGCGGCGCCGAGATCTTCCATGTGCTCAAGCGCGTGCTGGAAGAGCGCGGCATGCCCACCGCGGTCGGCGATGAAGGCGGATTCGCGCCGGATCTGGAATCCAACCGCGCGGCGCTGGAAGTCATCCTGGAAGCGATCGACCGCGCCGGCTACAGCGCGGGCAAGGACGTCTACATCGGGCTCGATCCGGCCAGCTCCGAGTTCTACAACGCCGGGCGCTACGAGCTCGCCTCCGAGAACCGCAGCCTGAGCGCGCCGGAGTTCGTCGATTACTTCGCCGACTGGGTCAGGCACTATCCGATCCTCTCCATCGAGGACGGCATGGCCGAAGGCGATTGGGACGGCTGGGCGGCGCTCAGCGCGCGCATCGGCAAGCAGGTGCAGCTGGTGGGCGACGATCTGTTCGTGACCAACACGGAGATCCTGCGCGAAGGCATCGAGCGCGGCATCGGCAACGCCATTCTCATCAAGGTCAACCAGATCGGCACGCTGACCGAATCCCTGGCCGCCATCGACATGGCCAAGCGCGCCGGCTACGGCGTCGTCATTTCGCACCGTTCCGGGGAAACCGAGGATACTTTCATTGCCGATCTCGCGGTGGCGACCAATGCCGGCCAGATCAAGACCGGCTCCTTGTCGCGATCGGACCGGGTGGCGAAATACAACCGTCTGCTGCGGATCGCCGAGATGCTGGAACGGCGAGGCGTCTATGCGGGTAGCAATGCCTTCCCGGTGCTGTCGGCGCGCTGAGGCGCCGTTTTGACCGCCGGTACGCTGCGCGCCGGCCGGCGGCGCGGCAATCGCCGGCCGGCGCGCCGTATGCTGGAACAGCGGCTGCGCCGTGCGCGGGAGCTGTTCGCGCACGGCGGGGTGATTTTCCTCGCCGTGATCCTGCTGCTGTTGCAGATCCGGTTGTGGACCGGCGACGGCGGGGTGCACGAATTGTGGCAGCTGAACCGCGAGATCGGCGTGCAGACGCATGAGAACGCCGTGCTGCGCGAGCGCAATGAGGCGCTGGAAGCCGAGGTGCTGGATCTGAAAGAAGGCGCCGCAGCGGTGGAGGAGCGCGCACGGCGCGAGCTCAGCATGATCCGCCGCGACGAAACCTTTTTCCAGGCGGTGGAGCGCTGAGTTTTTCCTTTCGTTCCGTGCGATGAATCAGACGATAGTGCCATGAAACAGGCTTGCTGGGCTGTCATACCGGCCGCCGGCGGCGGTACCCGCATGCGCGCGGACCGGCCCAAACAGTATCTGCCGCTCGCCGGCAAGACCGTGATCCGTCACGTGCTCGAGCGCTTCAACCGTCATCCGCGTGTCAGCGGCATCGTCGTCGCCTTGGCCAGCGACGATGCCTATTGGGAGCAGCAGTCGCGGCCGCGCGGCAAACCGCTGCTGGCGGTGACCGGCGGCGAGTCGCGCTGCATTTCGGTGCTCAATGCCCTGCACGGTCTCGCCGCCCAGGCGCAGCCGGATGATTGGGTGCTGGTGCACGATGCGGCGCGTCCCTGCCTGCGCGGCACTGATCTCGATCGTCTGATTACCGTGCTGAGCGATCATCCGATCGGCGGCCTGCTCGGCGTGCCGGTGACCGATACCCTGAAGCGGGTCGATATGCCGGCCAATACCGTTGCCGATACGCTCGACCGCAACGGCATCTGGCGTGCGTTGACGCCGCAGATGTTCCGGCTGGGCGCACTCATCGCGGCGCTGGAGGCGGCCATGGGGCAGGGCATCATGGTGACGGACGAGGCGGGGGCCATGGAGCTGGCGGGCCATCAGCCGCGTATGGTCGAAGGCAGCGCGGACAATATCAAGATCACCACGCCGGGCGATCTGGCCTTTGCCGAGCTGCTGCTCGCCAGCCGCAATCACGAGGATTACTGACGATGCGTATCGGCTGTGGCTTCGATGCCCACCGCTTCGGCGGCGAACGACCGCTGGTGCTGGGCGGTGTGCAGATCCCCGGCGCGCAGGGGATGCTTGCTCATTCCGACGGCGATGTGCTGATTCATGCCCTCTGCGACGGCCTGCTCGGCGCGGCGGCGCTCGGCGACATCGGTCGCGTGTTTCCCGACAGCGACGTGGCCTATGCGGGTATCGACAGCCGCGTGTTGCTGCGGCGTGTCGTTGCCATGGTGCGCGCCAAGGGCTATGAGCCGGTCAATGTCGATATGACGGTGATCGCCCAGCGTCCGCGCCTCGCGCCGCACATCGAGGCGATGACGCAATGCCTCGCCGGCGATCTCGGCATCGACGGCGGGCAGGTCAACATCAAGGCGACGACCACCGAAGGCATGGGTTTCACCGGGCGGGGCGAAGGCATCGCCGCCTACGCCGTGGTGCTGCTGGCGCAAGATAAAAGGGTCTGACCCTTTTATCTGCGACGGTCACGTCAACTGCCTGCCTTCGCGCAGCAGGGCTTCGAATTCCACCGCAGGAAGGGGTTTGCTGAAGTAGTAGCCCTGGATCTCGTCGCAGCGGTTCCGCGACAGGAAGCTGCAATGCTCGCGGGTTTCGACGCCCTCGGCGATCACCTTGAAATCGAGGCTGTGGGCGAGCGAGATGACCGCGAGCACGATGGCGGCATCCTCGGGGTCGGTGAGCATGTCGCGCACGAAGGACTGATCGATCTTCAGTGTGTCCACGCGGAAGCGCTTCAGATAGCTCAGACTGGAATAGCCGGTACCGAAATCGTCGATGGAAAGCTTCACGCCGGCGTTGCGGAGCCGGCTGAAGGTGGCGATCACTTTCTCGGCGTCCTCGGCGATCAGGCTTTCGGTGAACTCGAGTTCCAGTTGCGCCGGCGGCAGGTTCGTTTCCTGCAGCGTGCGCAGTACCCAGGCGGTCACGTCCTGCTGCAGGAACTGCCGCGCGGAGATGTTCACCGCGACGCAGACCGGCGGCAGTCCGGCATCGAGCCAGGCCCTCGCCTGCATGCACGCCGTGCGCAACACCCAGTCGCCGATCGGCACGATCAGGCCGGAATCCTCCGCGATCGGAATGAAGCGTGCGGGAGATACCTCACCCAGTTCGGGATGGCGCCAGCGCAGCAGCGCCTCGCAGCCGCTGATGCGCCCGCTTTCCAGGCTGACCTTGGCCTGGTAGGCGAGGTGGAGCTGACCGGCGGCGGCAGCGCCGCGCAGCCTGGTTTCCATCTCGACGCGGCGCTGGGTTTCCTCGCTCATCTCGCGCGTGAAGAACTGGAAGGTATTGCGGCCGAGATCCTTGGCGCGGTACATCGCCACGTCGGCGTTGCCGATCAGCGCCTCCGCGCTCTCGCCGTCCTCCGGAAACACGCTCACGCCGAGGCTACCCGACACATGGACCTCGCGGCCCTGCACCAGGAGCGGGCGATCGAGCTGCTCGACGATCTTGCGGGCGACGATGTGGGCATCGGACGATTTGCGCAGACCGTTCAGCAGGATCAGGAACTCATCGCCGCCATGGCGCGCGACGGTGTCGCTCTCGCGCACCAGGGAGACGAGGCGTCCGGCGGCGGCCTGCAGCACCGCGTCGCCGAAGGGATGACCGTAGGCGTCGTTGATTACCTTGAAGCGGTCGAGGTCGAGATAGAGCAGCGCGAGCTGGCGGCCGCTGCGGCGCGCCTGGCCGATGGCCTGTTCGATGCGGTCCTGGATCAGGTTGCGATTGGGCAGATCGGTGAGATCGTCGTGCGTGGCGAGGTAGCGGATGCGTTCCTCTGCGCGCTTGCGGTCGGTGATGTCGCGAAAGGCCCAGATGCGGCCGTAATAGTGTCCCTCCTTGTCGAGCACCGGGGCCGAATAGCGATCGAGGACGGTGCCGTCGACGAGCTCGCTCTCGTCGCGGCTGGTTTCCTCGGGATGCTGATAGAGCCAGTCGACCTTGGCGGTGAATTCGGCGGGATTTTTCGTCTGTCCGGCGACGAATTCCAGTATCGGCGCGTCACCCTCGCTGCTGGCGAGCTCGGGCGGGATTTGCCACAGCGCGGTGAATTGCCGGTTCTGGATGATCTTTTTTCTATGGCGATCGACGACGAGGATGCCGTCCAGGGAGCTTTCCACCTGTGCCTCGAACATGGCGGTTTCGGCGCGCAGCGCCTCTTCCATCCGCTTGCGTTCGGAGATATCGAGGCCAAAGCCGACGAAGCCTCCGCGATCACCGTACTCGAAGCGGACACCGGAGAAGAGGTGGGGAATGCGTCGTCCGTCCTTGAGCAGGTAGTCCGCCTCGACCTGCGCCTCGCCTTTCTCGAAGACTTCGGCGATCCGGCCCGCGACCATCTCCTTCTCCTCCTCGACCAGGAAGTCGAACGGACTCATGGTGGCGAGTTCTTCCGCGGAATAACCGCTGATCCGTTCGAGGTTCTTGTTCCAGCGCAGGAGGCGCAGTCCGTCATCGAAGTGATACAGAACCCCTGGCAGGCTGTTGAGCATGGCTTCGGAGAAATCGCGTTCCCGGCGCAGCGCTTCATCCTTCTGCCGGCGCTCGGAAACGTCGCGGCCGACGCCGACGATAACGTCGCCGGTGGCGGAGAGCACGGCCGACCAGGTGAGATACACGATCCGGCCGGATTTGTGAATGCAGCGGCATTCGAGATCGCGGATGCGGCGTCCCTGCAGCACGGCGCGGAATTCATCCTGGAGGGCGGGGCGATCGACCTGATGCACCAACTGCCCGAAGTGTATGCCGATGAGCTCGGCGGGCTCGTAACCCAGCACGGTCTGCGCGGCGTCGCTGGCCTCCAGGAAGCGGCCCTCGGTATCGATCGAACAGATGAGATCGAGGGAGTTTTCGAGGATGAGCGTCTTCATGTGCTCGAGCCGGCGGTGCTGGCGCCGGTTCTCGGCCTCGTCGAGCGCGCGCCGCACCGCCGGCACGAGTCGAGTCAGGTTCTGCTTGAGCAGATAGTCCTCGGCGCCGAGCTTGAGCGTCTCGATGGCGACGTCCTCTCCGATCGTGCCGGAGATGACGATCACCGGGATATCGTGGTCGCTTTCCCGGAGGACCGTGAGTGTGCCGCGGGCATCGAAGGACGGCAGGCTATAGTCGGAGAGCACGATGTCCCACTGTCCTTCGCGCAGCGCCTGGTGCAGCGCCTGTTCGGTGTCGACCCGTAGCGCGCGCACATCGTAGCCGCCGCTGCGCAGCGCTTCCTGTATGAGGAGCGCATCGTCCACCGAATCTTCGACCATGAGAGCGCGAAGGGCGAGGGTCATGGCGTGGATTTCCTTCTCGGGGTTTCGTTGAGCCGGAGCCAGTATAAGCCGAGCTGGCGGATGGCTTCGAGGAACTCGGCGAAGTCGACCGGCTTGCGCACGTAGCTGTTGGCGCCGAGGCTGTAGCTGGCGACGAGATCCTGCTCCTCGCGCGAGGAGGTGAGAATCACGACGGGCAGGAGCCTGGTGCGCTCGTCGCCGCGGATGCGGCGCAGCACCTCGATCCCGTCCACCCTGGGCAGCTTGAGATCGAGCAGGACGAAGGCGGGAGAGATGCTTCCGCCTTCGCCGTCGCGGCCGAAGAGCAGATCGAGCGCCTCGGCGCCGTCGCGCGCCACGGTCATGGTGTTGTAGATGTGGTTCTGCTGGAAGGCGAGGAGGGTGAGTTCCTCGTCGTCCGCATTGTCTTCGACGAGCAGGATGGTTTTATCGTTCATGACGTGGCACGGCCGTTGAATGCAAGAATGAACGTTGCGCCCTTGCCGGGTTCGGCGCTGGCCGAGATGCGTGCGCCGTGGCGGGAGACGATACGCTGGACGGTGGCGAGGCCGATGCCGGTGCCGGGGAATTCCGTCGCGCGGTGCAGCCGCTGGAAGGGGCCGAAGAGTTTGTCCGCATAGCGCATGTCGAAGCCGGCGCCGTTGTCGCTGACGGCGAAGGCGTCTGCGCCGTGTTCCGCGCCTGCCGCGGTGAAGGAGATGCGGGCGGCGGAGGTCCCGCTGGTGAATTTCCACGCGTTGCCGAGCAGGTTTTCCAGCGCGATGCGCAGCAGGCGCGCATCGCCCACGGTGCGCAGACCGTCTTCGACGAAGGTTTCCACCTCGCGCTCCGGTGCGCGCTGGCGCAACTGGGCGAGGATCTCGCGGGCGATGGCGCTGAGATCGACCGGTTCGCTGCGCATTTCTTCGCGCGAGACGCGGGAGAGTTCGAGCAGATCGTCGATCAGTTGGTCCATGCGATGCGTGGCGGTGTTGATGCGTCCGAGGTAGTTCCGGGCGGTGTCGTCGAGCGCGCCGGCATGGTTCCTGGTGAGGATCTCGGCAAAGCCGGCGATGCCGCGCAGCGGCGCGCGCAGATCGTGCGAGACCGAGTAGCAGAAGGTTTCCAGTTCCTTGTTGAGCGTCTGGAGTTCCTGCGTGCGCAAGGCGACGCGCTGTTCGAGTTCGGCGTTGAAGACGAGCAGCTGGGCATGCGCCTTCTTGCGTTCGGTGATGTCCTGGAGGGCGCCGATCATGCGCACGCTGCGACCGGATGCATCGCGCAGCACCTGGCCGCGGTCGAACACATAGGCATAAGTGCCGTCCTTGCGGCGGAAACGGTATTCGTCGACCCAGGTTTCCTCGTGGTCGTCGATGACGGCGTGGATGTGAGCGATCACGCGTTCGCGGTCCTGGGGATGCAGGCGGCGGTTCCACGATTCGATGGTCGGTTCGATATCGCTCGCCGAATAACCGAAGAGAATCTGAAAATTCTCATTCCACCAGATGGTGTCGGTGGTCAGATCCCAGTCCCACACGACATCGCCGGTGGCGCGGGCGGCGGCATGGAAGCGCGCCAGGCTCTCGCGCAGGGCGGCTTCGGCGCGTTTGCGTTCGGAGATGTCGTTGATAAAAAGGGTGCGGATTTCATGCCCGTGCTGGTTGAGGGTGATGCGCAGCACTTCCGCGTCGAATGCTCCTCCGGCACCGCTGAGCCGGAAGATGCCGCTGCCCGAGGCGGTCAGGATGGTGGCCCAGGGCGCGGGGCCGTCCGGGGCGTGTACCGCCGCGGAGACGGGGCGGCCGAGAATCTGCGCCCGTTCGCGCCCGAACAGGCGTTCGGCGGCGGCGTTCCACTCGATGACGTCCATCCGACGGTCGATACTGAAGATCGCTGTGCCGGTGGAATCGAAAATGGCTGCCTTGAGCGCCAGTGAAGCCACTTGCTGTTCCTTGGCTGCGAGCAGTTCTCTGTGCTGGGCGGCGAGTTCGCGTTCCCGTTCACGGATGGCGATGGCCATGCGATCGAAGGCGGCGCCCAGCAGCCGGGTCTCGTGGAAGTCGTCGCTGGCGGCCGTGAGGCTGGCCGTCGGCGCCTGTGGTGAGGGTTCGTGCCGTGCGATACCGGTGACGCGCTGTTCCAGCGCCGCCAGCGGTTTGCCCAGGCGGCGGGCCATGCGCGCCGAGACCAATACGAGGCCGGCCATGATGGCCAGACCCATGCCGATGACCTGATACAGTTGGCGCCGCAGTGGCGCTTCGATGAGCGCATCTTTGCGTGAAGCGACGATCAGCCAGGAGATGCCGCCCTTGAGAGACAGGCGGCGTGCGGCGACCCAGCGGCGCTCCCCTTCCAGTGTCATCCGGTCGACGAAGGTATCGCCGGTGAATGCGAGCAGCGGCGCGAGTTCGTGCGGCAGCGGCAGCGGCGAGCGTTTCGCCTGCGGCGATCCGATCAGGCGCGGCGTTTCCCCCAGTTCCACGATCTGGAACCCGGTGCCGTAATCCGCCGCCAGGGATTGCAGAAAAGCGTTCAGTGCCGGGATGTCGAAGTCGGCATCCAGCACGCTGACCAGATGGCCGCCGTCATCCCTGAGCGCTTTCATATAGCTGAGGCCCCAGAGCGGTTCGCTGCCGTCGGTATGGACGATCCACTCATAGCTCGGCATCCATATGCCTTCGCCGGTATCGTTGAGCGCGGCCTGATAGAACGGCCGGCGGCGCGGATCGTAGCCGCTGGTGGGAAATTCCGTATGAGGCAGGAAGCCGTGGTCGGTGAGGATGAAGTTGCGTGTGAACGGATCCTCGATGCGCGTACCGGGGAAGAGCCAGAGCAGGATCGTGCCGTCGTCGGTCCGTTCCAGATTACCGTATTCGCCCGTCTCCGGCAGGACGATGCCGAGGTAACTCAATTCCGGCCGTTGCTCGAATGCCGCCAGCGAGCGTTCCAGGGTCGAGCGCAGCGTGGTGCTCGTCACGGTGGGATTCCGCGCGGCGCGTTCGGCGGATTCCGCGGTCATCTCCGCCGCCTGGACGAGAATCCGCAGGCGCTCCGTGGCGCGGTCGAGTGTTGCGGTGATTTCCTGTTGTGCTGCCTTCCCGGTGCTGACGATGCCGTGCCAGATCATCGCGATCAACAGGGCCACGCCGACGGTGAGTACCAGGCCGGCGATATTGGAGATCAGGGCCCGGCTGAAGGAGGGAGGGTGCGGGGCAGCTTCCGGGCGCGCTTGTCCCATCCTCAGCTAATTCGCTTCCAGTTTGCTGATTTGCATGGGACGGCCATGGAAACACACCATCACGTTATCGCGGATGAAAATGGCAGATCCTGGAGATCGGGGCCCCGGTGGTCCGCCGCGCAGGACAGCCGCATATGAATGCTGTTGAGCGCGCAGGCGAGAAATTTTCGTCAACTGTATACGGGGAGATACTCAGGCCGCAAGCCTGAAGCGGTGCGGCCTGAGCGGTATGGCTGGAGGCGCGGAGTTTCTTGATAAGGGGAGTGCGGGACCTCCACGGCCCCGTTCAACCCGCGAGGCCGCGCAGTCGTTCGCCGATCTTCTCGCGCTGCAGATAGGTTTCGCGCGCGATGCGCACATCTTCGAGGAACAGCGGCAGCTCCTCGCACAGCAGCGCCTGCGGTCCGTCGACCAGCGCCTTGCTCGGCGCGGGGTGGAAATCGACCAGGATCATGTTGGCGCCCGCGACCACTCCCTGGGCGGTGACGTGCATGACATCGAGCAGGCCGTCGGGCGCGGCCGTGCGCGAGCCCACCGAGTGCGAAGGATCGATGCATACCGGCATGCGCGTCAGCCGCTTGACCACCGGGACGTGCGAGAAATCGACGAAGTTGCGATGCGGATCGCCCATATTGGTTTTCATGCCGCGCAGGCCGAAGATCACCTTGCGGTTGCCTTCGCTGGCGAGATATTCGGCGGCGTTCAGCGATTCCTCCAGCGTGATGCCGAAGCCGCGCTTGAGCAGCACCGGGAATTCATGCTGACGGCCGACGATCTTGAGCAGTTCGAAGTTCTGTGTGTTGCGCGTGCCGATCTGCAGCATGATGCCGGTGGGATTGCCGGTCAGGTCGAGCGCATCGCGGATCTGGTTGATGTGGTTCTCATGGGTGATTTCCATGGCGATGCACTTGATGCCGTACTTGCCTGCCAGCTCGAAGACGTAGGGCAGGCAGTCCTTGCCGTGACCCTGGAAGGCGTAGGGATTGGTGCGCGGCTTGTAGGCGCCCATGCGCGTGCAGACCTGGCCGTTGTCGCGCAGCACCTTCAGCATCGCCTCGACGTGTTCGGGCGTATCGACTGCGCACAGGCCGGCGAACACGTGCAGCGTGTCCTGGCCGAAGCGCAGCCCGTTGTATTCGAAGGATGTCGGGCGCGTGTCCTGCTTGTGGCGTCCGAGTACGCGGTATTCTTCCGAGACCCGCACCACGCGTTCCACGCACGGCAGCGTGGCCATGTCCTGATCGGACAGTCCGAGTGTGTCGCCGACGAGGTAGATTTCGGTCAGCGTCTGCTGCACGCCGGTTTCCTGATGGACGCGCGTCTGGATATTGGGCAGGTTGGCCAGGTACTCGCTCAAGCGGCGGAATTCGTCGCTGTCACGGTCGGTATTGGGGGACAGTATCAGTATCATCGTGGTGTTTCCGTAGACGTTCGGTTTTTCGTCGAGTCAGGTGTGAGTTCAATCGCGATAGCGGCGGACGATGTCGCCGTAGGCATCGATCCTGCGGTCGCGCAGAAAAGGCCAGATCCGCCGTACCGTTTCAGTGCGCGCGCGATCGATGTCGGCAAGCAGCACCTGCGCTTCGCCGCCTGATTCATGGCGGGCGGCGTCGGCGAGGATTTCCCCCTGCGGCCCGGCGACGAAGCTGCCGCCCCAGAAGCGTATGCCCGCGCTTTGTCCGCTCGGATCGGATTCGTGTCCGACGCGATTGCATACCGCCACCGGCAGGCCGTTGGCGACGGCGTGCGCACGCTGCACCGTGCGCCAGGCTTCGTGCTGCCTGGCACGCTCGTCTTCGCTGTCGCGCATGTCCCAGCCGATTGCGGTGGGATAGAGCAGCAACTCGGCGCCGGCGAGCGCCATCAGCCGCGCGGCTTCCGGATACCATTGATCCCAGCACACCAGCACGCCGAGGCGTCCCACCGAGGTCTCGATCGGGGTGAAGCCGAGGTCTCCCGGCGTGAAGTAGAATTTCTCGTAGAAGCCGGGATCGTCGGGGATGTGCATCTTGCGGTAGATGCCGGCGATGGAGCCGTCCTTTTCCAGCACCACGGCGGTGTTGTGATAGAGGCCGGGCGCGCGCCGCTCGAAAAGGGAGGCGACGATGACCAGCTTCAGTTCCGCCGCCAGCGCGGCCAGCCGCTCGGTGCTCGGTCCGGGGATGGTTTCGGCGAAATCGAAAACCGCCGTGTCTTCGGTCTGGCAGAAATAGGGGCCGGTATGCAGTTCCTGCAGCAGCACCAGGTCGGCGCCGCCGACTGCGGCCGTGCGGATGCCTTCGGCGCTGCGCCGCAGATTCTCGTCGCGGTCGGCGCCGCATGCCTGCTGCACCAGACCGATCCTGATCCTGTTTCCGCTCATCCGGGTTTATCCATCGTATGCGCCGGCGGCCGGTTCAGACCGCGACGCCTCGGACCGCAATGCCATGGGGTAGCTGCATGGTAGCACAATGCAGACTGCCGTATTGCCGGATCAGGGCGAGCGCCGGTATGGCGATGATTTCCCGCTGCGGGAAGGCGTGGCGCAGGCGTTCGATGGCGAGGGCATCGTTGTCGTCGTCATAGGTCGGTACCAGCACGGCGCCGTTGATGATGAGGAAATTGGCGTAGCTCGCCGGCAGACGGGCGCCGCTGTCGTCGCGTTTCGGCGCCGGTATCGGCAGTGGTATCAAGGTATAGGGCCGGCCGTCGCTATCGCGCAGCGCGGTGAGTTCCGCGGCCATGGCGGCGAGCGGCGCATAGTGTTCGTCGCTGCGATCCTCGCAGACCGTGTAGGCGATGGTGCGTGCATCGCAGAAACGGGCCAGCATGTCGATGTGGCTGTCGGTGTCGTCACCGGCGAGCCAGCCGTGTTCCAGCCACAGTACGCGGGTGACGCCGAGCGTGCGTTGCAGATAGAGCGTGATGTCTTCCCGCGACCAGCCGGTGTTGCGCCCGGGCGTGAGCAGGCAGGCGCTGGTGGTGAGCAGCGTGCCGGCGCCGTCGCTGTCGATGCTGCCGCCTTCGAGTACGAAGTCGTGGCTGCGCAGCGGCGTCTCGCCGAAGGCGCCCTGATCGTGCAGGGTGCGGGTGAGGTGGTCGTCGAGCGCAGCCGGGTATTTGCCGCCCCAGCCGTTGAAGGTGAAGTCGAGCAGCACGGGAACGTCGCCCTCGAATACGGTGATGGGGCCGTGATCGCGCGCCCAGATATCGTTGGAAGGCGCGAGATAAAGGCAGGCCGCGTCCATGTCGGCGCCGGCGGCGCTGAGCAGGGCGCCGACATGGGCGCGATGCGCTTCATCGCGGCAGCTGACGAGGATTTTCTCGCGACGGCTGATCTGCGCCGCGAACACGCCCAGCGCGGTCTCCACCTCGGCGAGGTGGTCGCCCCAGTAATCATTCAGGTGGTCATCGTCGCCCGGGTGATCGCTCCGCTCGCCTGCGGGCCGGGGCCAGGTGAGCATGACGCCGCTTTGCGGCGCCCATTCAGCGGGCAGACGCGGTGACGTTTGCGGCGGTGTTTCCTGCGTGGGTGGAATGGGAGACGGAGTGTATGACATAAGCCTGGTCGAAATAGACCGTATATCCTTCATATATCCAGCGAGTGATGGGCGGACTGCCGACTGCTTCGATCACCTGGCCGGGATGACCGAAGCTGTGTTCCACTTGGGTCATGGACATGCCTCTGTGGGGCAGCGCTTCGGTGCTGTTGCCGGCGGATGCGGCAGATGTCGCCTGCGCGGCGGCGCTCAGGCCACCGAGCAGTATTATCAGATAAGAGGCGGCGGATAAACAGGCTTTTCTGCGCATGACGGTGCTCCTGCCGGAAAACATGGGTTGCGATACGGGCTGATTCGTCGGCTGTATCGGCAGGGAGCGTGAAAACAGCAGCGGCGGCGCGGCGTTCAAGCGCAAACTTTGACGCAGTTCCGTCCCGCCGCCCGGGCGGCGTCGAGCGCCCGGTCCGCTTTGTCGAACAGCGTTTCACTGTCATCGTCGCCGCCGCAGCAGGCGATGCCGAGGCTGGCGCTGAGGGGAATGAGCCGCTCCCGCCACTGCCAGCCGTGTGTGGCGATGCGGCGACGGATGCGTTCGGCGAGCGTGCGCGCTTCGCGGCGCGCGGTATCGGACAGGATCAGCAGGAAATCGTCGCCGTCGCAGCGGAAGAGCGCGTCGCTGCGTCGGACGCAGGCGCCGAGCAGTGCGGCGAAGCGCTGTAGTACGTCGTCACCGGCGACCCGCCCGTGCTGTTCGTTGATCAGGGCGAGATGGTCGATGTCCACGCGAATCAGTGTCAGCGGCCGGTCGTGGCCGCGGGCGAATTCGGTGGCGCGGATCAATGCGCTGTTCATGGCGCTGCGGTTGTTGATGCCGGTGAGCGGATCGGTCAGGGCGGCCGTCACGGCGCAGCGATACATGATGGCGTTGCGCAGCGGGTGGATGAGATCGCCGAGCAAGGCTTCCAGTGCCGTGCGCTCGGTACGGTTGAAGGGGTGCGCGCGGAAGAAGCGGATGTCGCCGAGTGTCTGTCCGCTGATCGCGAGCCGGAAGGCGCAGTCATGCGCGTCGCGGCCGCCGCAGGCGATGGGGATGCCGGGCGGTTCAGGGTCGAAGCGCAGGCCGCTGTGCGGCACCAGCGTCTGGATATGGCGGGAGAAGATCCCGATCAGCTGATCCGGCGCCAGCGCCTCTTGCAAGGCGGCGGCGAAGGAGATCGCCGGATGTTTTGCGCTGCGGCGCGAAGGCCGGCTGCCGCTGGCAGGCGGCGGCGTGATGGCGCGCTTTTCGTCAGGCGTGGTCACCGTCTTCGTCTCGATCGTCTCGATTGCTCTGTTTCCTCTGACTTGTTTCCTGGTCCTGTTTTCCCCGCCTATTTCCCAGGACTCGGCCTGCTGATTCATGGGGCTGATTTCATGAGATGGTAAAAGCAAAGTTCGTGCCATGTTTTCGGGTCATTCCGGACATTCACCGACAGCGCCGTGATCGCGACATACCGGTGCCGATGCGACGGTGGCCGATCGCCGTCATGTGCCCCAGGGGCACAGACTGTGCCGGTCGCGCCGTCGATGTTCCGGGTGCAGCCATGGATGCAGGGCAATGGAGATAGACGAAATAGACAGTGGCGAAGCGCTCGCGCGCTGGCTGGCGGAGCGGCCGTCACGGCAGCGCACCGGTACGCGCCTGGGGCAGATTCTGCGCTCGGCGCGGCTGATCGACGGCGCCACGCTCGAATGGGCACTGGCGGTCCAGCGCCGTGACCGGCAGCAGCGGCTCGGTCACATTCTGATCGAGCACGGCGCGCTGGCGGCCTGGCAGATCGATCAGGCGTTGGCGGTGCAGTGCGGGATTCCGCGCATCCGTCCGGATGCCGTTCCGATCGTGCCCGAGACGCTGGCGCTGCTGCCGCGGGATATCGCCATGCGGCATCGCGTGATACCGGTGCTGCGCGAGGGATCGATGCTGTTCGTCGCCATGGAGAATCCGTTCGACACCAGTCTGATCGATCAGCTGCGCTTCCATACCGCATTGACGGTATCTCCCATGCTGGCCGGCGGCGAGGATATCGCGCTCGCCCATGCCCGCCATTATTCCCCGCTGGACGAAGAAACCGGCATCGAGTCGCCCGCCGACAGCATTGCCGCGGCGGCGCACGATACGATGGATGGCGCTGCTGGTGATGTGGGCGGTGATGCAGTCGGCGATGCGGCGGCAGCCAACCGGCGTCCCATCGTGCGTCTGTTCGACGCCATCCTGAGCGAAGCCGTGCTGCGCGCTGCTTCCGATATCAATATCCGTCCCGAAGGCGCTCATATCGGTGTCCACTACCGCATCGATGGACGCATGCGCCGGATGCGTACACTGCGCCGTTCGCTGCTGGCGGCATTGGTCAGCCGCATCAAGATCGTCGGCCGCATGAATATCGCCGAGCGCCGTCTCGCCCAGCAGGGCGGCGCGCGCTTGCGCCATCAGGACCGTCATGTCGATCTGCGTTTTTCGGTGATTCCGACGGTCGAGGGCGAAAGCGTGGTAGTGCGCGTGCTCGACCGCGAGCGCGGCCTCAAGCCGCTCGCCGCGCTTGGTCTGGCGGATGCGGATGAACGGCGTGTGCGCCGTCTCATCGCCGCGCTGCACGGTCTCTTCCTGGTGACCGGGCCGACCGGCGCCGGAAAATCGACCACGCTCTATGCCTTGCTGAAGGAACTCGGCAGCGCGGGCGATCGCCACATCCTGACCGTGGAGGATCCGGTCGAATACCGCATGGACGGCATCGAGCAGGTGCAGATCGCCGAGTCCATCGGTTACGGTTTCGCGGAAGTGCTGCGGCGCTTTCTGCGCCATGATCCCGATGTGATCATGGTCGGTGAGATCCGCGATCGTGAAACTGCCGCCATTGCCTGCCGCGCCGCGCTGACCGGCCATTTCGTGCTCAGTTCGCTGCATACCAACGATGCCGCAGGCGCGGTGACGCGTCTGCGCGATATGGGCATCGAACCCGCCGTGCTCGCGGCGACGCTGCGCGGTGTCATGGCGCAGCGTCTGGTGCGCCTGCGCTGTGCGCGCTGCAGCGGCAACGGCAACACCGCCCGTTGCACGTTTTGTGGCGGCAGCGGTTACGCCGGCCGCCGGCTGGTCTGCGAAGTGCTAGAAGTGAGTCCGGCGATCGCTACCTTGATCGAAGGCGGCGCTTCGCTGCAGGAGATTGGCGCGCTTGCACGCGACGAAGGAATGACTCCGCTGTCCGGGCATGCCGTGGCCTTGGCGGATGCCGGGCTGGTTTCGCGCGAGGAAGCGCTGATGCTCGGTGGTGGTGGCTGATCATCGATTGGCCGATGTCGACGGTATGGCGGCGGGGCATTTCATCCGGGACCGGGAGCCGCCGTGGCCGAATGTTCGTTGGATCTTCATAGAATCACATCACCATGGTGTTTTTCCCTGATGATGCCAATGTCCTTTGCAGGCGGTGTCGGGTATTTCTTTTCAGGACAGAGAGCCGCTGCGCGCCTGCAGTCCTGAAAAGAAATACCCGGCGGCACTGGATTGGATCGCGGACGGGTTGGTGTCAGTGGTCAGCGGCGGCTGGAGGTTCGCTCCAAAACCTGGAGCCGCTGCGCACTAACGGTTTCTGCGCGAATGCCCTGCCGCCGCCAGGCCTGCGCTGCTCACTTACTCGATGAAGCAGCCGTGGAGCTTGCCTGTAGCGGTATCGATGTCCTCTCAGGCAGGGTTGCCGAGAATGCGGTGGGCGCAGGCGAATCCGCTGCGCACCGCGCCTTCCAGCGTGGCGGGATAGCCGGTGGCGGTGGCGTCGCCGGCGAGATGGCAGTTGGCATAGGGTGTGTCCGCTGCTGGACGCAGGGCGTTGACGCCGACTGTACTGAGAAAGGTGGCGCGGCGCTCGCGCAGTACGAAACCGTCGGCGGGTGCGGGCCAGGACGGGAAATAGGCCGAGAGCTCAGCAGCGACCCGTGCCACCAGCTGCTCCCGTGGCAGGTCCATGTGTTCGCCTGAACCGCTGATGACCGCCGAAATCAGACCGGGCTGGCCGGCATCATGCAGATCGCACACCCACTGCGCCATGGATCCATTTGGGGTCCCGTGCAGGCCGACGAGCGGAAAGGGCAGGCGCACCGGCGCCGGATACTGAAAATAGACCGTGCAGATCGGCGCGCTGTCGAGGCGGCGCAGCCGTTCGGTGATAGCGGCGAAGCCGGGCAGCGGTTCGACCAGGCGCAGACAGGCTTCGGGCGGCAGCGCGAGCACGATCTGTTCGACCGGCAGTGTGGCGCCGCTCGCGAGTTCGATGCTGTCGATGCGATCCGTGCCAGCGTTCAGCGCGACCGCGCGTTCACCGAGCAGAACATGGCTGTTCCGGCTGAGGATGTAATCGCGCGCGGGATCGGGCAGCAACCGCCCGAGATCGTGGCGCGCGAAGAGCAGATCGGCATCGCTGCGATGGTGCAGGAAGGCATCGTTCAGCACACGGCAGAAAATCTCCGCCGAAGCCTCGGCCGGCGGTGTGTTGAGCGTCGCCAGACACAGCGGCTCCCACAGGCGCTCGATGAGGTGCTGCGGCTGCCGGGTTTCTTCCAGCATCGCCTGCACGCTGCAGTCCGCGCCCTGCTGGCGCCGGTTCACGTGCAGGCAGAAGCGCAGTGCGCGCCATTTTTCCAGCACGCTGAGACCGCCGGCGCAGAGCAGCCCCGCCGGCAGGTGCAGCGGCGCCGGCAGCGGCGGCGGGCGCAGGCGGATGTCGGGGCGATGCAGGGAATGCAGATGCAGTTCGAGCGGGTGGCGTTCAAAAGCGCGGTTTTCCGCGACGCCGATGATGGCGAGCAGATCGAGCAGGGAGCGGTAGGCGCCGATGATCAGATGCTGACCGTTGTCGACGCGGTAGTGGCGATAGTCGACGGTGCGCGCGCGTCCGCCGAGGCGGTCGGCGGCTTCGATCAGCGTGACGGGTCGGCCGCGGCGCGCCAGCTCGACCGCCGCGGCAATCCCGGCCCATCCGCCGCCGATGACGACGTTCACGTCAGACCGAAGCGGCTTTGCGCAGCCGCCGCCAGCGCGATTTTTCCTGGCGCACGGTTTTCCATGCCAGCCACAGCTTGCGTATCGGTGTGAGCGAGACGCGCCGGTCGAGCACCCGATAGCCGTCGCGTTCGATTTCCTGCAGCGTCGCCAGATAGATCGCCGCCATCGCCAGGCCGCTGCGCTGCGTATAACGATCGGTTTCGGACAATTGTTCGAAGGCTTTGCGGTAATAATCGCGTGCGCGCTCGGCCTGGAAGCGCAGCAGCGCCTGGATCCGTTCGTTGTCCTGGTTGCCCATGATTTCGCTGATGCCGACGCCGAAGCGCTGCAGCTCATCGAGCGGAATGTAGAGCCGCCCGCGCAGGGCATCCTCGCGCACGTCGCGCAGGATATTGGTGAGCTGGAAGGCGGTGCCGAGATGGTGCGCGTAGCGCGGCGTGCGGCGATCCTGGTAGCCGAAGATTTCCGCCGACATGATGCCGACCATGCTGGCGACGCGGTGACAGTAGAGGCTGAGTTCCTTGAAACTGGGATAACTGTCGTAATCGAGATCCATTTCCATGCCGTCGATGATTTCGAGGAAATGCTCGCGCGGCAGATTGAAATCGGCGATCGGCGCAGCCAGGGCGCGCGTCACCGGATGCTGTGGCGCGCCGTCGAACAATCGGCCGATCTCCTCGCGCCACCAGGCGAGCTTCAGGCGCGCGACGGCGGGGTCGATCTGCGCATCGACGATATCGTCCACCTCGCGGCAGAAGGCATACAGCGCCGTGATCGCGCGCCGCTGCGCCGGCGGCAGGAAAAGAAAGCTGTAGTAAAAGCTCGAGCCGCTGCGGGCGGCTTTCTGCTGGCAATATTGGTCGGGTGTCATGGGGGGACAGGGTAAAGTGAAACGGCGGCAGTGGAAAGGTCGGAATGCACTCAGTGCGTTTCAGCGGCTTTTCCTGTCGGCGCGCGCGCGGTGGCGGCCTGCCAGAGAATGCCGGGCCAGTCGCTGCGCTGCAGGCGCGGACGGCGGAAAACGTCCGCGCGCTCCTGGTCGATGCGGTCGAGGATGCGCCCGGCGGCGAAGATCACCATGCGCAGCTCGAGACCGATGCGCCCCGGCAGGCGCCAGGCGAGCGGTGCGCCGCGTTCGAGCAGTTGCCGTGCCCGCGTACACTGCGCGGCGATGAGCGCGAGCATGGCGGCGTCGGTGCGGCGCGTCGAGAAATGGCTTTCGTCGACGCCGTGGTGCGCCATTTCGTCCACGGGAATATAGATGCGGTCGCTTTCGCGGTAATCCTGCTCGATATCCTGCAGGAAATTGATCAGCTGCAACGCGGTACAGACCGCATCCGACTGGGCGAGATCGTGCGGCGCATCATGGCCGAACAGGTGCAGCAGCAGCCGTCCGACCGGATCGGCGGAGCAGCGGCAATAGGCGAGCAGATCCGCCTCGTCACGGTAGCGGCGGCGAGTGACGTCCTGGGTGAAGGCGCGGAGCAGATCGCGCAACGGCTGCAGCGGCAGCGCGCGGCGGCGATGCAGATCGGCGAGTGCGATGAAGATCGGATCATCGATTGTTTCGCCGCGTTCGATCGCGTCCACGCGGCGGTCGTATGCCGCCAGCAGGGCGAGGCGTTCCGCGGCTTCGAGATCGCCTTCGTCGGCGTAATCGTCGGCGCTGCGGGCGAAGGCGTAGACCGTCGCCACCGGCGCGCGCAGCGCCGCCGGCAGCGCGTGAGAGGCGACGGGGAAGTTCTCGTAGTGGCCGCCGGCGATGCGCAGGCAATGGGCATAGGCCGCGCGCAGGCGCTCATCGCCGCCGCCGGAGTCCCTGCCAGCTTCGCTGCCAGATCCGTTGTCAGCGCCGCTCATGGTCTTCGGCAAGCTGGCGTACGCCTTTTTCGATCTGCTCCGGGGTTTCCAGTTCACGCGCCGGGTTGATGCCCATTTCCGGGAATTTGCGCGCGCCGCTGAGTACCTGGCGTTCGAATGAGCCGACCGCCTTGTTGTAGTGGTCGAGGCTGTTGCCGAGATGCTTGCCCACCTGTGCCAGATGGCTGCTGAAGGTGCACAGGCGCTTGTAGAGATCCTCGCCGAGGTCGCGGATGCGCTCGGCGTTCTCGGTCAGCGCCTGCTGGTTCCAGCCGTAGGCCACCGCGCGCAGCAGGGCGATCAGGCTGCTGGGCGTGGCGAGTATGACCTTCTTGCGCAGCGCGTCTTCGAGCAGCGCCGGATCGAAATCGAGCGCCGCGCTGAGGAAGTGTTCGCCGGGGATGAACAGCACGACGAAATCGGGACTATTCTTGAACTGGTTCCAGTACGCCTTGCCGGCGAGTTCCTGCACGCGCTCGCGCACCTTGCGGCCGTGGCGTTCGAGATGCTGGCGCCGCGTGGCGTCGTCGGGCGCCTCGATGGCGCTGAGATAGGCGTCGAGCGGCGTCTTCACGTCGATGATGATTTCGCGTCCGCCGGGCATGCGCATGATCATGTCGGGACGCACGACGCCGTCCTCGGTGCGCGTGTGCTCCTGCTCGTAGAAATCGCAGTACTGCACCATGCCGGCGAGCTCGACCAGGCGGCGCAGTGTCATCTCGCCCCATTGTCCGCGCACCTCGGGACGGCGCAGCGCCTGCACCAGGTTGCGCGTCTCGCCGTGCAGCTGCTGCTGCGTCTGTGCCAGCGTTTCCAGGTGGCGGCTGATCGAACCGTAGGCTTCCTTGCGCTCGCGCTCGATCTCGTGGATCTGCACGCGCGTTTTCTCGATCATTTCCTTGATCGGCGTGACCAGCGTTTCCACCGCCTGTTCCTTCTTCGAGAGTTCGTGGTGCGCCTGCAGCTGGAACTGCTTGAGGTTTTCCTGCGCCAGGCGCAGGAACTCCGCGCTGTTGTGCTTCAGCGCCTCGCTGGAGAGCGCGGCGAAGGTATCACCGAGCTGCGTGCGCGCCTGTTCCAGGGCGAGCTGGCGTTCCTGCGCCGATTTGCGTTCCAGTTCCAGCGTGGTGCTGAGTTCGGCGTTGTGCAGCCGCAGCGCGGTGATCCTGCGCTGCGCCGCGAGGTGGGCGGCGAAAGCGCCGACCAGCAGGGCGAGCAGCGCCACCGCGCCGAGGACGAGCAGGGCGCTGCCGTTCATGGTGCCGATCAGTTCGTTCATTCCACGCTTGCTCCGTCGGCGGTGAACCAGGCGAGGATTTCCGCCGGATGATGGATCAGTCCGTCGGCCTGCCATTCCTGCGGCCGTTCGGCGTCGGCGATATAGCCGAACATCGCCACCAGCGTGCGCATGCCGGCGCCGCGTCCGGCGTCGATGTCGCGGCGATCGTCGCCGACATAGAGGCAGTCGCGCGGCGCGAGCGCGAGCAGCTTCGCCGCATGCAGCAGCGGTGCCGGATGCGGCTTGGCGTGCGCCGTGGTGTCGCCGCTGACGATGCAGGCAGCGCGCTGTTCCAGTTCGAGCCCGGCGAGCAGCGGATGGGTGAAGGCGGCCGGTTTGTTGGTGACCACACCCCAGCGCATGCCGCGCGCCTCGATGGCGGCGAGAACATCGGCCATGCCGGGGAAGGGGCGGCTTTCGCGCACGAGATGGCTGCGATAGAGCTCGAGAAAGCGCTGGCGCAGGGTTTCGAAGCGCGGGTCGCCTTCGAGCAGACCGAAACCGAGGCGGATCATCATGCGCGCGCCGTGCGAGACGTGCGGGCGCACCCGTTCGTGGGCGAGCGGGCCGAGCCCGTGTTCCGCGCGCAGCAGATTGAGCGTGTGGGTGAAGTCGGGCGCGGTATCGACCAGGGTGCCGTCGAGATCGAGCAGCAGGCAGCGCGGCGCGGTGGGCATCATGCTGTGCGCTCTTGTGCGGCGCTGCGCCGCCGCGTTGCGTCGCGGCGGGCATGGCGGTGCGGCGGCATCATGCCGGTTTGACGGCATGCAGCAGGTAATTGACGCTAACGTCCTGCGACAGGCTGTAGCGTCCGCCGAGCGGCGCATAGCTCATGCCGCGCAGATCGCGCAGTTCCAGTCCGGCGGCGCGCAGGCAGGCGCCGAGTTCGGACGGCCGGATGAAGCGTTCATAATCATGCGTGCCGGTCGGCAGCATGCGCAGCACGTATTCGGCGCCGACGATGGCGTAGAGATAGGCCTTGGGCGTGCGGTTGATGGTGGAAAAGAAGAGATCGCCGCCGGGACGGACCAGGTCGGCGCAGGCCTGTACCAGCGAGGCCGGATCGGGTACGTGCTCGAGCAGTTCCATGCAGGTCACCACGTCGGCGGCGGCCGGTGCCTGCCGCGCGTAATCCTCGGCGCTGCTGCGCCGGTAGTCCACTTTGGCGCCGGATTCGATCATGTGCATGCGCGCAACCGCCAGCGCGGCCTCGGCCATGTCGATGCCGGTCACCCGCGCGCCGCGCGCCGCCATGCTCTCGGCGAGTATGCCGCCGCCGCAGCCGACGTCGATCACGTTCCGGCCGGTGAGGCGGGCGTGCCGCTCGATGTAGCCGAGGCGCAGCGGGTTGATCTGGTGCAGGGGCTTGAAGTCGCCTTCGGGGTCCCACCAGCGCGACGCCATGGCGTCGAATTTGGCTATTTCGGCTGGATCGGCATTCATCGGGAGGTCATTCCATGTGCAAGTGCGGGCGGCTTCATGCCGGTTTCATGCCGACGGGTCGCCGGCGGCGATTCGCACCGCCCAGTCGTCGGTCTGGGCGCGCAGCTGCGCTTCGTCCAGCGTGGTGAGCCGGCGGTCCTTCAGCACCTGGCGGCCGGCGATCCAGACATCGCTGACCTGGTGGCGGCCGCAGGCATAGACCAGCTGCGAGATGGGATGGAAGATCGGGCGGGTTTCGAGATCGCCGAGATGCACGGCGACGATGTCGGCCGACTTGCCCGGTTCCAGCGAGCCGATTTCGTGTTCGAGGCCGAGGGCGCGCGCGCCGTTGATGGTCGCCATGCGCAGCGCTTCCTCGGCGGGGACGGCGCTGGCATCGCCGCTCACCGCCTTGGCGAGCAGCGCGGCGGTGCGCATTTCGCCGAATATGTCGAGATCGTTGTTGCTGGCGGCGCCGTCGGTGCCGAGCGCGACGTTGACGCCGGCGCGGCCGAGGGCGGCGACCGGGCAGAATCCGCTCGCCAGCTTCAGATTGGATTCGGGGCAGTGCAGCACGTGGACGCCGCTTTCGGCGCAATGAGCGATTTCCTCGTCGCTGAGCTGCGTCATGTGCACCGCCAGCAGGCGCGGCGAGAGCAGGCCGAGGGCGGCGAGCCGCTGCAGCGGCCGCATGCCGTGCCGGGCGACGGCAGTATTCACCTCGTCCGCGGTTTCATGCACGTGGATGTGGATGGGCAGATCGAGTTCTTCCGCCAGTGTCGACAGCCGGCGCAGCGGATCGTCCGAGACCGTATACGGTGCGTGCGGCGCGAACGCGGTGCGGATCAGCGGATCGTGGCGATAGCGATCGTACAGTTCGAGCCCCTTGCTCAGGTATTCGTCGGGCCCCGAGGCCCAGGCAGTGGGGAAATCGAGCACGATCAGGCCGACGGTCGCGCGCATCCCGGCCTGGCTCGCGGCCTGCGCCGTTTCCTGGGGGAAAAAGTACATATCGTTGAAGCAGGTGGTGCCGCCACGCAGCATTTCGGCGATGGCGAGCTGCGAGCCGTGGCGTACGAACTCCTCGCCGACCCAGCGCCCTTCCGCCGGCCAGATGTGATTCTGCAGCCATTCCATCAGCGGCAGATCGTCGGCGAGGCCACGGAACAGATTCATCGCGGCGTGGGTGTGCGCATTGACCAGGCCGGGAATGAGGACGTGGTCGGGCAGATGGACTTCGGTTTTGCTGCTGCAGCGGGCGCGCGCTTCGGCGACGGGCAGGATATCGACGATGCGGCCGCGGGCGACGGCGAGGCAGTGATCCTCGTATACCGTTCCCCGCGGTTCGACCGGCACGATCCAGCCGGCGCGTATCACCAGATCCACGTTTATCATGGGTGAAGAGTGTAAGGGGTAATGCGGAAAGTGGAAAGAATGGCCGCGCCCCTGTCTCTCCAGGCGCTCCGGGCGCGCTCAGGGCGTATGGCTGAGAACGTAGATCTCGACGCGGCGGTTTCTGCTGCGCCCTTCGGCGGTCCAGTTTTCATCGGTCGGCGCGCTGCTGCCGTGGGCGCTGACGTGCAGCAGATGTCCGGCCACGCCGAGCGCCAGCAACTCGGTGCGGACCGCTTCGACGCGGCGCTGCGACAGGGCGGCGTTATAGGTTCCGTCGGCGAGCACATCGGTATGACCCTGGAGCAGCACGCGACGGATGCGCGGGCTGTGGCGGATGTAGAGGGCGGCGTCTTCCAGTTGTGCCCGGACGCGCTCATCGATGATATCGGCGTCATGGGCGAAGAGCAGGGGGCGCAGCGAGACGAATTCCATGAAGCCTGGCCGCGGCGGCGCCTCGGCGGTGTCGTCCACGGCCATGAGCGGTACCGCTGTCATGGGCGTGGGCGCGGCAGCCGCCGCCGGGCAGAGCGTGCCGGCGAGGAGGGCGAGCAAGGGCGGGAGGAGCGGCAGGCGCGGCCATGCCGTCGGGCGTGTCGTCATGGCTATCTATATCGACTGGCCCAAGGGCGCCTTGATGCGCTGCGGGATGTTAATATCCTCGCCACCACCGCAAAGACGATTTCTGAAACCGATGCCGGGAGCGAGTCCGTGATATGAGCGAAGTGCTGCATGATTCCGTCCGTCCGATCGCCTGGCGCGAGGAAGCGCTGCATCTGATCGATCAGCGGCTGCTGCCGCGCAGCCGCCAGGAGGTCGTGTGCGCCGACGTGGCGGCGGCGGCGGAGGCGATCCGCAACATGACCGTGCGCGGCGCCCCGGCCATCGGCATTACCGCCGCCTATGGCGTGGCGCTGGCGGCGCGAGCGCGTTACGCGCGCTCGCCACAGGGCTGGAAGGATGACATCGAGGAGGATCTGCAGCTGCTCGCCGGCACCCGTCCCACCGCGGTGAATCTGTTCTGGGCGATCGAACGCATGCGCGGCGCCATCGCCGCCTGCGCCGGCGACCCCGGCGCGCCGCTGCTGGCCGAGGCGCGGCGCATCCACGAGGAGGACATCGCCGCCAATCACCGCATGGGGGCGCTGGGCGCGGCGTTGATCGAGACGCGCTGCGCGGTGCTCACGCACTGCAATGCCGGTGCGCTCGCCACCGGCGGCTACGGTACCGCGCTCGGCGTGATCCGCTCGGCCTATGCCCAGGGCCGGATCAGCCGTGTCTATGCCGATGAGACCCGTCCCTGGCTGCAGGGAGCGCGGTTGACCGCCTGGGAGCTGATCGAGGACGGCATCCCGGCGACGCTGGTCGCCGAGGGAGCGAATGCCCATCTGATGAAACAGGGCGAGGTGCGCTGGCTCATCGTCGGCTCCGACCGCATCGCCGCCAACGGTGATGTCGCCAACAAGATCGGCACTTACGCGGCAGCGCTGTCGGCGCGCCATCACGGCGTGCGGGTGATGGTGGTGGCGCCGACTTCCACCATCGATCTGCGCACGCCGGACGGCGATGCGATCCCGATCGAGACCCGCGCCGAGGACGAACTGCTCGGCCTCGGCGGCGAGCGCATCGCCGCCGCCGGCGCCGCGGCCTGGAATCCGGTCTTCGACGTCACGCCGGCCGCCCTGGTCGATGCCATCGTCACCGAGAAAGGCGTGATTACCGCGCCCGACGCCGGCAAGCTGGCCGCGCTCATGCGGCGCTGAGCGCGGCGGCCGGCCCCGCGGCAGGGCCGGATGGAAAATAGATCTGTCCTGCAGGGGGGTTTTTGCTAAAATGGCGGTTTGCCATCTTGCTGTGGAATAAGAATAAAACCTGACATCCTGGAGTTGCCCCGAGTTTCCCCGCCGTGCGGGGGAAGCGACGTCCGCTTATGACCGAATCCGCCAAAGAGATCATCTCGACCAATATCGAAGACGAGATGCGTCAGTCCTATATGGACTACGCGATGAGCGTCATCGTCGGCCGGGCGCTGCCGGACGTGCGCGACGGTCTCAAGCCGGTGCATCGTCGCGTGCTCTATGCCATGCAGGGGCTCGGCAACGACTGGAACAAGCCCTACAAGAAATCGGCCCGCGTGGTCGGTGACGTCATCGGTAAGTATCACCCGCATGGCGATACGGCGGTCTACGACGCCATCGTGCGCATGGCGCAGCCGTTCTCGCTGCGCTACATGCTGGTCGACGGCCAGGGCAACTTCGGTTCGGTCGACGGCGATTCGCCGGCGGCGATGCGCTATACCGAAGTGCGCATGTCGCGCATCGCGCACGAGATGCTCGCCGATCTCGACAAGGACACCGTCGATTACAGTCTCAACTACGACGAGTCGGAGCAGGAGCCGGTCGTTCTGCCGGCGCGCATCCCCAATCTGCTGATCAACGGTTCGGCCGGTATCGCCGTCGGTCTCGCCACCAACATTCCGCCGCACAATATCGTCGAAGTGGTGAATGCCTGCATCGCGCTCATCGACGATCCCGAGATCGGCATCAATGGCTTGATGGAGCACATCCCCGGCCCCGATTTCCCGACCGGCGCCATCATCAACGGCACGCGCGGCATCCACGAAGCCTATCGCACGGGACGCGGCCGCATCTATCTGCGCGCCCGCACCCACTTCGAGACCGAGGACAACGGCCGCCAGCGGATCATCGTCACCGAGCTGCCATACCAGGTCAACAAGGCCATGCTGCTGGAGAAGATCGCGCAGCTGGTCAAGGAAAAGCGCCTGGAAGGCATTTCCGAACTGCGCGACGAATCCGACAAGGACGGCATGCGCATGGTGATCGAACTGCGCCGCGCCGAGGTTCCTGAAGTGGTGCTGAACAATCTGTACCAGCACACGCAGATGCAGAACGTGTTCGGCATCAACATCGTCGCCCTGCTCGACGGGCAGCCGCGTCTGCTCAATCTCAAGCAGGTGCTGGAAGCCTTCATTCGCCACCGCCGCGAGGTGGTGACGCGGCGCACCATTTTCGATCTGCGCAAGGCGCGCGACCGCGCCCACGTCCTCGAAGGGCTCACCGTCGCGCTCGCCAACATCGACGACATCATTGCGCTGATCAGGGCGGCGCCGGGACCGGCGGAAGCGCGCGCCGGCCTGATGGCGCGCGCCTGGCCGCCGGGCGGCGTGAGCGCCATGCTCGCCGCCGCCGATGCCGATCTGTCGCAGCCCGAAGGTCTCGGCGCCACGCTCGGCCTCAGTGAAGAAGGCTACCGCCTGTCCGAGACGCAGGCGCAGGCGATCCTCGATCTGCGCCTGCATCGCCTGACCGGGCTGGAGCAGGACAAGATCCACGGCGAATACCGTGAGATCCTCGATCGCATCCGCGAGCTGATCCGCATCCTGTCGAGCGCGACCCGGCTCATGGAAGTGATCCGCGAAGAACTGAACGCCGTGCGCGAGCAGTTCGGCGACAAACGGCGCACCGAGATCCAGGTCGCCGAGGCCGATCTGTCGCTGGAAGACCTCATCACCCCGGAGGATGTGGTGGTGACGCTGTCCCACGGCGGCTATGTCAAATCGCAGCCGCTGGAGATGTACCAGGCGCAGCGCCGCGGCGGCCGCGGCAAGTCGGCGACGGCGGTGAAGGAAGAGGATTTCATCGACAAGCTGTTCGTCGCCAATACCCATGACACCATCCTGTGCTTCAGCAGCCGCGGCAAGGTGTACTGGAAGAAGGTCTACGAACTGCCGCAGGCGAGCCGCAATGCGCGTGGCCGGCCTTTCGTCAACCTGCTGCCGCTGGAAGAAGGCGAACGCATCACCACGGTACTGCCGGTCAAGGAGTATGCCGAGGATCAGTACATCTTCATGGCGACGCTGAGCGGCACCGTGAAGAAGACGCCGCTGACCGATTTCTCGCGTCCGCGCACCAGCGGCATCATCGCGCTCGGTCTCGCCGAGGACGATCGCCTGATCGGCGCCGAAGTGACCGACGGCGAGCGCGACGTGGTGCTGGTATCGAGCGGGGGCAAGGCGGTGCGCTTCCATGAAAGCACGGTGCGCCCCATGGGCCGCACCGCCACCGGCGTGCGCGGCATCCGTCTCGCCGAAGGACAGCAGGCCATTGCCCTGCTGATCGCCGACGACAAGGGCTATGTGCTCACCGCCACCGAGCACGGCTACGGCAAGCGCACGCGCATGGACGAGTATCCGGTCCACGGCCGCGGCGTGCAGGGCGTCATCGCCATCCAGACTTCCGAGCGCAACGGCGAAGTGGTCGGCGCCGAACTGGTCCACGACGGCGACGAGATCATGCTGATCACGGCCGGCGGCAACCTGGTGCGCACGCATGCCGACGAGGTGTCGGTACTCGGTCGCAATACCCAGGGCGTACGCCTGATCCGTCTGGACGAGGGCGAGCGCCTGGTCGGTGTCGACCGCCTCGAAAGTCTGGAAGGAGAGGGCGGTGAAGGCGATGGAGAAACGGATCAGGAGGCATAGCGCGAGAATCCGCGCCGCGGCCGCGCCATCCGCACAGTCATCAACGAGTAATAGGAAAGCTGCACATGTCACGCGTTTATAATTTCAGCGCCGGTCCGGCGATTCTCCCTGAAGAGGTGCTCGAGCGCGCCCGCGACGAGATGCTCGACTGGCAGAGCAGTGGGATGTCGGTGATGGAAATGAGCCATCGCGGCAAGGAATTCATCAAGATCGCCGCTCAGGCCGAAGCCGATCTGCGCGAGCTGATGGCGATCCCGGCCAATTACAAGGTGCTGTTCCTGCAGGGCGGCGCCAGCCAGCAGTTCGGCGCGGTGCCGGTCAATCTGCTGCGCGGCAAGCGCAAGGCGGACTACATCAATACCGGCAGCTGGTCGAAGAAGGCGATCGAGGAAGCGAAGCGCTTCTGCGAAGTGAACGTCGCCGCCAGCTCGGCGGATACCAAGTTCACGACCATTCCGCCACGCGCCGCCTGGAAGCTCGATTCCGATGCGGCCTATGTCCATTACACCCCCAACGAAACCATCGGCGGCGTCGAGTTCCACGACATCCCGGACACCGGCGCCGTGCCGCTGGTGGCGGACATGTCCTCGACCATCCTGTCGCGACCGGTCGACGTTTCGCGCTTTGGTGTGATCTATGCCGGCGCGCAGAAGAACATCGGCCCGGCCGGCCTGACCGTGGTCATCGTGCGCGAGGATCTCATCGGCGCCGCCCTGCCGGGTGCGCCGGTCATGTACGATTACCAGGTGCAGGCCGAGGCGGATTCCATGTACAACACGCCGCCGACCTATGCCTGGTACATCGCCGGTCTGGTTTTCGATCTGCTCAAGCGCAAGGGCGGGCTGTCGGCGATGGCCGAGATCAACCGCCGCAAGTCGGACAAGCTGTACGCCTGCATCGACGCTTCCCCGTTCTACAGCAACCCGGTGGAGCCGACGAGCCGTTCGTGGATGAACGTGCCGTTCACGCTGGCGGATGATGCGCTCGATCCGGTGTTCCTCAAAGAGGCCGCCGCGCAGGGTCTGACGACGCTGAAAGGCCACCGCTCGGTGGGTGGCATGCGCGCCAGCATCTATAATGCGATGCCCGAAGCGGGGGTCGATGCCCTGATCGGCTTCATGAAGGACTTCGAGCGCCGGCACGGTTAGAATGGAGCGGGCGGTGATTGCGGCGAGAGCCGCGGTCAGGGTGGAGAATCTGTAATCCCGGGGTGAGATTTAATGTATAAGATTTTGACTCTCAACAATATTTCCGTGCTCGGTCTGGAGAAGTTCCCGCGCGACCGTTACGAGGTCGCCTCCGAGATCGCGCATCCCGATGCGATCATGCTGCGTTCCCACAATATGCACGGCATGGCTGTGCCGCCCACGCTGAGAGCGGTAGGGCGGGCCGGCGCCGGCGTCAACAATATTCCGGTCGCCGAGTTCAGCAAGCTCGGCATTCCTGTGTTCAACGCGCCGGGCGCCAATGCCAACGCGGTGAAGGAACTGGTGATCGCCGGCATGCTGCTCGCCGCACGCAATATCTGCCAGGCCTGGGATTTCGCCCGCCAGCTCGAGGGCGAGGACGACGCCATCCACAAGGCGGCCGAGAACGGCAAGAAGCAGTTCGTCGGTTTCGAGCTGCCGGGCAAGGTGCTCGGTGTGGTCGGACTCGGCGCCATCGGCATCAAGGTCGCCAATGCCGCCATCGATCTCGGCATGCGCGTCATCGGCTACGATCCCAAGATCACCGTACAGGGCGCGTGGCGCCTTTCCTCCAAGGTGGAGCAGGCGGTGAGCCTGGACGATCTGCTGGCGCGCGTCGATTTCGTCACTTTCCACGTGCCGCTGATCGATGAGACGCGCCACATGATCAACGCCGACCGTTTGCGGCGGATGAAAAAGGGCGTGGTCATCCTCAATTTCGCCCGCGACGGCATCGTCGACGCCACGGCCGTGAGCGAGGCCATCGACGCGGGCAAGGTCTACGCCTATGTCTGCGATTTCCCCGGCAAGCAGCTCAAGGGGCATGCGCGCGTGATCGCCCTGCCGCATATCGGCGCCTCCACCGCCGAGGCGGAGGACAACTGCGCCATCATGGTCGCCGAACAGCTGCGCGAGTATCTCGAGAATGGCACGATCACCAACTCGGTGAATTTCCCCGAGGTGCAGATGCCGCGCGGCGAGGGCTATCGCATCGGCATCGCCAATGCCAACGTGCCCAACATGGTCGGACAGATTTCCACGGTGATGGCCAAGGCCGGGCTCAACATTCTCGATCTGCTCAACAAGTCGCGCGGCGAGCTCGCCTACACGCTGGCCGATGTCGACCGGGAAGTGCCGGAGCAGGTGCTGGAAGACATACGCAAGATCGCAGGCGTGCTCAACGTTCGCGTGATCGCATGAGCCGCCGCGCGGCTGCGGAAAGAAAGGCAGGGATACCGCAGCCGCGGATCGCAAGGAGAGGACAGGGCGGGGTGCTCTCCTGCATTCGCCGCTGCCGGTAATCGAGTTTGCCGATGTCCGAAAACGAGAAGCTCACAATCATCCGTACCCGCATCGATCAGATCGATGCGCAGCTGCAGGCGCTGATCACCGAGCGGGCGCGCTGTGCGCTCGAAGTGGCGGAAATCAAGCGCGCCATCGGCGACGGCGTCTATTACCGCCCGGAGCGCGAGGCGCAGGTGCTGCAGACGGCGCTGGCGCGCAACGAAGGACCCTTGTCCGACGAAGTCGTCGCCCGCCTGTTCCGTGAGATCATGTCGGCCTGCCTCGCCCTGCAGCGGCCGATGACCATCGCTTTCCTCGGGCCGGAAGGCACATTCACCGAATCCGCGGTGCTCAAGCATTTCGGCCAGGGGGTGGGCACGCGTCCGCTCGCCGCCATCGATGCGGTGTTCCGCGAGGTCGAGGCGGGCGCGGCGGATTACGGCGTGGTGCCGATCGAGAATTCGAGCGAGGGTGCGGTCGATCACACGCTCGACATGTTCATGAACTCGCCGCTGAAGATCTGCAGCGAGATCGAGCTGCGCGTGCATCATAATCTGATGGGGCAGGCTCAGGACGTGGCCGCGGTGCGGCGGGTATGCGCGCACCAGATGGCGCTGGCGCAGTGCCGCGAGTGGCTGGATGCGCATCTGGCCGGCGTCGAACGCGTGGCGGTGAGCAGCAACGCCGAAGCCGCGCGCCTGGCGCAGCGCGATGGGAATACCGCGGCGATTGCCGGCGTGCGTGCCGCCGAGGTTTACGGTCTGCGCCTGCTGGCGCAGAACATCGAGGACGAGCCCGACAATACCACGCGCTTTCTGGTGATCGGGCGCGTTGCCGCGGCACCGAGCGGGCGCGACAAGACTTCGCTGCTGGTGTCCACCGCCAACAGGCCCGGCGCACTGCACCGTCTGCTCGCGCCGCTGGCCGAGCACGGCATCTCGATGACCCGCATCGAGTCGCGGCCGTCGCGACGCGGGATGTGGGATTATGTGTTTTTCATCGATATCGCCGGACACGCCGAGGATGCGACGGTGGCCTCGGCCATTGCCGCTCTCGAGCGTGAAGCCGCAGTGCTGAAGGTGCTGGGTTCGTACCCGGAAGCGGCATTGTGAACAGGCCCTAAGCGTGCCGAACTTCAATTTTACAGGTGAACTGATTCGATCATGATCGTCATAATGAAACCCGGCGCCTCGGAGGAGGCCATTGCCGCCGTCGAGCACAAGCTCTCCGCCATGGGGCTGAAACCCCACGCCTCGCGCGGTACTCATCAGACCGTGATCGGCGCGCTCGGCGACGAGACCGCGGTCGATCAGGCCATGCTCGAGGCTTTCCGTGAAGTGGATCGCATCGTGCGCGTCATGCGTCCCTACAAGTTCGTATCGCGCGAGTCGCGCGATACCGGATCGGTGATCGATGTGTGCGGCATTCCCGTCGGCGGCGAGCAGATACAGGTGATCGCCGGGCCGTGCTCGGTGGAAACGCCGCAGCAGATGGAAGAGGTCGCCACGGCTGTGGTCGCCGCCGGCTGCCGGATGATGCGCGGCGGCGCCTTCAAGCCGCGCACCAGCCCGTACTCCTTTCAGGGCGTAGGTGTCGAAGGCCTGACCATGATGAAGGAAGCGGCGGCGCGCCACAGCCTGCCGATCGTCACCGAGCTGATGGATGTGCGCATGCTCGATACTTTCCTCGAGCATGGCGTCGATGTGATCCAGATCGGCACGCGCAATATGCAGAACTTCGAGCTGCTGAAGGAAGTCGGGCGCAGCACGCATACGCCCGTCGTGCTCAAGCGCGGTTTTTCCGCCACGATTTCCGAATGGCTGATGGCGGCGGAATACATCGCCGCCGGCGGCAATCACAATATCATCTTCTGCGAGCGTGGCGTGCGCGGCTTCGAAGACGCCTATCGCAACATGCTCGATGTCACCGCCGTACCGGTGCTCAAGCGTGAAACCCATTTGCCGGTCATCATCGATCCCAGCCATGCCGGCGGCAAGGCGTGGATGGTGCCGGCGCTGGCGCGCGCGGCGATCGCGGCCGGCGCCGACGGTTTGCTGGTGGAGATGCATCCGCGGCCGATGGAGGCCTGGTCCGACGCCGATCAGGCGCTCAGTCCGACCGAGCTCAACGAGCTGATGGTGCAGCTGCGCGGTATTGCCGCTGTCATCGGGCGCACGCTTTGACGCTGCAACGTGCCAGCGCTTCCAAGGCCAGGACGGACGCCATTCCGGGCAATATTCTGTTTCGCAAGATCGCCATCATCGGCGTACGCCTGCTCGGTGGTTCGCTGGCGCGCGCGCTCAGGCGTTCCGGGCAGCGCGCGCGCATCGTCGGTTACGGACGCAACCATCTCGATCTGCAGCGCGCAATCGATCTCGGTGTGATCGACGGTTTCGAGACCCGGCTGCAGTCGGCGGTGGAAGACGCCGACATGATCGTGATCGCGGTGCCGGTCGGCGCCATAGACGGGATACTGCGCGAGATGCGGCCCTATCTTGCACCCGATGCCGTGATCACCGACGTCGGCAGCACCAAGCATGGCGTCGTTGCAGCGGCGCGCGAACAGCTGGGCGATGCCATGGCCGCTTTCGTTCCGGGCCATCCCATCGCCGGCGACGAGCGCCGCGGCGTCGAGGCCTCGCGTGCCGATCTGTTCGACGGACGCGTCGTCCTGCTGACCCCGGTCGCCGAAACGCGGCCGCTGGCGCTGGCACGCGTGCGCGCGCTGTGGGAGGCCGCCGGTGCGCAGGTCGCCGAGATGGATCCCGATCGTCATGATCAGATCCTGGCCGCGACCAGCCATCTGCCGCACGTGCTGGCCTATGCGCTCGTCGATACGCTGGCGCGCATGGACGACAGTGAAGAGATATTCCGCTACGCCGCCGGCGGATTCCGCGATTTCACCCGCATCGCTTCCTCCGATCCGGTCATGTGGCGCGACATCTGTCTTGCCAACGGCCCCCGCATTCTCGAAACGCTGACGCAGTACCGCGCCGGACTCGATGAGCTCGGCGCGCTGATCGCCCAGGCGAACGGCGAGGGGCTGGTCGATCTGTTCAAGCGCGCCAAGGCGGTCCGCGATCGCAATGTGAAGAAGTGATGCGTGCCGAGGAAGCGTTCGCTTTGTTCCCGTTCATTTTCAGTTATCCAGTCTGCGTGCCTATCCCATGAATGAATCATTCACCGTCGGTCCCGGCGGCCGCCTGAGCGGAACGCTGCGCGTTCCGGGCGATAAATCGATTTCGCATCGTGCGATCATGCTGGGTTCGATCGCCGAAGGCGTCACCGAAGTCCATGGTTTCCTCGAAGGGGAGGACAGCCTTGCCACGCTCGCCGCTTTTCGCGCCATGGGCGTGCGCATCGAACGTCCGGGCGAGGGGCGGGTGACGGTGCACGGCGTCGGCATGCGCGGTCTGCGTGCGCCCGCCGCGCCGCTGGATCTCGGCAACTCCGGCACGTCGATGCGTCTGCTCGCCGGCCTGCTGTCGGCGCAGTCTTTCGATTGCGAGCTGATCGGCGACGCCTCGCTCGGCCGCCGGCCGATGCGCCGCGTGACGGCGCCGCTCGCCGATATGGGCGCGCATATAGAGACCGCCGCTGCCGGCACGCCGCCGCTGCGCATACGCGGCGGCTCGGTCCTGCACGGTATCGATTACCGGATGCCGGTGGCGAGCGCGCAGGTGAAATCGGCGCTGCTGCTCGCCGGCCTGTACGCCGCGGGCGAAACCTGCGTCACCGAGCCGGCGCCGACACGCGACCACACCGAGCGCATGCTGACGGCGCTCGGCGGCGAGGTCCGCTGTGACGGCGATCGTATCTGCGTGCGCGGCGGCGTGCGGCTGCGCGGCACGCGTATCGACGTGCCGGCGGACATTTCGTCGGCAGCCTTCTTCATGGTCGGCGCCGCCATCGCGCCGGGCTCGGATCTGCTGTTGCCGCAGGTCGGCATCAATCCCACCCGTATCGGCATTCTCAATATCCTGCGTCTGATGGGAGCGGATATCGAGGTGCTCAACGAGCGCGTACTCGGCGGCGAGCCGGTGGCCGATCTGCGCGTGCGCGGCGGCCGTCTGCGCGGCATCGAGATACCGCGCGAGCAGGTACCGCTCGCCATCGATGAATTCCCGGCGCTGTTCATCGCGGCGGCGGCAGCCGAGGGTCGCACCGTGCTCAGCGGGGCGGAAGAATTGCGCGTGAAGGAAAGCGACCGCATCCAGGTCATGGCCGATGGCCTGCACACGCTCGGCATCGACGCCCAGCCGACCGCCGATGGCATGATCATCACTGGCGGCGAGCGCTGGGGTGGCGGCGAGATTCACAGTCACAGCGATCATCGTATTGCAATGTCTTTTGCCATCGCGGCCTTGCGTGCGAATGCTAAGATCGTGATCCATGATTGCGCCAATGTCGGCACGTCCTTCCCGAACTTCGTGGCGGTGGCGGGGGCGGCGGGATTGGCGATCGCGGATCAATGATCGCTCAGCGACAGAAAGTCGAATTTCCTTGAGAAGTTATTCTCAACTTATTGCAAATAAATGGAAAAAATACCAGTCATCACGCTCGACGGCCCGGGCGGCTCAGGCAAGGGGACGGTGAGCCGTATCCTGGCGCGGCAGCTGGGTTGGCATTTCCTCGACAGCGGCGCGCTCTATCGTCTGGTGGGTCTGGCGGCGCGGCGTGCCGGCTGTGCGCTGGACGATGAAGCCGCGCTCAGCCGTCTGGCCGAAACGCTGGATGCGCGTTTCGATTTCGACGGCGTTGATGGCGATGGCGCCCCTGTTTTTCTCGGCGATACCGATGTGAGCGTCGAGCTGCGCAGCGAAGCCAGCGGCGCCGCCGCCTCGGCGGTGGCGGTGCTGCCCGGCGTGCGCGGTGCGCTGGTCGGGCGGCAGCAGGCGTTTCGCCGCGCGCCCGGATTGGTCGCCGACGGACGCGACATGGGAACGGTGATCTTCCCCGATGCCGACCTCAAGATCTACCTCGACGCGAGCGCGGAAGAGCGTGCCAGAAGGCGCTATAAACAGTTGAAGGACAAGGGAATGGATGTTAGTCTAGGGGGCCTTTTGCGGGAGATCGAGGCACGCGACCGACGCGATGGTGCGCGGCCGGTCGCTCCGATGAAACCCGCGGAGGATGCTGTCATCGTCGATACCACCGGCGTGGACGTCGCGACGGTCGTTGAGACGATTCTGCAGCGCTGGCGCGCGGGCCCTGCGGCGCGCGCGTCCAGTGGGCAATAACCGCTGCTTCGATCAGGCAGGGTAACAGGCGCTTCGCGCCGTGCGCAAGGGCACGGCCGGGGCTAAATTCATTCGTTCGCGCAAGCGGACCAACATCGAGAGGATTGCCTGTCTTTACAGGCAACAACATCAACCTGATGAGTGAAAGTTTCGCACAGCTTTTCGAGGAAAGTCAGTCCGGCAAGCAGATGCATCCGGGCGCAATCGTCATCGGTACCGTCGTCGCCATTCGCGCCGATGCCGTCATCGTCAACGCCGGTCTCAAGTCCGAAGGCGTCATTCCGATCGAGCAGTTCTACAACGACCATGGCGTGGCGGAAATCGCCGTCGGCGATGCCGTCGAGGTCGCGCTCGATGCCGTCGAGGACGGTTTCGGTGAGACCCGGTTGTCGCGCGAGAAGGCCCGCCGCACCAAGCAGTGGGATTATCTCGAGCAGGCGATGGAAGCGCAGGAGAAGGTCACCGGTCGCATCAGCGGCAAGGTCAAGGGCGGTTTCACCGTCGACATCGGCGATATCCGCGCGTTCCTGCCCGGCTCGCTGGTCGATGTGCGTCCCGTGCGCGATCTGACCCACCTCGAAGGCAAGGATCTCGAGTTCAAAGTCGTCAAGACCGATCGCAAGCGCAAC
>CAYLYS010000012.1:35248-43569 GCA_964388175.1 uncultured Chromatiales bacterium | reverse complement strand
CCGCACTCGATCTCGCCTTCTCGCGTGATCAGGCGCAGCGCATCTATGTCCAGGATCGCCTGTTGGCGCAGCGTGAACGTCTGCAGGCCTGGGTGGACGATGGGGCGGCGATCTATGTCTGCGGCAGCCTCGATGGCATGGCGCCGGCGGTGGATGCGGTGCTTGCCGACGTGCTCGGACGTGAACGGCTCGATGCCATGGCCGTCAGCGGCCGCTATCGCCGCGACGTCTACTGACCCGGCCGGCGGCTTTTGCAGGTTCCTGATCCAAAGGATTTTTTATGCAGTTAAGTCTTTATTGAAAAAAGAAAAACATACTCCTATAATAGCCGTCCCCGGGGTCTAGGTTTCCCGGACCATGATGACTCCGGCTTCATGCCGCCGGAGTGGCCCAGCGCATGCGCGGCCGTTTTCATGGGCTGTTTCAGGAGTGTCGTGTCCTGGCGATGACAGGACGCGACACGATTCAGAGTGGGCCTATGGCCCACTTTTTGTTTTTGGCAGTGTCAGATGAAGCTGCGGACCGATCCGAAACTGCGGGCCTTGCTGGAGCCGACCGTGAGCATGCTCGGCTATGAGCTGGTCGCGATCGAATTTTCTTCGCAGGCCAACAGGCAGATCCTGCGGATATACATCGACAAGGAAAACGGCATCACCGTCGATGACTGCGAGCGGGTCAGCCATCAGGTCAGCGGTGTGCTCGACGTGGAAGACGCCATCGGCGGGCATTACGTCCTCGAGGTTTCCTCTCCGGGGCTCGATCGGCCGCTCGGTGATGCGCGTGATTTCGAGCGTTTCAGCGGTCACAACGTTCGCCTGCGCACCGATGTGCCGGTCAATGGGCAGCGCAATTTCAAAGGTCTGCTGTGCGGCCTGCGCGGCGGGCAGGTGGTGCTGGAAATGGATGGGCAGGAAGTCGCGCTTCCCTTGGATCGCGTCGAAAAGGCCCGCCTGGTTCCTGACATCTGAAGCGGTACAGAACCAGCGTTTGCAGAGGCGGTTGATATGAGCAAGGAAATACTGTTGGTCGTCGATGCGGTGTCGAATGAGCGCGGCATCGCCAGGGAAGTCATCGTCGGCGCCATCGAGTCGGCGCTCGCGGCTGCGACCAAAAAGCGCTATACCGGCGAGGTCGACATCCGCGTCGCGATCGATCGCGACACCGGTAACTACGAAACTTTCCGCCGCTGGCAGGCGGTCGATGAAGAAAACGACGGCGTGATCGAGAATCCCGAGGCGCAGATCAGCCTCGCCGCCGCGCGTGAGAAGCAGCCGGACATCCAGGCCGGCGATTTCATCGAGGAGCCGATCGAGTCGCTGGCTTTCGGCCGCATCGCCGCCCAGGCCGCCAAGCAGGTCATCATCCAGAAGGTGCGCGAGGCCGAGCGCGCCCATGTCGTCGAGCAGTATCAGCACCGCGTCGGCGAGCTGCTCACCGGCGTGGTCAAGCGCGTCGACCGCGGCAATGTCATCATCGACATCGGTGGCAACGCCGAAGCGCTGCTGGCGCGCGAGGATCTCATTCCGCGTGAGTCCGTGCGTCCCGGTGATCGGCTGCGCGTCTATCTGCGCGCGGTGCGCTCGGAATCCCGTGGTCCGCAGTTGCATGTCAGCCGTACCGCGCCGGAGCTGCTGATCGAGCTGTTCCGGCTGGAAGTGCCGGAAGTGGGCGAGCGCCTGATCGAAATCGTCAGCGCCGCGCGTGATCCAGGTTCGCGCGCCAAGATCGCGGTGAAGACCAATGACGACCGCATCGACCCGGTCGGTGCCTGCGTCGGCATGCGCGGTTCGCGTGTGCAGAGCGTTTCCAACGAACTCGCCGGCGAGCGCATCGATATCATTCTCTGGGATGCCAATCCGGCCCAGTTCGTGATCAACGCCATGTCGCCCGCCGAGGTCGAGTCGATCGTCGTGGACGAGGAGACCGGCAGCATGGACCTCGCGGTCAAGGATGAGCATCTGTCGCAGGCGATCGGGCGAGGCGGCCAGAATGTACGCCTGGCGAGCCAGCTCAGCGGCTGGGAGCTCAACATCATGACCGAGGCCCAGGCCGAGGAGAAGAGCGAGGCCGAGGCCGATGCGCTGCGCCGGCTGTTCATGGAACAGCTCGACGTCGATGAGGATCTCGCTTCCATCTTCGTGCAGGAGGGCTTCTCCAGCATCGAAGAGATCGCCTACGTGCCGAGCAAGGAGCTGCTCGAGATCGAGGAATTCGACGAGGACATCGTGCAGGAGCTGCGTGAGCGCGCGCGCGACGTGTTGCTGACCCGCGCCATTGCCAGTGAAGAAGGCGCGAGTGGTCAGGCGCCGGCCGAGGATCTGCTCAATCTCGAAGGCATGGATGAGGAGCTGGCGCACAAGCTCGCCGACAAAGGCATCATCACCCAGGAGGATCTCGCCGAGCAGTCGGTCGACGATCTGCTGGAGATCGACGGGGTGGACGAAGAACGCGCCAGCAGCCTGATCATGGCGGCGCGTGCGCCCTGGTTCGCTGCGGAGCAGTGAACAGCGGGTGATTCCAGGCGCGGAACGACAGTGCGCCAGGGGTTGCGGCAATATCGGAAGACAAAGGTAGATTTCTGAAACCATGGCGGACGTAACGGTAAAACAGCTCGCGGACGTGGTCGGTATTCCCGTCGACCGGCTGATCTCTCAGTTGAGCGAAGCCGGCTTGCCGATCACCGATGCGGATCAGACCATCAGTGACAAGGACAAGATGGAGCTGCTCACCCATCTGCGCGGCGCGCATGGTGGTGAGGCGGCAGGCAAGGGCGAACCCAAGAAGATCACGCTGCGGCGCAAGACGGTCAGCGAGCTCAAGCAGAGTACGCCGGCGCCGGGACCGGGACGGGTGAAAGCCAAGGTCCGCAAGGTCAACGTCGAGTATCGCCGCAAGCGCACCTACGCGATGCGTGGCGAGCTGGCCGCCGCCGAGGGCGCGGCTGCCGAAGCGACAAGCGAAGAAGCCGGTGCCGAGCAGCTGCCGGAGGCTGTCGAGATCATCGAGGTCGTCGCATCGGCGCCAGCCGAACAGCAGCAGGCTCCGGTCGAAACGGTGACCGAAGAACAGGCGCCCGCTGCGCCGGCCGAGCTCGTCATCGTCGAATCGCCGCCGGTCGCCGCCGCGCCTGCCGCAGCACCGTCGGTTGCCCAGCCGGGTGCAAAGCCGCAGCCCGCGGGCGACGACAAGTCCGGCGACAAGAAGAACAAGCGCCGCAAGAAGCGCGACGAGCGCGAGACCAAGTACGGCCGCGAGGAGCTGCATGTCACCGCCGGCAAGCTCGGCAATCGGCGCGGCAAGAAAAAAGCCACCTGGAGCAAGGCGCCGGGCGGTTCCGGCGTGGCGCGCCACGGTTTCGAGATGCCGACGCAGCCGATCGTGCGTGAGGTCACCATTCCACAGACCATCACCGTCGGCGAGCTGGCGCAGAAGATGTCGGTCAAGGCCGCCGAGGTCATCAAGGCCATGATGCGCATGGGCAGCATGGTGACCATCAATCAGGTGCTGGACCAGGAAACCGCGGCCATCCTCGTCGGCGAAATGGGCCATACGCCGCGTCTCCTGCAGGAAAACGCGATCGAGGAAGCGCTGCTGGGCAGTGGCGCCGAGGCTATCGGCGAGCGCATGCCGCGTCCCCCGGTGGTGACGATCATGGGCCATGTCGATCACGGCAAGACCTCGCTGCTCGACTATATCCGCCGCACCAAGGTGGCGGCGGGCGAGGCCGGCGGCATCACGCAGCACATCGGCGCCTATCACGTCGAGACCGAGCGCGGCATGATCACTTTCCTCGATACCCCCGGTCACGCCGCCTTCACGGCGATGCGTGCGCGCGGCGCCAAGGTCACCGACATCGTCGTGCTGATCGTGGCGGCGGATGACGGCGTCATGCCGCAGACCATCGAGGCGATCCAGCATGCGCGCGCGGCCCAGGTGCCGATCATCGTCGCGGTCAACAAGATCGACAAACCCGATGCCGATCCGGACCGGGTGAAGCAGGAACTGGTCGCACAGCAGGTGGTGCCCGAGGAGTGGGGCGGCGATACGATGTTCATCAACGTGTCGGCCAAGACCGGGCAGGGCGTCGACGACATTCTCGACAGCATTCTGCTGCAGGCGGAAGTGATGGAACTGCAGGCGGTCAAGGACCGGCCGGCGGCGGGCACCGTCATTGAATCCTCGCTCGACAAGGGGCGTGGTCCGGTGGCGACGGTACTGGTGCAGAACGGTACGCTGAGCAAGGGCGACATCATTCTCACCGGCGGCGAATACGGCCGGGTGCGCGCCATGTTCGACGAGAATGGCCGCCCGATCGATGCCGCGGGCCCTTCGATTCCGGTCGTCGTTCTCGGACTGTCCGGTGCGCCCAATGCCGGCGATGAGATGCTGGTCGTGCAGGACGAGCGCAAGGCGCGCGAGATCGCGCTGTTCCGCCAGGGCAAGTTCCGCGACGTCAAGCTGGCCGCGCGCAAGGCGGCCCGTCTCGAAGACGTGTTCGCGCAGATCGGCAAGGAAAACGCGGTGTTCATCAACCTCGTCATCAAGGCCGATGTGCAGGGTTCGGTGGAGGCGCTCAAGGAATCGCTGATCAAGCTGTCCAACGACGAGGTGTCGGTCAACGTCATTTCCAGCGGCGTCGGCGGCATCACCGAGTCGGACGTCAATCTGGCGCTGACTTCGAATGCGATCGTCATCGGTTTCAACGTGCGTGCCGATACGGTGGCGCGGCGTCTGGCGGAAGAAAACGGCGTCGAACTGCGTTATCACAGCATCATCTACGATGCCATCAACGAAGTGAAGCAGGCGCTTTCGGGCATGCTTTCGCCTGAAATCCGCGAGCAGATCGTCGGTCTTGCCGAGGTGCGCGAAGTGTTCAGCTCGCCCAAGTTCGGCCAGATCGCCGGCTGTCTGGTGGTGGAAGGCGCGGTGCGCCGCAACAATCCCATCCGCGTGCTGCGCGACAATGTGGTCATCTTCGAAGGTGAACTCGAATCGCTGCGGCGCTTCAAGGACGACGTCAACGAAGTGCGGGCAGGTACCGAATGCGGTATCGGCGTGCGCAATTACAACGATGTCCGTGCCGGCGACCAGATCGAAGTCTACGAGCGGATCGAGGTCAGACGGGAGCTGTAAGATCGCCTGCCATGCCGGGTGCGCGGTGACACGCGCCCCGTGGCGGGGGCTCACTTTCCGGCAAGGGAACTTATGGCCAAAGAATTCACGCGGGCGCAGCGGGTCGCCGAACAGATCCAGCGCGAGCTCGCCGTGCTGATCCAGCAGGAGATCAAGGATCCCCGGGTCGGTATGGTGACGGTATCGGCGGTCAAGGTTTCCAGCGATCTCAGTCACGCCAAGGTCTATGTCACCGTGCTCGACGGCGCCGAGAGCGTGGCGGGGACGGTGAAGATCCTCAACCGCGCGTCGCCTTTCCTGCGCCACGCACTGACGCGGCGATTGCTCCTGCGCATCGTGCCACACCTGCATTTCGTCCACGACGAGACGGTGGAGACCGGCAACCGCCTGGTTTCTCTGATCGAAGCGTCGGTGGCGATGGACAAGAAAAAAGGCAGCAAGGAATCCTGATGAAACACCGTCACGCCCGGGGGCGCAATCTCACCGGTATCCTGTTGCTGGACAAACCGTCCGGCATGACCTCGAATGCCGCGCTGCAGGCCGCGAAGCGGCTGTTCGGCGCGCGCAAGGCCGGTCATACCGGTAGCCTGGATCCACTCGCGACCGGCTTGCTGCCGGTCTGCTTCGGCGAGGCGACCAAGCTTTCCGGCTTTCTGCTCGAGGCCGACAAGCGCTATCGCGCGGTGATCCGGCTCGGCATGCGCACGATCACCGGCGACTCCGAGGGTGAGGTGATCCGGCGCGGCGACGTCGCCGGCCTGGACCGTGCCCGCATCGAGGAGGCGGTGGCCGGTTTCCGCGGCGAGCAGCAGCAGGTGCCGCCCATGCATTCGGCGATCAAGCAGAATGGCGTGCCGCTCTACAAGCTTGCCCACCAGGGCATCGAAGTCGAGCGCCAGCCGCGGGCGGTGACCGTCCATCGCTTCGAGGTGATGGGGTTCGACGGTGACCGGCTCGAGGTCGAAGTGGACTGTTCCAAGGGGACTTACATCCGGGTGCTGGCCGACGAGTTGGGCGAGCGGCTGGGCTGCGGTGCGCACATCTGCGAACTGCGTCGCACCGGCGTCGGCGCTTTCGATCAGCACAGCATGGTCAGCCTGGACCGGATCGAAGAGCTCGCCGCCGCCGGCCCGGAAGCGCTCGATGCCGTGCTGGTGTCGATGGAGAGCGCGCTGGCGCAGTGGCCGGACGTGCGCCTGCCCAAGGATGTGGCGTATTTCCTGATCCGCGGCCAGGCGGTTTTCGTGCCTCATGCGCCGTCCCGCGGCCTGGTCAGGATCTATACCCGGGAGGATCGTTTCCTCGGCGTCGGCCACATTCTCGACGACGGCCGGGTGGCGCCCAAGCGCCTGGTCAACCAGTAGATCCCGCCGGCTGCGCTTTCGGCTTGTAAGCTGCGGCGGATGCAAGATAAAATACGCCCTCAAAATCGGCATAGCGGACAATCGGACAGGACACCATGGGATTAGATGCGCAGATAAAGGCAGACGTCGTAAAGAAATATCAGCGTGGCGCGAGCGATACCGGATCGCCGGAAGTGCAGGTTGCGCTTCTTTCCGCCCGTATCGAGCAGCTTTCGGGCCATTTCAAGGAGCACAAGCACGATCATCATTCCCGCCAGGGGCTGCTGAGAATGGTGAGCTCGCGCAGAAAGCTGCTCGATTACCTGAAGAAGAGCGACGTTTCGCGTTACCAGGAACTGATCACGAGTCTCGGCCTGCGCAAGTGAAGCAGAGTAGGGCACGAGAGCATCGTCTCCATCAAGCGGGCCCGATCTCTCGGGCCCGTTTTCCATATCAGCTTCTTACTTCAGTCGCGCAGTGCGGCGTGCGTACGGCCGCCTCTGGTCTGGCGCTTTAACCCCTTAGGAAATCCAACGTGACAGCGATAAAAAAAGTCTTTCAGTACGGTGCCCATCAGGTCACCCTCGAAACCGGCGAGATTGCCAGACAGGCGACCGGCGCGGTTATGGTCAGCATGGGCGAAACGGTGGTGCTGGTGACCGCCGTGGCGCAGAAGGAAGCGGTGCCCGGGCGTGATTTCTTCCCCCTCACCGTCAATTATCAGGAGCGCACCTATGCCGCCGGCAAGATCCCGGGCGGATTTTTCAAGCGCGAGGGACGACCTTCCGAGAAGGAAACGCTCACTTCCCGCCTGATCGATCGTCCGCTGCGCCCCCTGTTCCCGAAGAATTTCACCAATGAAGTGCAGGTCATCGCCACGGTCGTTTCCCTCGATCGCGAGATCGACCCGGATATCCCGTCCATCATCGGCGCTTCCGCCGCGCTTGCCATCGCCGGCCTGCCTTTCAACGGCCCGATCGGCGCCGCGCGCGTCGGTTACCAGGACGGCCAGTTCATTCTCAATCCCAGCCGGACACAGCTGGAGAGCTCGCAGCTCGATCTCGTCGTCGCCGGTACGACCAATGCGGTGCTGATGGTCGAGTCCGAGGCCAGCGAGCTGCCCGAGTCGGTCATGCTCGACGCCGTGCTGTTCGGACATCGCGAGCAGCAGGTCGCCATCGAGGCGATCCGTGCGCTGGCCGCAGAGGCCGGCAAGCCGGCCTGGGCAGTGCCGGCGGCCGATGGTGACGATACGCTGCAGCGCCGTGTGCGCAGCGATGCGACGGTGAGCGCCATCACCGCCGCCTACCGCATCCGCGACAAGCAGGAGCGCCAGACGCGTCTGTCCGAGATCCGCAGCGCCGTGATCGGCGAGCTGGTCGTCGAAGGCGCCGAGACGGCGTGGACCGCGGAGAGCGTCAAGGTCGAGATCGCCCGCCTGGAGAAGAAAGTCGTGCGCGAATCCATTCTCGCCGGCCAGCCGCGCATCGACGGACGCGACACCCGCACCGTACGCCCGATCACCATCCGCGTCGGCGTGCTGCCGCGCGTGCACGGCTCGGCGCTGTTCACCCGCGGCGAAACCCAGGCCATCGTCGCCGCCACGCTCGGTACCGGCCGCGATGCACAGGTCATCGACGCCATCGAGGGCGAACGCAAAGAACCGTTCATGCTGCATTACAACTTCCCGCCCTATTGCGTGGGAGAGACCGGATTCGTCGGTTCGCCCAAGCGCCGCGAGATCGGTCACGGTAACCTCGCCCGCCGTGGCGTTGCCGCGGTATTGCCGGGCATGGACAACTTCCCCTATGTGATCCGGGTCGTGTCGGAAATCACCGAGTCGAA
>CAYLYS010000012.1:27449-35217 GCA_964388175.1 uncultured Chromatiales bacterium | reverse complement strand
CGGCGTGCCGGTCAAGTCCCCGGTGGCGGGTATCGCCATGGGCCTGATCAAGGAAGGCGAGCGCAGCGCCGTGCTGACCGATATCCTCGGCGACGAAGATCATCTCGGCGACATGGATTTCAAGGTGGCGGGTACCAGCAATGGCGTGACCGCGCTGCAGATGGACATCAAGATCGACGGCATCACCCGCGAGATCATGAGCGAAGCCCTGGCCCAGGCGCGTGAAGGGCGTCTGCACATCCTGGAACACATGAACCGCGCCATCGCCGCGCCGCGTGCGGACATCTCCAGCCATGCGCCGCGCATCATCACGCTGAAGATCAATCCCGACCGTATCCGCGATGTCATCGGCAAGGGCGGCAGCACCATTCGCGCGCTTACCGAGGAGACCGGCACCAGCATCGACATCACCGATGACGGTACGGTGAAGATCGCTTCCGTCGATCAGGCCGCCGGTGAAGAGGCGATTCGCCGTATCCGCCAGCTGACGGCGGACGTGGAAGTCGGCGCGATCTACGAGGGGCGCGTGTCCAAGCTGATGGACTTCGGCGCTTTCGTCACCATACTGCCCGGCAAGGACGGCCTGGTGCACATTTCGCAGATCTCCAATGAGCGCGTCGACAGCGTCAGCGACAAGCTGAGCGAAGGCAATATCGTGCGCGTCAAGGTGCTGGAAATCGACAAGCAGGGGCGTATCCGTCTCAGCATGAAGGAAGTCGAGAACGGCTGATTCGTGCCGGTGAAAATAAAAAAGGGGGCTGCGGCCCCCTTTTTTTATGGTCTTTCCAATAGCCCATTTTTAATGGTTGGATGCCGCCTCAGACCTCGGCGCTGGAGCTGCCGAGTCCGTCGAGATATTTGCGCAGCGCGAGGAAGAACAGGGCGTTGCGCTTTTTCTCGCCGGGCAGGAACGAGACGCCGATACTGTAGACCTGCGCCTGGCTCTGAGTGCACCAGGCGACGGTGCCCTCGACCGAGAGCTGCAGCTCGCTGGAGCGGTATTTCAGCACGATCACCTCGCCGGGCTTGAGCGGGTAGCGGGTTTCGATGCCGACACCGGCAAGCGAGACGTCCTGGATCTGGGTGATGGTGTAGACGCCGCTCTCCGACTTGAGAAAGAACCGCGTTTCGTTCGAATGCACGCTGATGGCGCCGCGGGCGTTTGATCGTTTTTCGACGCTCATGCTGTGTGTCCGTCGTGGTCCGGGGATGATGGGGTGTCCGCTGCCTCGCCGTCCCTCGTGCGTGATCCAGGATGGCTGATCCGTGCCGTCCGCTTCATTTAGTATCGTCAGATCGTCCGCCGTGCTTTAGCTGTCGGCGCGCCTTGCTGGGTGCGGAGCGACAGGGCTACAATGAATCCTTTGATTTCCCGTGGACCAGGCGGAAATGCACGATAAATACCCGACGATCGAATCCTTTGTCGGAAATACACCACTGGTCAGTCTGCAGCGTCTACCCGGCGAGACGAGCAATACCGTCCTGGTGAAGCTCGAAGGCAACAATCCCGCCGGATCGGTCAAGGACCGGCCCGCCATCAGCATGATTCGCCATGCCGAGGTGCGCGGACTGATACGCCCCGGCGATACCCTGATCGAGCCGACCAGCGGCAATACCGGCATCGCCCTGGCGATGGCGGCCGCGATCCGCGGCTATCGCATGATCCTGATCATGCCCGAGCACATGAGCGTGGAGCGCCGCGGACTGATGCGCGCCTTCGGTGCGCAGATCGTGCTCACGCCGCGCGAAGGCAGCATGGAAGCGGCGATCGACCGTGCCCGCGCCATGGTGGCGGCGGGCGAGGGCATCATGCTCGACCAGTTCTCCAACGAGGACAATCCGCGCGCTCATTACGAAAGCACCGGCCCCGAGATCTGGCGCGATACGGCGGGCACGGTCACGCATTTCGTCAGCGCCATGGGCACCACCGGCACCATCATGGGGGTGTCGCGCTATCTCAAGGAACAGAAACCGGCGGTGCAGATCGTCGGTGTCCAGCCGGCCGAAGGTTCGTCCATCCCCGGCATCCGGCGCTGGCCGGAGACGTATCTGCCGCGGATATATCAGCCGGCGCGAGTCGATCGCATCGTCGACGTCGATCAGGCCGAGGCAGAGGAAACCACGCGACTCCTCGCCGCGCGTGAAGGGATCTTCGTCGGCATTTCCTCCGGCGGTGCGGTGGCCGCCGCGCTGCGCCTGAGCGCAGAGACCGAAAATAGCGTCATCGTCACCATCGCCTGCGACCGCGGTGACCGCTATCTGTCGACCAGCGTTTTCCCCGTGTCGTAGCGCAGCCATGCCCATGCCGCCCAATCTGCTCGTTTTCGATATAGAGACCGTACCCGACACCGAGGCGGGACGCCGACTCTATGGCCTGGAAGGTCTGAGCGACGCCGATGTCGCCAGCGTCATGTTCCACCAGCGTCGGCAGGAAACCGGCGAAAGCGAATTTCTGCGCCTGCATCTGCATCGCGTCGTCGCCATCTCGGCGGTGCTGCGCGCCGGCGATGCGCTCAAGGTCTGGTCGCTGGGTGAGGAAAATGCGTCGGAAGAAGAACTGGTCCGGCGTTTCTACGACGGCATCGACCGCTATACGCCGGTGCTGGTGAGCTGGAACGGTTCGGGTTTCGATCTGCCGGTGCTGCATTACCGCGCACTGCTGCACGGTATCGCCGCGCCGCGCTACTGGGATACCGGCGACGATGACAACGCCTTTCGCTGGAGCAACTACCTCAGTCGTTTCCACTGGCGCCATACCGATCTCATGGACGTGCTAGCGGGCTATCAGGCGCGCGCCTGCGCGCCGCTCGACGAGATCGCGACCATGCTTGGCTTCCCCGGCAAGCTCGGCATGAGCGGCGCCAGGGTGTGGGAGCACTATCTCGCCGGCGATATCGCCGGCATCCGCCACTACTGCGAAACCGACGTGCTCAACACTTATCTCGTTTATCTGCGCTTCGAACTGATGCGCGGGCGCGTGAGCCGTGAGCGCCACGATGAGGAGTGCGAACTGCTGCGAGCGCATCTCGCCCAGGCCGGGCATGCGCATTTCCAGGAGTTTCTGCAGGCGTGGCACAGGAAATAGAGCGCAAGTTCCTGGTCGCCGACGACCGCTGGCGCGCGGCGGCGTCGGCGTCCGCGCATTACCGCCAGGGCTATCTCGCCAACAGCAGCACCTGCTCGGTGCGCGTGCGCGTCGCCGACGATGCCGCCCATCTCAATATCAAGTCCGCCACGCTCGACATCGTACGGGCCGAATACGAGTATGCCATTCCGCGGACCGAAGGTGAGGAACTGCTGGCGCTGTGCGAAGACGCCCTGGTCGAGAAGCGGCGCTATTTCGTCGACCATGGTGGCCTGACCTGGGAGATCGACGTCTTCGAAGGCGAGAACGACGGCCTGGTGGTGGCGGAGATCGAGCTCGAACGGGTCGACGAGGAGTTCGCACGTCCGCCCTGGCTGGGCGAGGAAGTGTCTCAGGACGCGCGCTATTACAACGTCTACCTCGCCCGGCATCCCTACCGGCGATGGTGATCCGGCGGCGGCTTGCGTCGACGGCCCGCTGCGCAGCGCGGAGCCGCGGAGCCATCGGCCCGCGGCTGCTCCCGGCGCTGCTTCCTTTTCTGCTTCTCGCTGTGCTGCTGACGGCCTGCGCCCGCCCGGCACACGACGATATGCGCTTCGGTCTGGTCAGCATGCCGGTGACGCTGGACCCGCGCTTCGCCACTGACGCCGCTTCGGCGCGCATCATCCGTCTGCTCTATCAGCGTCTGGTCGAATTCGACGACAGCGCCATGCCGCGGCCGGGGCTGGCAAGCTGGCAGCAACTGTCGCCGACGCTCTATCGTTTTACGCTGATCGATACTGCCACGCGCTTCAGCGACGGCACGCCACTCATGCCGGCGGATGTGAAGGCGAGTTACGACGCCGTGCTGAGCGCGGACAGCGGTTCGCCGCACCGCATCTCGCTGGAAAATATCGCCGAGGTGCGTGTCAGTGCAGAGGACAGCGTGGATTTCAGCCTGCAGCGGCCCGATCCTCTGTTCCCCGGCCGGCTCACCATCGGTATCATGCCGCGCGCCCTGATCGAAGCCGGACATGCTTTCGACCGTGCGCCGGTCGGCAGCGGGCCTTTCGAAATGCTGGCCTGGTCGACGGAAGGGGAGCTGCGGCTGCGGCGGCGCAGCGATGGTATGATCCTGGCTTTCCTGGCAGTGCCCGATCCCACCGTGCGCGTGCTGAAGGTGTTGCGTGGCGAGATCGATATGCTGCAGAACGATCTGCCGCCGGAACTGGTGCAGTATCTGCGCGGCCGCGCCGAAGTGCGGGTGATGGCGGCGCAAGGCTCGAACTTCGCCTACCTCGGTTTCAATCTGCGCGATGCCGCCAGTGGACAGCGCGGGGTGCGGCAGGCGATCGCCCATGCCATCGACCGCGAGGCGATCATCCGTCATGTGCTGGGCGGTACCGCGCGTCCGGCAGGCGGCATTCTCTCACCCGAGCACTGGGCCGGCGTGCCCGGTCTGGATGGCGTTGCCTACGATCCGGAGCAGGCGCGACGCCTGCTCGCCGACCTCGGCTACGGCGAGCCCGGCAGCTTGCGCATCGAGTACAAGACCTCGACCGATCCGGTGCGCCTGCGCCTGGCGACGATCATCCAGCAGCAGTTGTCACAGGTGGGTATCGACGTGGCGCTGCGCAGCTACGACTGGGGCACATTCTACGGCGATATCCGGGCGGGCAATTTCCAGATGTACAGTCTGAGCTGGGTGGGGGTGAAGTTGCCGGAGATCTTCCGCTACGCGTTTCACAGCGCGGCGCAGCCGCCGGCGGGTGCCAATCGCGGCTTTTTCTTCAGCGCCGCCGCCGATGCGCTCATCGAGCAGGCGGAGGCGGCGGCCGCGCTCGAGGATCAGCTCGCGCCGCTGCAGGCCTTGCAGCGCCGACTGCTCGATGAGCTGCCTTATGTGCCGCTGTGGTTCGAGGATCACGTCTTCGTCGGCCGTGCCGATGTCGACGGCTACCGCATCGCCGCCGACGGCAATTACGACAGCCTGGCCGAGATCAGGCGCGTGTCCGGCCGATGATCGCTTTTTTCCTGAGCCGGCTTGCCAGTGCCGCCGTCGTCGTCTTCGGCGTATCGGCGCTGGTGTTCCTGCTCATCCACGCCATCCCCGGCGATCCGGTCGAGGTCATGCTCGGCGAGACCAGCCAGCCGGCCGATCGCGAGGAACTGCGCCGCGCGCTGGGTCTGGATCAGCCGCTGCTGGTGCAGATGGGGCAGTACTACGGTCGCCTGCTGCAGTTCGATCTCGGCACCTCGCTCTATTCGCGGCGGCCGGTGGCGGACATGCTGGCGGAGCGCTTTCCCGCCACGCTGGAACTGGCCGGCGCCGGTTTGCTGCTGGCTGTGCTGCTCGCGGTGCCGCTCGGCACGCTCGCCGCCGTGCGCCGTAATACGCCGTGGGACAGCGGCGCGATGATGTTTTCCATGCTCGGCGTGTCGATCCCGAACTTCATCATGGGGCCGCTGCTCATTCTGGTGTTCGCGTTGTGGCTGGGCTGGCTGCCGGTCAGTGGCCGCGATGGTTTCGCTTCGCTGCTGCTGCCGGCGATCACCCTCGGCACCGCGCTCGCGGCGATTCTGTCGCGCATGATTCGCGCTACGCTGCTCGATGCGCTCGGCGAGGATTACGTGCTCACGGCGCGCGCCAAGGGGTTGCCCTGGTATCGCGTCGTCTTCGGGCATGCGCTGCGCAACGCCCTGCTGCCGGTGGTGACGCTGCTCGGACTGCAGCTCGGCGCGCTGCTCGGCGGGACGGTGATCACCGAGATCGTTTTTTCCTGGCCCGGCATCGGCCAGCTCACCATCGAATCGATACACCGTCGCGATTATCCGGTGGTGCAGGCCTGCATTCTGCTCATCAGCCTGTCTTATGTACTGGTCAATACGCTGACCGATCTCACCTACGGCTGGCTCGATCCGCGCGTCCGCCTGGGGCGGAGCGCGTCATGAGATTGTGGCTGGCGAGTGCGGTGGTGGCGGTGTGGGCATTGCTCGCCTGTTTCGGCTGGCTGTTGCCGCTGCATCCCGCGGATATCGATCTGGAGCGTATCCTCGAGCCGCCGGGCCAGGGCACGTGGCTGGGCTACGACGATCTCGGTCGCCCGCTGTGGGACCGGGTCGTCGTCGGCGCCCGCTATTCCTTTTTCGTCGCCGTTTTCGTCGTCTCGATCTCGGCCTGCGTCGGCACGCTGATCGGGGCGGTGAGCGCGTACGCGGGCGGTTGGGTGGATCACGCGGTGACGCGCATCATCGATGTCTTTCTTGCCTTCCCGGGCATTCTGCTCGCCATCGCACTGGCCGGCGTGCTCGGCGCCGGCCTGGGCAATGTCGTGATCGCGCTCGCTGTCGTCGGCTGGGTGGGCTTCGCGCGACTGGCGCGCGCGCAGGTGCTGACCTACCAGGGGCGCGAGCACGTGCAGGCCGCGGTGGCGCTCGGTGCGCGCCGCCGTCGCATACTCCTGCGCCATCTGCTGCCGCTGATCAGTGCGCCGCTGATCGTGGAGGCGACTTTCGGTGTCGCCGCGGTGGTCATCGCCGAGGCCGGCCTGTCGTTCCTCGGCCTCGGCATCCAGCCGCCGGCGCCGTCCTGGGGCAGTATGATCCGCGACAGCAGCCGTTATATGCTGGTCTCTCCGCATATGGTACTGGTGCCGGGGGTGGCGCTGACGGCGGTGGTGCTGGCGGTCAATATTCTGGGCGATTGTCTGCGTGATCGCCTGGACGTGAAAACGGTGCAGCGCAGCGCTGCATGAATCTGGAGCGGGAGGAGGACGGGGTGTGCGCGGATCGGTGATGACGGGTTTGGCGGGGACGCAGCTATCGGCTGCGGAACGCGATCTGCTGCGGCATCCGCAGATCGGCGGTGTGATCCTGTTCACGCGCAATTACGAATCGCCGCTGCAGTTGGCGGCGCTCACCGCGGAAATCCATGCCCTGCGCGATCCACCGCTGCTGATCGCCATCGATCAGGAGGGCGGACGGGTGCAGCGCCTGCGCACCGGGTTCACGCCGCTGCCGGCGCTCGCCGCGCTCGGCCGCATGCATGATGAGACGCCGGCGCGGGCGGTGGCGCTGGCCGAAACCACCGGCTGGCTGATGGCGATCGAGCTGCGCTGCGTGGGTGTCGACTTCAGTTTCGCGCCGGTGCTCGATGTCGACAGCGGCATCAGCAGTGTCATCGGTGACCGCGCTTTTCACCGCGATCCGCCTGTGGTGGCGGCGCTCGCCGCTGCCTATGTCCGCGGCATGCGCCGTGCCGGCATGGCTGCCACCGGCAAGCACTTCCCCGGGCACGGCTCGGTATCCGCCGATTCTCACCATGAACTGCCGGTCGATCCGCGCGCCTATGTGGACATCGAGGCGCACGATCTGGTGCCGTTCGCGCACCTGATCGCCCAGGGGCTGGAAGCCGTGATGACCTCGCACGTGCTTTACAGCGCCGCCGATGAACGTCTCGCCGGGTTTTCCGCGTTCTGGATCGGCGAGGTGCTGCGCGGGCGCATGGGCTTCCAGGGTGCGGTCTTCAGCGATGATCTGATGATGGCAGCCGCTGCCGCGTCCGGCGCTGTCGGCGAGCGTGCCGTGGACGCGCTGCGGGCGGGCAGTGACATGGTGCTGGTGTGCCGCGGGCTGGAGGCGGCGGCAGAGGCGGCGGAACGGGCGGCGCTGTTGCGGGAACCCGCGGCTGCCAATGCCGATGCC
>CAYLYS010000012.1:0-27349 GCA_964388175.1 uncultured Chromatiales bacterium | reverse complement strand
GGCGGCGGAACGGGCGGCGCTGTTGCGGGAACCCGCGGCTGCCAATGCCGATGCCAGCGCCGCGGCGCGACGGCTGGAGCGCATGCGGGCGCGCAGCGACATCGATTTCACGCGGCTGCGTGGCGGTGCCGACTGGCAGGCGGCGGTGCGGGTGGTGGGAGAGTATGCCGACGACGACGGGCGGCCGGGCGCGGATCCCACCGCGCCCGGCACGTCCTTCACTTGATTTCGATGCGACTCGCCTTGCGCAGATCGCCGATGTATTCGGCGATGCGTTCGTTCTGCATCTGCCGGTGCAGATCATCCTTCACTTCACTGTAGGCGGGCGTGGGTATGATGCGGTTGTCATCCACGCGCAGAACGTGCCAGCCGAAATCGGTGCGGACCGGCTGGCTGTAGCTGCCTTTCTTCAGGTTTGCCAGTGTCTCGCGCAGCGGCGTCGCCAGCTGCTCGGCCGAGATCCAGCCGATTTCTCCGCCCTGTTCAGCGGTGGGATCGATCGATTTTTCCTTGGCCACGGTTTCGAACGGCGTACCGCCATCGAGCGCTGCGATCACGGCCTTCGCTTCGGATTCGGACTCGACCAGTATGTGCCGGGTCTTGAATTCGCGGACGGGACGTAGTTTCTTGTAGGCCTTTTCCAGCTCTTCCTCGGCGATGGGTTCGTTGAGCAGGCGGCTGAAGGCGTAGCGGGCGATGATGTTGCGGCGGTGGTTGTCGATGGCACTGACCACTTCCGGTGCGTCGTCCCAACCCTTGTCGACGGCATTCTGATAGACCAGTTCGCGATTGATGTATTCGGAGAACAGCATGTTCATCTGCTGCTGATTCAGGTTGACCTGGCGCGACTGTTCACCGATACGCGTGTTGATGAAGGAAATGAAGTCGGCCTGGCTGAGATTGGTGCCGTTGACCACCGCGATCACCGTGCTGGCGGGAGCGTTTTCGGCCGGCGCGGCGGCAAACGACGGTGCGGAGACACACAGACACAGCGCCAGCGCGCCGGCAATCCACAAGTCCTGCTTGGGCATAGAGATCCTCATCCTCAAAAATCGTGCGCTGGAACAGATCGTGCCTGGCACCTGTTCCGGACGCGGGACGCTGCGTTAGGGCAGCACCTTCAGGAACGGTTTGACCGTCACTTTCTTATAGACACCGGATGCTACGAAAGGGTCCGCTGCAGCCCATTCTTCGGCGGCCTGGAGCGAGGGGAATTCGGCCACGATCAGGCTGCCGGTAAACCCCGCTTCCCCGGGGTCGGCGCCGTCCAGCGCCGGGTGCGGGCCGGCCAGAATAAGCCTGCCCTCATTCTTGAGTGCCTGCAGCCGGGCGAGATGGGCGGGGCGGTGCGTGCGTCTGCCAGCCAGCGAATTTTCGCTGTCTTCGCAGTAGAAGGCATAGATCATTCGGTGTTTTCCCCTGCGTCCTTCCTCTCCTCACGGACATGACGCATGACGTAGAACGACTGGGCGATCACGAAGGCGATGGTCAGGCCGAGCATGCCGAACAGTTTAAAATTCACCCATATTTCGGTGGAGAAATTATACACGACCCACAGATTGATCGCGCCCATGGCGAGGAAGAACAGAATCCAGGCCAGATTGAGCCGCGTCCATATCGCTGGGGGCAGATCGATGGCGCTGCTCATCATGCGCTGCGTCAGCGGGCGTTTACCGATAAAATGGCTGGCGAGAAACACCAGGGCGAAGAGCCAGTTCACCACCGTGGGTTTCCACTTGATGAACAGCTCGTTCTGCAGCAGTAGGGTGGCGCCGCCGAAGACCACCAGCAGGCCGAGGGTGACCATGTGCATGGTTTCCAGGCGGCGGTGGCGCAGCCACTGCAGACCTAGCTGGAGGACGCCGGCTATGATGGCGACGCCGGTGGCGACGTAGATATCGCCGCCCGAGACCTGATAGGCGACGAAGAACAGTAGAACGGGGAAAAGATCGAACAGCAGTTTCATGACTGCGGGTCACGTGATCCGGGAAGGATAGACATAGTGCTCATTTTGATTGGATTGAATTCAGCATGACCGCAACCGATTGGGCGCGGAAGCCCCGCGTCGATCTGCACAGCCATTCGACGTGTTCGGATGGTGTACTGCCGCCCGCCGCGTTGATTGCCCGCGCGGCGGAACAGGGCGTCGATATGCTCGCGATCACGGATCATGATAGCACGGCCGGGGTGGCAGAGGCGCGGGCGGCCGCTGCAGCCGCCGGCCTGCGGCTGATCGCCGGCGTGGAGATATCGGTCAGCTGGCAGGGCAAGGTGATCCATGTGCTCGGGTTGAACGTCGATCCGGCGCATCCGGCACTGGCCGACGGGCTGGCGGCGATGGCGCAGGTGCGGATGCGGCGCGCCGAGCGCCTGGGAGAAAAGCTCGAGCAGGCGGGCGTTGCCGGCGCGCTTGCCGGTGCGCGGGCGCAGGCCGGCGGCGGCATTCCGGGGCGCAATCACTTCGCGCGCTATCTGGTCGAACGCGGGCATGCGCGTGATCTGCGCCGCGCCTTCAAGCGTTATCTGGCGCGCGGCGCATCGTGCTACGTGGCCGCGGAGTGGGCCGGCCTCGACGAGGCGCTCGCCTGGATCGCCGGCGCGGGTGGCCGTGCCGTGGTCGCTCATCCGGCGCGTTACCAGCTGACCGGCGCGGGCCTGCGCCGTCTGCTCGCCGCCTTCAAGGATGCCGGCGGTGCCGGTATGGAAGTGATTTCCGGCATGCAGTCCGAGGATATTACTGCTACCCTCGCTGGCCATGCGCAGGCCTTCGGATTGCTCGCTTCGGTGGGCTCCGATTTCCACGAGCCGGGAGCAGGGCCGGAGCTCGGTCGCTTGCCGCCGCTGCCCGCCGCCTGCACGCCGGTGTGGGATGACTGGCTCGCCTGAAGCGGGGATCCGGCGGTGCGAGTCCGGTAGCGGTATGCGGCATGACTGAAGCATAAAAGAAAAACGGAGCAAGCATGCAGTACCTGAGCGTTCATCCCGTCAATCCACAGCAGCGCCTGATCGCCCAGGCCATCGCGCTGGTGCGCGATGGCGGCGTCATCGTCTATCCCACCGATTCCTGCTACGCGCTCGGCTGCCGGATCGGCGACAAGACGGCGATGGAGCGCATCCGGCGTCTGCGCCAGCTCGACGTCGATCACGATTTCACGCTGGTGTGCCGCGATCTGTCGGATATCGCCACCTATGCCCAGGTCGACAATCAGTCCTACCGTCTGCTGAAGATGCTGACGCCCGGTCCCTACACATTCATTCTGGGTGCCAGCCGCGAGGTGCCGCGCCGCTTGCAGAATCCCAAGCGCAAGACCATCGGCATACGCGTGCCCGACCAGCCGGTGGTGCACATGCTGCTCGATGAGCTGGCCGAACCGCTGATGAGCGTGACGCTGATCATGCCCGGCTCCGACCTGCCGCTGAGCGATCCGGAGGAAATGCGCGAGCTGATCGGCAAGCAGGTGGATGCGATCATCGACGGCGGTTCCTGCGGTTATGAGCCGACCTCGGTGATCGACCTGACGGGGGACGTGCCGACGGTGCGTCGGCAGGGGAAGGGGGATACCTCGTTTCTGGCGTCGCTGTGATTGTCGCTTGCGCTGTGCCGGCAATGCCGACCTGTCCGCGGCCGGGCGCGGTGCCGGGTACTTCTTTGGGCTGGTCAAAAGGGTTTACCCCCTTTAGAGCGAAATGAACCACGAACGCGTGGGTGCGGCGGCGGGACATGCACGCAGAAACCGTTGGCGCGCAAGCGGCTCCGTGTTTCGGAGGGAATGCCCCGCCGCTGACCACCGGCATCGAGTCTTGCCTGCAGCGGCCGGGCATTGCCCATACAGGGTATCGTTTGCATCTGAATGGTCGGAACGTCTGGATACCAAAGGCTGGTGCCTCCCGGTGCGCGGGAGGCGTCGGGAAGAAAAGCGGGTATAATGGCGCCGGTCTATGTACCAACTGGACCTCATACAAAAACTGGCGGTGTGGGCTCTGCCCGTGCTGCTGGCGATCACGGTGCACGAGGTGGCGCACGGCTGGATGGCTCTGCGTCTCGGCGACCGTACGGCGATGATGCTCGGCCGGCTCACGCTCAACCCGATCAAGCACATCGATCCGATCGGGACGATCGTGGTGCCGGCGTTGCTGCTGTTCTTCGGCGGCTTCGTTTTCGGTTGGGCGAAGCCGGTGCCGGTGACCTGGGAGAACCTGAAGAATCCCAGGCGCGACATGGCGCTGGTCGCGCTGGCTGGGCCGCTGGCGAATCTGCTGATGGCGGTGCTGTGGCTGCTGGCGTTCATAGTGGGCGGCGCGCTGATGACGACCGCATCGTGGATCGCGCAGCCGCTCGTCTACATGGGGGTCGCCGGCATGCTCATCAATACCATATTGATGGTGCTGAACCTGCTGCCGCTGCCGCCGCTCGACGGCGGCCGCATCGTCGGCAGCCTGCTGCCGGGGCCGCTGGCCTGGCGCTACAGCCGCCTCGAACCATACGGTCTGATCATCGTGCTGGTGCTGTTCTTCACGCAGGTGCTGGGCAAGATCATTTCGCCCATCGTGTTTGCCTTCGTGGGCCTGCTGATTTATTTCAGCGGGATGCCGTCCGGATACTTCCGCACGGCGCTGTGGATGATCAGTTGATGCGCACGGTGCGCGGGGCCGTGTTCCCCTGTCCGGTGTTTTGAAGCGAACGATGACGACGACCAGCAATCAACGGGTTCTTTCCGGCATGCGCCCGACCGGCGCACTGCATCTCGGGCACTACCACGGCGTGCTGAAGAACTGGCTGAAGATGCAGCACGAGTACGAGTGCTTCTTCTTCGTCGCCGACCTGCATGCGCTGACCACGGAATACGAAAACAGAACGGTCATCGGCGACAGCACCTGGAACATGCTCATCGACTGGCTGGCCGTCGGTGTCGATCCCGAACGGGCGCGGATTTTCATCCAGTCGCAGGTGCCGGGGCACGCCGAGCTGCATCTGATCCTGTCGATGATCACGCCGCTCAGTTGGCTCGAGCGCGTGCCCACCTACAAGGATCAGCAGGAGAAGCTGAAGGAAAAGGATCTCGGCACCTACGGTTTCCTCGGCTATCCCCTGCTGCAGAGCGCCGATATCCTGATCTATCGCGCCGGTCTGGTACCCGTGGGTGAAGACCAGGTCGCCCATGTCGAGCTTACCCGCGAGGTGGCGCGCCGCTTCAATCATCTTTACGGCCGCGAACCCGATTACCAGGCGCGTGCGGAAGCCGCGCTGAAGAAAACGGGCAAGAAGAATGCCGCGCACTACCAGGATCTGCGCCGGCAATATCAGGAGCAGGGTGACGCGGAAGCGCTGCAGAAGGCGCGCGCACTGCTGGAAGCGCAGGGCAATCTCGGCATGGAGGATCGCGAGCGTCTGCTCGGCTATCTGGAAGGCACCGGGCGGGTGATCCTGCCCGAGCCGCAGCCCTATCTCGCGCCGATGGCGAAGATGCCGGGCCTCGACGGACAGAAGATGTCGAAGTCCTACGGCAATACCATCGGCCTGCGCGAGGATCCCGACAGCGTGGCGAAGAAGATCCGCACCATGCCGACCGATCCGGCGCGCGTGCGCCGCAGCGATCCCGGCGAGCCGACGAAATGCCCGGTATGGGCCCTGCACCAAGTGTATTCCGACGAGCAGCGGCGCGAATGGGTGTTGCAGGGATGCCGTGGCGCCACCATCGGCTGCCTGGAATGCAAGCAACCGGTGATCGATGCCGTACTCGTCGAACTGGCGCCGATCCGCGAACGGGCGCTGGCGCTCGCCGCCGCTCCGGAGCGGGTGCGCGACATCGTCGTCGAAGGCGGGAGACGGGCGCGGGAAGTGGCCGATGAGACCATGGAAGAAGTGCGTCGTGCGGTCGGATTAGTTGATATCATGTCACGATCATGAAGCAGACGCCGCCAGCCACGGACGCTCCCCAGCAGCAGGTGATGCCCTTCGCCCTGGTGCAGGGACGGCAGATGATGCCGCCGCAGGATCTCTACATCCCGCCGGATGCGCTGGAGGTTTTTCTCGAAGCGTTCGAAGGCCCGCTCGACCTGCTGCTGTACCTGATCAAGCGCAACAATCTCGACATTCTCGATATCCCCATCGCCGAGATCACGCGGCAGTACATGCAGTACATCGATCTGATGCAGGACATGCGGCTGGAACTGGCCGCGGAGTACCTGGTCATGGCGGCGATGCTGGCGGAGATCAAATCCCGCATGCTGCTGCCGCGTCCGGCGGCGATCGAGGACGAAGCCGATCCGCGCGCCGAGCTGGTGCGCCGTCTGCAGGAATACGAGCGTTTCAAACAGGCCGCCGACGACATCGACCGCCTGCCGCGCATGGAGCGCGATACCTTCCCGGTCGTGGTGGAGGCGCCGGAGCTCAAGGTGGTGAAAATGCCGCCGCCGGTGGATCTGCGTGAAATCCTGCACGCTTTCCAGGAGGTGATGACGCGCGCCGAGATGTACAGCCATCATCAGATCATGCTCGAGCCGCTGTCCGTGCGCGAGCGCATGTCGACCATCCTGCAGCGGCTCGACAGCGAGCAGTTTACCGAATTTGCCGCGCTGTTCACCGTAGAGGAAGGACGACGCGGCGTCGTGGTGACGCTGCTGGCGATTCTGGAGTTGATCAAGGAATCGCTCATCGAAATGGTACAAAGCGAAATTTTCGGACCGATCTACGTGAAGGCACCCCAACATGCCAACGAATCCGCTGCCACTTAAGGCCATCATCGAAGCCGCTCTGCTCAACGCCGGTCAGGCGCTGGGGGTGGATCGCCTGCTTGCTCTCTTCACCGAGGACGAGCGCCCGCAGACCGAGGCGGTGCAGGCCGTGCTCGATGAACTCGTGGCGGACTGGGACGGGCGTTCACTCGAGCTCAAGCAGGTGGCGGGCGGTTACCGCTTCCAGGTCAGATCCGAGCTGGCGCCCTGGATCGGCCGGCTGTCGGAGGAGCGTCAGCCGCGCTATTCGCGCGCACTGCTGGAAACGCTGGCGCTGATCGTCTATCGCCAGCCGATCACGCGCGCGGGCATCGAGGAGATCCGCGGCGTCACCGTCAGTTCCTACATCATCCGTACGCTGCTCGAACGCGAATGGATCCGCGTGGTGGGGCATCGCGACGTGCCCGGACGCCCGGCCCTGTTCGGCACCACCAAGAAGTTTCTCGATTACTTCAATCTGCGCAGCCTGAGTGATCTGCCGCCACTGGCCGATATCCGGCCCCTGGATCATCTGCAGGAAACGTTCGAATTCATCGCCGAGCAGTCGGCGGCCAACAGCGCGGCCGACGACGATGCCGCAGCATTCGATGCCGAAATGGTCGATGCCAGAATGGTCGATGCCGGGACGGTCGAGATGGAGGCGCAGGCGGAAGAAGCCCGCGCCGCCGATGCCGACGCGGCGACGAGCCTTGCCGATGAGGCAGACGATGTCGCCGAGGCGAACGCCGGCAAGCGCAGCGCCGCCGAAGCGGCGGTCTGATGCCGATGCCGTTCGCGCCGCCAGCCCGATCTGGCGCGTGACGCCAGACCGAATTCCGCCATTCTCAATTCAGATCACATACTCATGTCCGAACGCATTCAGAAAATCCTCGCCCGTCTCGGCTACGGTTCACGCCGGCAGATGGAAACGTGGATACGCGATGGCCGCATCGGCCTCAACGGCAGTCCCGCGGCGCTCGGCGACAGCGCGGGCGCCGCGGATGTGCTGACCGTCGATGGCCGCCGCGTCGAGTTCGCCGCCGCGCCGTCCTGCCGCGTGCTCATGTACAACAAGCCCGAAGGCGAAATCTGCACGCGCTCCGATCCGGAAGGACGGCCGAGCATCTTCACGCGCCTGCCGGCGCTCCAGGGGCTGCGCTGGGTGGGCGTCGGGCGGCTCGACATCAATACCAGCGGCCTCATCCTGCTGACCACCGATGGCGATCTCGCCAATCGCCTGATGCATCCGTCGAGCAACGTGGAGCGCGAGTATCTGGTGCGTGTCATGGGCGAAGTGACGCCGGAGATCCTCGAACAGCTGCGCCGGGGAGTGGAGCTCGAAGACGGCCTGGCCTCGTTCAGCCGTGTCTATGAGGTCGGCGGCCGCGGCGTCAACAGCTGGTACGGCGTGGTGCTGCGCGAGGGCCGCAAGCGCGAGGTGCGGCGGCTGTGGGAGGCGCTGGGGCTGAAGGTCAGCCGGCTCAAGCGCATCCGCTTCGGCACGGTGAGTTTGCCGGCGCAGCTGCGGCGTGGCCAGTTCATGGAACTCGATGCCGGCACGATCGCGACCCTGCGGCGACTGACCCCGGAGCGGCGCGGCTGACCGTGTTTGCCGTTTTCCGCCGCCGCCCCGGTCTGCGCCGGCATCGGATGGAAACCGAGTCCGGCGGTCGCCGTCGTCGGATTCTCCGGAGCGGCGCGCACGGCGGTGGCGGCGCCGTTTTTGTGGTTTAATGCTCAGTCATGTTCAGACCCCTGCCAGTCTATATCGGTTTGCGCTATACGCGCGCTCGTCGCCGTAATCATTTCATCTCCTTCATCTCGATGATCTCGATGCTCGGCATCGCGCTCGGCGTGACGGCGTTGATCACCGTGCTGTCGGTGATGAACGGTTTCGAAAAAGAGCTGCGTGAGCGCATTCTGGGCGTGGTTTCCCACGTCACCGTGCGCAGCGCCGATGGCACCCTGCGCGACTGGCGGGCGCTCGCCGGCGAGCTGCGCGAGCGCGGCGGCATTGCCGGTCTGGCGCCCTTCATCAGCGCCGAGGGCATGATCAGCAACGGCCCGCGCGTCAGCGGCATCATGCTGCGCGGCGTGTTGCCGGCGCAGGAGGGCGAGGTCTCCGATCTGCCGGAGAAAATGCGCTTCGGCAGCATCGATGAACTGGTTCCGGGCGAATTCGGCATCATTCTGGGGCGCGAACTGGCGCGCACGCTCGGCGTGCTGCCGGGTGATCGTGTCGTCGTCATCACGCCGCAGGCGAGCGTGACGCCGGCGGGCTTTCTGCCGCGCCTCAAGCGCTTCACCGTGGTCGGTCTGTTCGAGATCGGCATGTATGAATACGACAGTGCGCTGGCATTGGTGCATATCGACGATGCGGCGACGCTGTTCCGTCTCGACGGCGGTGTCAGCGGCGTGCAGATCAAGCTGCCCGACCTGTTCCAGGCGCCGCGCTTCAGCGCCGGACTGCGCGAACATCTGCCCGGTTACCGCGTGCTCGACTGGACGCAGCAGCATGTCAATTTCTTCCGTGCCGTGCAGATGGAGAAGACGGTGATGTTCGTCATCCTGACGCTCATCGTCGCGGTCGCCGCCTTCAATCTGGTCTCGACGCTGGTGATGCTGGTGACCGACAAGCAGGCCGATATCGCCATTCTGCGTACGCTGGGTGCGAGTCCGGCGGCGGTCATGGCGGTGTTCATGGTACAGGGCAGCGTGATCGGCCTGGTCGGCACGGTACTCGGCCTGATCGGCGGCGTCGCGCTGGCGCAGAACGTCGAAACCGTGGTTGCCGCCATCGAACAGGTGTTCGGCATGCGCTTTCTCGCCCCCGATGTCTATTACATCAGCGATCTGCCTTCCGACATGCGCTGGAGTGACGTCGGCAGCGTCGCCCTGATCGCCTTCGTGCTGTGTCTGCTGGCGACGCTTTATCCTGCCTGGCGCGCCTCGCGCCTGCATCCTGCCGAGGCGCTGCGCTATGAATGAGCATCGGCCCGAAGCCGTACCCGAAGCCGTATCCGGCGCTGCGCCGTCCGGGGTCAACCCCGGCTCCAGACTCGAATCCAAACCCGAGGCCAAATCGGGTGTCATTCTGCGCTGCAGCGGTCTGTGCAAGACCTATCGCGAGGGAGACATCGCGGTCGAGGTGCTGCGCGCAGTGGAGCTGAGCGTGCTGGCGGGGGAACGCGTCGCGATCATGGGCAGCTCGGGCGCCGGCAAGAGTACACTGTTGCATCTGCTTGCCGGGCTCGACGATACCGATGGCGGCGAAGTCTGGCTCGATGATCGCTGCATGACGCGTTTGTCCACCGCGGCGCGCGGCCGCCTGCGCAATGAGATGCTCGGCTTCATTTATCAGTTCCATCATCTGCTGCCGGAATTCACCGCGCTGGAAAACGTGTGCATGCCGCTCATGATCCGCAGCGAGGCGCCGGCGAAGGCGCGCGCGCTGGCCACGGAGATGCTGGACCGGGTCGGCCTGGCAGCGCGCCTGCGGCACAAGCCGGGCGAGCTTTCGGGCGGGGAGCGTCAGCGCGTCGCCGTGGCGCGGGCGCTGGTGACGCGGCCGCGCTGCGTGCTCGCCGATGAGCCGACCGGCAATCTCGATAGCCGCAATTCCGCTGAAATTTTCAAACTGATGCTGGAGTTGAACCGGGAGTTCGATACCAGCTTTCTGGTGGTGACGCACGAAGCGGCGCTGGCGCGGCGGATGGATCGTGTATTGATGCTGGATGGCGGCGCGCTGCGGCCGGCGACCGAGATCACGGCCGCCGGCTGAGCATCGGTCGTTACTCAGTCTGTCCGATCCGCTTGCTGCTGTTTCGCTTTCCTTCTGCGCAGCTGGCGCGCCCGCCATGATCTCACCGTTTCGAAGCGCCAGAAGCTGCGGATGAGCAGATTGCCGAGCACGGCCGCCACAATGCCGCAGATGAGGGTGCCGAGCAGCAGCGGCGCCCAGATCATGCCGATCTCCGTCAGCAGCCAGTCGATGGACGGCTCCGAGAACTGGATCTTGTGTACGGGCTGGCCGAGCAGCTTGGCCCCGATGCGGTAGGAGAAGTAAAGCAGCGGCGGGGTGGTGAAGGGATTGGTGACCCAGGTCAGCGCCGCCGCGATGGGCAGGTTCACGCGCAGCGCGATCGCCAGCGCGGCGGCGATGACCATCTGGAACGGTACCGGAATGATGGCGACGAAGAGCCCGACGGAAACGGCGCCGGGCACCGAGCGGCGATTCAGATGCCAGAGATTCGGATCGTGCAGCCGCGTGCCGAAGCGCTGCAAATGGCGGTGTTCGCGGATCGTCTTGTGATCCGGCAGCCAGCGTTTTAGAAGTCGTTTGGCCATGGATCGGATTATGCCACGCGGATTTGTTGTGTGGTGCGGTCGTTATCGTCAGGGATGGAGATATGGCGCAGGGAGCAGCCGCATTTCTGTCGGGCATTCTGGTTTTTCAACAGATGCCGTCATTACCCTCGCCGTACTGGTTCGCGGCGGGTGCGGCGCTGGCCGCTTGCGCCTGGCGCTGGCGCCCGCTGCGCCTTCCGCTCTGGTTCGCCTGCGGTTTCCTCTGGACGCTGTTTCACGCGCAGCACATCCTGTCGCACGCTTTGCCCGCCGACCGGGAGGGCACGGATGTGGTCGTTGAGGGCATGGTCGCGGCCATTCCCGAGCGGCATGATCGGATGATCCGCTTCGAGTTCGCAATCGATGCGCTGCCTCGTGATGGGCAGGCACCGGCGGTATCGATACCGGTGCCGATGCGGGTCCGGCTGAGCTGGTATGAGGGATCGCCGCCGCTGAACGCCGGCGAGCGCTGGCGTCTGAGGGTCCGTCTCAAGCGGCCGCACGGTTTCGCCAACCCCGGCGGCTTCGATTACGAGGGCTGGCTGTACCGCAAGCACATCCGGGCGACCGGTTATGTGCGCGCCGATCCGTCGAATCGACTGCTGGAAAGCGGCACGGCGCACTATCCGCTCCAGCGGCTGCGCCAGATCCTTGGCGAACGCATCATGGCGGCGCTGCCGGCACGGGAACTGGGCGGCGTCATCGTGGCGCTGGCGATAGGCGACTACCAGCATATCGAGCGCACGCAGTGGGAGGTCTTTCGGCGCACGGGTACCACTCATCTGGTGGCGATCTCCGGTCTGCACGTGGGGATGGTTGCCGCATTACTGTTCATCCTCGTGCGTCGTTCCTGGGGCTGGATGCCCGGAGCCGCGCTGCGCTGGCCGGCGCAGCATGCCGGCGCGGTGGCGGCCATGGCGGCGGCGTTGTCGTATGCCGCCCTCGCCGGCTTCGCCGTGCCCACCCAGCGCTCGCTGGTCATGATCGTCACCGTCATGGCGGCGCTGCTGCTGCGCCGCGGGCATACGCTGATCCGCACGTTTACCGTCGCTTTGCTGCTGGTGCTGATCTACGATCCGCTGGCGGTGATGGACGGCGGCTTCTGGCTGTCCTTCGGCGCGGTTGCCGCCATCCTGTTCGGCATGAGCGCGCGTAGCGGCGCCGGCGGCTGGTGGTGGCGCTGGGGGAGGGTGCACGTACTGGTGACCATCGCACTGGCCCCGGCGCTGTTGCTGCTGTTCCAGCAATTGCCCTTGGCGTCTCCGCTGGCGAATTTCATTGCTGTGCCCTGGATCAGTCTGATCGTGGTCCCGCTGGTCCTGATCGGTACCGCGCTGTTGATGCTGCTGCCGACCATCGGCGCTGCGGTCCTGCAGTTTGCCGCGTTCCTGCTCGAGCTCCTGTGGCCCCTGTTGGATGCCGTCGCGGCGGCCGACTGGGCGCAGTGGTCGCAGCATGCGCCGGGCGGCTGGGGGCTGGCGGTGGCCTTGGCCGGTGTCGTTCTGTTGCTGGCGCCGCGTGGCATACCCGGCCGCTGGCTCGGGCTGCTGTGTTTTCTGCCCGGGCTGATGCTGCTGCCGCCCAGGCCCGCACCCGGCGAGAGCTGGCTCACGGTGCTCGACGTCGGACAGGGGTTGGCGGTGGTCGTGCGCACGCATGCGCACGTGCTCGTATACGACACCGGTGCGCGCTTTTCACCGGACTTCGATGCCGGCGGCGCGGTCGTGCTGCCTTATCTGCGCAGCCAGGGCGTGCGCGCCATCGACACGCTGCTCATCAGCCACGGCGACAACGATCATGTCGGCGGCGCCGAAGCCCTGCTGCGGCAGATGCCGGTGCGCCGGCTCATCACCGGCGCCGACGCGGCGCCGGTGGGGGCGGGGACGGTAGCCGAAGCGTGCGCGGACGGCATGTCGTGGACGTGGGACGCGGTACGGTTTGAGATCATCCATCCGCCGGCCGATAGTAATCTGAAGCGTAACGACGCTTCCTGCGTGCTGCGGGTGCGCAGCGGTGCAACGACGATACTGTTGCCCGGAGACATCGAGGCGCAGGCGGAGGCGCGGTTGCTCGACAGCGGTCATGATCTGGCGGCGCAGATACTGGTCGCGCCGCATCACGGCAGCATCACTTCCTCGACGCACGCTTTCGTGCGCGCGGTGGCGCCGCGCTATGTGCTGTTTCCTGTCGGCTATCGCAACCGCTGGAATTTCCCGCATGCACAGGTACGGTCACGTTATCAGGAGGTCGGGGCCATGGCCTTCGATTCGGCCCGTCACGGCGCCGTCACCATCCGCCTGTCGTCTGCCGGCGCGATGGATGCGCCGCAGACCTACCGCCAGGCGCGCCGCCGCTATTGGCATGATGGTTGAGCGACATTCCGGGAGGGAATGAAATCAAGTATCATAAGCGCTGTCTTTTTGCGTACAAAATGAGGGAATCTGCGCCGTGTTCGAACTGATCAAGGCAGGCGGCTGGCTGATGCTGCCGATCATCCTGTGTTCCATCGTTGCTCTGGCCATCATCGTCGAACGCTTCTGGTCGCTGCAGAGAGCGCGCGTTGCTCCCGCCAATCTGGTGAGCGATATCTGGCAGCTCGCGCGCAAGGGCGAGCTCGATACGCGCCGCCTCACCGAGCTGCGTTCCGGATCTCCTCTCGGCCGCGTGCTTGCCGCCGGGCTGATCAACATCAACCAGGAACGTCAGGTGATGAAGGACGCCATCGAGGAGACCGGCCGCCACGTGGTGTCCGAGCTCGAGCGCTATCTCAATGCGCTGGGCACGATCGCCGCCATTTCCCCGCTGCTCGGCCTGCTCGGCACGGTGGTGGCCATGGTCAAGATCTTCACGGCGATCGGTGTCGTCGGCACCGGCAATACCGCGGCGCTGGCCGGTGGTATTTCCGAAGCGCTGATCACCACGGTGGCGGGTTTGTCGGTCGCCATTCCCGCGCTGATGTTCTACCGCTTTTTCCGCGCGCGTGTCGACGAACTCGTGGTCACCATGGAGCAGCAGGCGCTGAAGATGGTCGAGATGCTGCACGGCGAACGCGCACTGGATGCGAACAACGCCGCATGAACATGAAGCCGCGCCGGAGCGAAGATCCGGAAATCAGCCTGACACCGCTGATCGACGTGGTGTTCCTGCTGCTCATTTTTTTCATGGTGTCGACCACTTTCACGCGCGAAACGCAGATCACGGTCAATCTGCCGGAAGCGACGGCCGAGGAACTCGATCAGGATCAGGTCATCGTCGATGTGGTCATCGACGTCGAGGGCCGCTATTACGTCAATAATCAGCTCCTCGTCAATCGGCAGCTCGAAACGCTGCGCAGCGCACTCGAAAGCGTGGCCGGGAATGGTGCCGAACCGACGCTGCTGATCAGCGCCGATGCGCAGACGCCGCATCAGGCGGTGATCACGGCGATGGATGCCGCCCGCCAGGCGGGGATCCTGCACGTGTCCCTGGCGACCCGCAACCCCGGTTCGTGAACGCATTGACCGATAGCTGGTACGGCGCCAGTGGCCTGACCATCGGCCTGGCGCCGCTGTCCTGGCTGTATCGCGGCGCGGTCGGTCTGCGCCGGCTCGCCTATGGGGGCGGGCTGCTCGCTTCACGCCACGTCGGCGTGCCGGTGATCGTGGTCGGCAATATCACGGTGGGCGGAACCGGCAAGACGCCGCTGGTGATCTGGCTGGTCGAACTGCTCAAGCGTGAAGGTTTCGCTCCCGGCGTGGTGTCGCGCGGCTACCGTGGCCGTGCCCGCCACTGGCCGCAGCAGGTCAGGCCGGACAGCGATCCGCTCATGGTCGGCGACGAGCCGGTGGTGATCGCGCGGCGCACGCGCTGCCCGGTCGCGGTCGGGCCGTCGCGCGTGGCGGCGGCGGAAGCGCTGCTCGAATACAATGACGTCGATGTGATCGTCTCCGATGACGGGCTGCAGCATTACGCGCTGGCGCGCGATATCGAGATCGCGGTGATCGACGGCGTCCGGCGTTTCGGCAATGGCTGGTGCCTGCCGGCCGGTCCGCTGCGCGAGCCGGTGTCACGGCTGGAGAAGGCCGATTTCCTGGTGGTCAACGGCGGGTCGGCGCTGCGGCGTGAATTCCCGATGACCCTGCGCGCGGGCGATCTGCGCAATGTCCGCCACGAGGAGCGCCGCTGCGCGGTCGAGAACTTTGCCGAGCGCCGCGTGCATGCGGTAGCCGGGATCGGCCATCCGGACCGTTTCTTTCGCCAGTTGAAACAGCTCGGTTTCACCGTCATCGAGCATGCTTTCCCCGATCATCACGCCTTCTCGGCGCAGGACATCGATTTCGGCGACGATCTGCCGGTGGTGATGACGGAGAAGGACGCGGTCAAGTGCCGGCGTTTCTGCGGGGAGAACTGCTGGTACCTGCCCGTCGATGCGCATCCGCATGAGCGTCTGGAGTCGCGCCTGCTGACCACGCTGCGCGGTCTGCGCGCCGAGGCGCGTCACGGCAGCGCCGGGATGACGAAATAGTCTGCTCTGGAGCGAATACACATGGATAAAAGACTGTTGGACATTCTCGCCTGCCCGATTTGCAAGGGTCCGCTCATTTACCAGCGTGACAAGGACGAGCTGATCTGCAAGGCGGACCGGCTGGCCTATCCGGTGCGTGACGGCATTCCGGTCATGCTGGAGGAAGAAGCGCGCCGGCTGGCGCCGGAAGAGGAAGTGTGAGCTTCACCGTCGTCATTCCGGCGCGCTACGCGGCGAGCCGCCTGCCCGGCAAGCCGTTGCGCGAACTCGATGGACGTCCGCTGGTCGAGCATGCCTGGCGCTGCGCGATGGCGAGCGGGGCGCAGGTGGTGATCGTCGCCACCGATGACGAGCGCATCGCACGCGTCGCCGGCGCGTTCGGCGCCGAGGTGTGCATGACCGACACCGCGCATGCTTCCGGCACCGACCGCATCGCCGAAGTGGCGCGGCTCATGCGCTTCGCCGACGATCGCGTCGTCGTCAATCTGCAGTGCGACGAGCCGCACATGCCGCCCTTGCTGCTGGCGCAGGTGGCGGGCGACATCGCCGGCGACGGCGCTGCCGACATCGCGACGCTGTGCACGCCGATCACCACCGCGGAGGAACTGTTCGATCCCAATGTAGTCAAGGTGGTGCGTGATGCCGCCGGTTACGGGATTTTCTTCAGCCGCGCGCCCATACCCTGGGTGCGCGACGCGTTTGCCGGCGGCGAGCGCGTGCTGCCGGGGCCGTCGACGCATCATCGGCACGTCGGCCTGTATGCCTATCGCGCCGGGTTCCTGCGCGAGTACGTGAGCTGGATGCCGTGCGAGCTCGAACGCCTGGAGGCGCTGGAGCAACTGCGGGCGCTGTGGCACGGACGGCGTATCCGTGTCGGTGTCGCGCGCGTCTTGCCGGGCGCGGGCGTCGATACACCGCAGGATCTGGCGGCACTGCAGCAAGCGAAAAGCACGGCGTAGGAACAGGCCGGGCGGGCCTAGGCGCTGATGGCGTTCACCGTCGGGCGCGGTTCCAGCAACTCGATCTCCATGCGCGCGAGATCGGGATGACGATCGGGATTGAGCAGGATGGGTACGGTAACGGTCTGCGGAACGCGCCGATGGGCTTCGCCGTGCTGGTCGGACTGGACGCTCAGATGGGCCTCGCTCCGCAGCACCAGCGCCGGAGGGTCGTGCTCCAGGATCTCGAAAACCTCGTAGAGTTCGCCCTTGTGGCGCACGCGTCGTCCGATGAGTGCCGGCAATGCGGACGTCATGCCCGTTTCAGCCATATCCTGTCGATCCACGATGACCCCTGCGATCAGTAGCTTGATACCATGGTCGTACATCATGTCATGCTTGTCTACACGCGCCGGAATTTCCTTCATGTCCGGGGCTCTGCAGGCAGACTCAGGGGGAATATGCGCGCGGTCGGCCGGGGCATATGGCAAAGCAGCCGACCGCCCTTGGGATCGGATTCAGGACCGGATTCGAGGACGCCTGTTCCTGGTACCGCCGATGAGCGTCTAGCGTCTCCGGTTCAGCCGGCGTTCGCGTGCGGAGGGGAGGTATAGGGTTCTGCCGCGGCTCGCCCGCCGGTCGATGACACGCTGCGGTCCGCGAACGCCTGCATCGCGTACTCGACGCGTTGTTCCGGTGAAAGTGCGGGAGTGGTCAGCGATTCGATGTGCCTAAGCCTCGGCAGCAGGCCACAGCCATTGGCGACCTGAATGGAAAGACCGGGACGGGCATTGAGCTCCAGTAGCTCCGGTCCCCGGTCGCGGTCCAGCACGATATCCGCGCCGATGTAGCCGAGGCCGGTCATCTCGTAGCAGCGGGCGGCGAGTGTCAGCAAGGTGGACCAGTAGGGTGTGCTGATACGGTTGAGCAGCATGCCGGTGTCCGGATGCGTCAGCACCCGGCGTCCGAAATGCACGGCGTGGATGCCATTGCCGGTGGCGATGTCCAGTCCGACGCCGACCGCTCCCTGATGAAGATTCGCCTTGCCGTCCGAGACGTGTGTTGCCAGCCGCAGCATCGCCATCACCGGGTAGCCGCGGAAGACGATGATGCGGACATCCGGGATGCCCTCGTGGGAGTAACCTTCGAAGCGCGGATCGAGGCGGATCAGATCCTCGATGATCGCGGTATCCGGACTGCCGGCCAGGGAGTAGAGGCCCACGAGCACGTTCGACAGATGTCGCCCAAGATCCTCGATGCTGATTTCCTTGCCCGAGGACCTCACGAAGCGATCGCCGCGCCGCCCGGTCACGACCAGGATGCCTTTGCCGCCGGAACCGCGGGCGGGCTTGATGGCGAAACCGTCCAGTCCCTCCAGACGGTGCGCGAGGTGGCGAATCTCGTGCTGCCAGCGGATGACGAAGCGCAGTTCCGGGGTCGTCAGTCCGTGTTCATGGGCGAGGAGCTTGGTCTTGAGCTTGTCGTCGACCAGCGGATACAGGCGACGATCATTGTACTTGCTCACGAACTCGATGTTTCTGCAGTTCATGCCCACGACGCCGAGCGCCTTCAGCCGCGACGGACTCGACCAGCTCATCAGGTGCGCTCCTCCATGGCACGGAAGCGATGCAGTTCGAGCAGGCGATAACCGGTGTACTTGCCGATGACCATGATCAGCGCGATGACCACCAGATTGAGTTCGGGGAAATTGAAGCTGAGGTGGCCGACCACGGGGTTCTGCATCAGCACGAAGGCGGCGATGGCGACCGTCAGGCTGCCCGTGCCCTGAATGAACACTTCGCGCGGGCCTTCCTCTTCCCACAGGATCGACATGCGCTCGATGGTCCAGGCGATGATGATGATCGGGAAGAAGGCGATCGTCATGCTGGTGTTGAAGCCGAGCTGATAGCCGATGAGGCTCATCGCACCCATCAGGAATACGACGATGACGATGATCGTCGCAATGCGGGCGACGAGCAGCAGATTGAGATGGGAGAGGTAGCTGCGCAGCAGCAGACCGATGCCGACGATGGAAATGAAGTTCGTCAGGCCCGGCAGCAAGGATGTCTGCAGAAACGCGAACGCGATCAGGATGGGCATGAACGTGCCGGACGTGCGCAGCCCGATCAGGATGCGCATGAATACGGTCACCAGGGCCGCGATCGGAAGTAACAGCAGCTGTTTGAAGACACTCTGCTCCTCGATGGGCAGCTGGTGGATACTGAGCAGGCTGAAACGGCTGGCCTCGTGCGAAGCCGAGCCGAGATCGACCATCGGCATGGCGCGGCGGATCATCGAGAAACTGACGTGAGTGCCGGAGCCGCCGACGAGGTCGGTCAGAAACCGGTCGCCCCGATGCCACAGCAGCAGGTTCTCGGGCGTGCCCTGGTTCCCCGTTTCCGGATCGAATGCGAGCCAGCGCTCGCCGGTGAAGATCTCGATCACTGGGACGAGACCCTGATTGCGTCGCGCATCCTGCAGGAGCAGACCCATCGAGATCCGGGCCGGGATGCCCGCGTCGGTCAGCAGTCGGGCGATGAGCGAGATGCGCTGGCGATTCGCCAGCAGGAGCGCCGCGTTCTGTGAGGGATCGGTAGTCGTCAGTTCGCGGATGATTTCCCGCGCCATGCTTTCCGGCGTGCTGGAGCGCGCGCGGGCGCCCGCGAGCAGTTGCCCGGCTGCCGTGGCCTCGGGTTCCTCCCAGAACACGTCGCCCAGCGGCGTGCGCGGAGGCGCTGCATTGGCGTCCGCCATGTCCTTGTCCGGCACGAGATGGACCTTGTAGTAAAGCGTCTGCGGGCCGTCGGCGTGGCGGATAGACCATTCGCCGCGGCGCCGCCCGTCATGCTCGACGATCGAGAAGCCGTAGCCGGGCGATGCGGTCTGCTCCGAAAAGACCCGGAATCCGGGTGGGCGGTCGGGTATGTTCAGGCTGAGCATGACCGGGCCGTTGGCGACAAAGTCGATCTTTGCTTCGACGATCCAGGTCGACGTCTGTTTGCCGGGAAGAAAGGGCATGCCGGTGTCGGCGTGTCGCAGCCACGCCGTCAGCAAACCGGCAAGGATCAGTAGCAGGATCAGGCCGCGGAAAATGGAGCGTGACATTATCGTGCGGCGGCCGGCTCACTACCGGCCCGCCCATTGACGAGCGGCGCGATGTGAGACCGGCTCACGTCCACGATCATGACGTCCGTGAGCACGTTACGGCCGATCAAGATGGGATAGTTGAGATGCTCGCGGTCGGACAGGGTGAACTCGGCGACCTGGGCATGAGAACCGATCGCAACCCGCAGTCTGACGACCGGGCGGCGCTCCGATTCATTCGTCGAGGATTGGAGAATGCGCACGTGGCGCACGACCCGGCGTTCGATTTCCACGGATTGATCGTTGTTCGCATCCATGATGCGAAACCGGACCCAGGTGTTGCCGTCACGCTTGAACTCACTGATTTCGCGGGCATCGAGCGAGGATGATTCGGCACCGGTGTCGATGCGCGCTTGCAGTATGATTCCCGGCGGGGATAGATGTGCCTGCTCGATGCTGCCGACCAGTTGCTTGCCGGCGATCTTTGCACCGGATTCGGCGGCGCGTGGCGCGTCCTTGATCGGTTTCTCTTTGCTCGCTTCCTCGACGACAGGCAAGGGTTCCCTGATCAGGATCGGAATCGGCGGTCGCTCGCGCACGAGGCGGTCGACTTCCGCGATCGTCCTGTCCGTGAGCGTGGAGAAGCCCTCGTGCTGCTGCCGCGCCAGAACCGCATGGCTCTCACGCTGATAATGCTCGGCATTGGCAAGCCTGGCGTCGATCGATGCCAGCCGCGTTTCGATCGTTGCGAGCTCACGCTCGATCAGCAGATCGTTGGAAGCACAAGCGCCGAGCAGGAGCGAAAGCGACAGTATGGCTGTCTTGATACTGGGAGAAATCCGCACGTATATTCGTTGACTGTTGCTAGAGATCGGCTTCCGGGATCACCCGGAACTGCGGTGAGTATAGTCGCCCAATGGTGTGCGCGAAAAGGCGCGACAGGTGTAAAACACCGTCGCCGATTAGCGACGAACCACCGATTTTTCCGGGGCATGGCAAGGATGTGCGTTGGGCCGCTACCTGGCCGTTGAACGCCCGATCATGGTTGCGGACGATCATGCGCGGCGATTGTTGCCGGCACTTGGATGTGAAGACATCCGCTGAGACCGATGCCTGATGTGCTCTGATCTAGGCAGAGTGCATTGGATAGAGAGCGCATTGAGGCATTGCGTTTCCGCTGCCGGGTGGTGCCGGGGTTTTAACCATCATGTAACTGTTTGATCTATAATAGTTGCATCCGCTTGTCTTCGAGCCGTTTTTTCTCGGGTTTCTTATGGAAAATCAGCAGCTTGTTCGCGTTCTTTTTATCTGCATGGGCAACATCTGCCGCTCGCCGACGGCGGAAGGTGTTTTCTCCGCGCTGATCAGGCGGCACGGGCTCGATGACCGCGTGCTCGTCGATTCGGCCGGCACCCATGCCTATCACATCGGCAACCCGCCCGATCCGCGCGCCTGCGCCGCCGCGCTGCGGCGCGGCATCGATCTCAGCACGCAGCGCGCGCGTCGCATCGAAGTGGACGATTTCGAGACTTTCGATCACATCCTGGTCATGGATCGGGAGAATCTGGAACTGGTCGAGGAGCGCTGTCCCGCGCATCGCCGCGAGCGGGTGGAGTTGTTCCTGAGTTATGCGCCTCACCTCGGCGTGGACGAGGTGCCCGATCCCTATTATGGCGGCATGGCTGGTTTCGAGCGTGTGCTCGATATGATTGAAGCGGCGGCCGACGGCCTGCTGCAGCGCATCCGCCAGCACCGCCTCGGCGGCTAGCGCGGCGGGGTCAGGTTTGAGTTTGTTTGATTAGGCTTGAAGCGCGCGGCGGGTTACAGCGGCGCCGCCGAGGGCAAGGACGCCATCTGTCTCAGGGGCGTGCGCTGCGGCGGCACTGAAATCGCAATCGTGGTTTCAGGTTGTACTGCCGCATTGATCGGCGCATCGACCGGTGCATCGCGACGCGTCGTCTGCCATACCAGCATGTCGTAGTAGCCACGGATATTCTGCACGTATTCCACTGCCTCGTGACCGCGCGCATAGCCGTAGCGCGTATCCTTGTACCACTGCTTCTGCGTCAGCAGCGGCAGATTTTCCTTCACGTCCATCCAGCGGTCGGGATTGCCGCCGCGCATGCGGGTGATGACACGCGCATCTTCCAGGTGACCGTAGCCGACATTGTAGGCGGCGAGAGCGAGCCAGGTGCGATCCGGTTCATCGATGTGCGAGGGCAGGCGCTTGAGGATCTGTTCCAGGTAACGTGCGCCACCGCGGATACTGTTGTCCGGATCGATACGGTCGTCGATGCCGAGCTCGGCGGCGGTGCGGATGGTCAGCATCATGATGCCGCGCACGCCGGTCGGTGAAACCGCCTTGGGATTCCACAGCGATTCCTGATACCCGACCGCCGCGAGCAGGCGCCAGTCCTGTCCGTGCTCGATGGCGGCCGCACGGAAGGTGTCGGCGTATTGGGGCAGACGCTGATCGACGTGGCGCATGAAGCGGCGTATGCCGACGTAGTCGAATTCGTCGACGTGGCCGTAATAGCGCTCGCGCAGTTGCTCGAGCTGGCCGCTGTTCCTGATCTGTTCGAAGAATGCCGCCGCCGCCTGCGGCAGGCTGTCGTCTCTGCTGTGGGGGAAGGCCCAGGCCAGCGGCTGGGGTTCACCCAGATCGAAGGCGACGCGCAGTTCGGGATAATAGCGCTGGCTGATCTTCACTTCATTCGAGTCGGCGATGATGAAAGGCACTTCCTGTTGCCACAGCTTGGCCAGCAGGTCGCCGGTTTCGAGGCCGGGCATCGCCTGCCAGGAAGCCGTGGGGTATTCCGTGCCCAGCCGTTCGATCAGCGCCGCGTGCCGCACGCCCGACATCACCGCGCCGGAAACATCGTGCAGGTCATCCGGACGCTTGACGCCACGGCGGTATACCAGTTGCTGCGTGGCCTCGTGGTAGCTGGGGCCGAAACGAACCTGCTGCGCGCGCTCGGGCGTGACACTCAGCCCGGCGGCGGCCAGGTGTGCCTCCCGGTGCATGATCATGGGCAGGATGGCGTCGGTCTGATCGGGTACGACGAGTCTGAGTTCGACGCCGAGATGGTCGGCGAACATGCGTACGAGATCGTATTCGAAGCCGGCGGCGCCCTGTCCGTCTTCGTAATAGGTGGTGGGGCCGACCTGGGTGACGACGACCAGCTCACCACTGCGGACGATGTGTTCCAGCGTCGTCGGCGGCTGGCCATAGCCGGTGAGCGCGACAGCGGTCGCAATGGGAAAAACGCCCATGGCGAGCCTGAACAGCCAGTCTGATATTTTCTTGCGCATAGGTCTTACCATCTGGGCGCAGAATTCCTATATAATGGCGCCGCGTCGGGCGCGGCCCGGCGTTCCGGAGAGGTACCGAAGCGGTCACACCGGCACCGACTCGAAATCGGTTGGGGGTTTACGCCCCACGTGGGTTCGAATCCCACCCTCTCCGCCATTCTTCCCGCTATCCCGTTTCCTCGACTGCAAACCGGACCCGACGTATCGGAAACCGGGTGCGGTCTGTCACGGGATCGGAATCCGCCCGCCGCCATCGGCGGCTGCCGGGGCAAAGCCCGATCGGGTCGCTGCCTCTCACTGGAACATCGTTTTCAATGGGCGCCGTTTCCGGCTGAACCAGCCGGGCAGGCATACCGCATTAAACCTTGATCCGCGCCCGTTCGGGTTGCGAATTTTCGCAATACACGGGGTCTGCCGTTAGGCGCCGGGGTTTGCCCGATCCCGTGTCGCGCCCTCCGGGCGCTGGCGATGTTGTCCGTTCGTCGGGGCAGAGCGCTGATGGCGTCGCCCGATATGTGTTTCAGATATGAACCGTTGGGAAGCCGCCCGGACGGGCTGCTTCGGTGCCTGGCCTTGCTTGCGCATGGCCGGCCTGGGTTCACGAGTGCGTTTCGTGAGGCGATTCTTTGGTCTGCGCGCCGAGGGCTGCGCGTTCGCCTGCTGCGGGAGCAATTCTAGCCGAATCGAGCCGGAATTGCGACGCCGATCACATGGAGAGATTATATCTTATTGATTTTTAAAATTAATAAATATCCGATCCTGGGCCGGGAAACATCTCCGCAGGCAATGGCCGGGGGTTTTGATTACCATCGGGACTGGATTGTCGGGAGAGGGTGGAGCCGGCCATGGAAGATGTCGTTTATCTGATCGTGAATGCAGGCAGTTCTTCGGTGCGTCTGACGCTTTTCCGCGCCATGGCTGACGGCCTGGAGCGTCTCCGCGAAGTGCGTCATGAGGACTGCGCGCCCGCATCCGCGCCGCTGCGGGCCCTGCTGGACGAGATGGGGGTCGAGCCGGCACTGGTCGCGCATCGCTTCGTGCACGGCGGCCGTCTGAATGCGCCCAGTTTCATCGATGCCGTGGTGCGTGAGGAGATCGAGCGTTGTGTTCCGCTGGCGCCGCTGCACAATCCGCCGGCACTGGCGTGGTACGACGTCAGCCGTACACTGTTCGGGCCGTCGTTGCCGCAGCTGGCGGTGTTCGATACCGCTTTCCACGCCGATCTGCCGGCGCATGCCGCTGCCTATGCGCTGCCTGCGGCCGTGACGGCGGCGCATGGACTGCGTCGCTACGGTTTTCACGGTTTGGCACACGAAGCGATGTGGCGCGCCTGGTGCGCGCTGCGCGCGGATCTGCCGCGGGGCGGGCGTATCGTCACGCTGCAACTGGGGGCGGGTTGTTCGGCGGCCGCGATCGACGGCGGGCGCTCGGTCGACACCTCCATGGGCTATACGCCGCTCGAGGGCCTGATGATGGCGACGCGCGGCGGCGACATCGATCCCGGACTGTTGATCCATCTGCAGCGCACCGGTATCGATCTCGATACACTGGAGCGCATGCTGACGCGGGAAAGCGGCCTGCTCGGCATGTCCGGCGTCAGCGGCGATTTCCGCGCACTGCTGGCCAGCCGCGAGCCGCGCGCGGATCTGGCCGTCGAAGCTTTCTGCTACCGGGTGCGCAAATACATCGGCGCCTACATCGCCGCGCTCGGCGGGGCGGACGGCATTGTCTTCGGCGGCGGTGCGGGCGAACATCTGCCGCTGGTGCGCCAGCGCATCCTGCGCGGACTGGACGCGCTCGGTATCGAACTGGACGATGCGCGCAACGCGCAGGCGGTGGCGGTGCAGGCGCGCATCAGCACGGATGCGAGTGCGATCGAGGTATGGGTGCAGCCGGTCGACGAGGCGCGGGTGATCGCCGAATCGGCGTGGCGTTTGCGCCACCAGTCCTGAGTCCCCCCATCAACCCTGAGTCGATGAAGTAAGCCCGGCGGCGATAGGGAAAGAACAGTACGCAGAGGAGATTGCCATGGATATCAGGAGTGACAGCAAGGTGGTGGCCCTGACGGCCGATGAACTGCGCGTCATGGACGCCTATTGGCGGGCGGCGAATTATCTTTCCGTCGGACAGATCTATCTGCTGGCCAACCCGCTGCTGCGCGAGCCGCTCGAGATCGCGCATGTAAAGCCGCGCCTGCTCGGACACTGGGGCACCACGCCGGGGCTCAATTTCATCTATGTGCACATGAACCGCCTGATCCGCGCTCATGACCTCGATGCGATCTACATCGCCGGCCCCGGCCACGGCGGCCCGGGGCTGGTCGCCAATACCTGGCTCGAAGGCAGCTATACCGAGCTCTATCCCGAAGTCACGCAGGATGAAGAAGGCATGCGCCTGCTGTTTCGGCGCTTCTCCTTTCCCGGCGGCGTCGGCAGTCACGTCACCGCCGAGACGCCGGGCTCGATACATGAAGGCGGCGAACTCGGCTACTCCCTGTCGCACGCCTACGGCGCGGTGTTCGACAATCCCGATCTCATCGCCTGCTGCGTGATCGGCGACGGCGAGGCCGAGACCGGACCGCTTGCCGCCGCCTGGCACTCCAACAAATTCCTCAACCCGGCGCGCGACGGTGCGGTGTTGCCGATCCTGCATCTGAACGGTTACAAGATCGCCAATCCCACCGTGCTCGCGCGCATCAGCCACGAGGAACTGCGCGATCTGTTCATCGGCTACGGTTACGAACCCTGGTTCGTGGAAGGTTCCGATCCCGAGACCATGCATGGCATCATGGCCGCGACGCTCGACGAGATATACGCGCGCATCCGCGGCATCCAGCGCCGCGCGCGCGAGGAGGGCGATCTGTCGCGGCCACGCTGGCCGATGATCGTGCTGCGCACGCCCAAGGGCTGGACCGGGCCGCGCGAGGTCGACGGCGAGAAGGTCGAGGGCTACTGGCGTTCACATCAGGTGCCGTTTTCCGCGCTGAGCAAGAATCCCGACCATCTGCGCCTGCTCGAAGTCTGGATGAAGAGCTACCGTCCCGAGGAATTGTTCGACGAGCACGGCGTGCTGCGCCCGGAACTCGCGGCGCTCGCGCCCACGGGCGCGCGCCGCATGGGCGCCAACCCGCATGCCAATGGCGGCCTGCTGCTCAAGGATCTGCGCATGCCCGATTTCCGGGACCACGCCGTGACGGTGGCAAGCCCGGGTGCGGTGACCGCCGAGGCGACGCGCATCATGGGCAAGCTGCTGCGCGACGTCATGGCGCTCAACGAGGCGCAGCAGAACTTCCGCGTCTTCGGCCCCGACGAGAACAGCTCGAACCGTCTGTCGGCGCTGTACGAAGTGACGGCGCGCACCTGGCTCGCCGAGCGCCTGCCCGAGGACGATCACCTCGCGCCCGACGGGCGGGTGATGGAGATCCTCAGCGAGCACACTTGCCAGGGCTGGCTGGAAGGCTATCTGCTGACCGGGCGTCACGGCCTGTTCTCATGCTACGAGGCGTTCATTCACATCATCGATTCGATGTTCAACCAGCATGCGAAATGGCTGAAGGTGAGCAATGAAGTGCTGTGGCGGCGGCCCATCGCCTCGCTCAACTACCTGCTTACTTCGCACGTCTGGCGCCAGGACCACAACGGCTTCTCGCACCAGGACCCGGGGTTCATCGACCACGTGGTCAACAAGAAGGCGGAGATCGTGCGGGTCTACCTGCCGCCGGACGCCAACTGCCTGCTGTCGGTCACCGACCACTGCCTGCGCAGCCGCGACTACGTGAACGTGGTGGTGGCCGGCAAGCAGCCGGCGCCCGTGTGGCTTTCCATGGAAGAGGCCGTGCGGCACTGCACGGCGGGCATCGGGATCTGGGAGTGGGCCAGCAACGACCGGGGTGGCGAGCCCGACGCGGTGCTGGCCTGCTGCGGCGACGTGCCCACGCTCGAGACGCTGGCCGCTGTGGACCTGCTGCGCCAGCACCTGCCGGAGCTGCGTATCCGCGTGGTCAACGTGGTGAACCTCATGAAGCTGCAGTCGCCGCAGGACCATCCGCACGGACTCACCGACGCCGAGTTCGACGCGCTGTTCACGGTGGACAAGCCGGTGATCTTCGCCTTCCACGGCTATCCGTGGCTCATCCACCGGCTCATCTATCGCCGCACGAACCAGCCGAATTTCCACGTGCACGGCTACCGGGAGGAGGGCACCACCACCACACCCTTCGACATGTGCGTGCTCAACAGGATCGACCGCTTCAACCTGATCCTCAATCTCATCGAACGCCTGCCTGCACTCAGGCCGCGTGTCGCCTATGCGCGGCAGGCGATCGGCGACCTGTTGCTCGAGCACCGGCGCTACATCAACGAGCACGGCGAAGATCTTCCGCAGGTGCTGGGCTGGCGCTGGGGAAGCGCTGGCGCGACGGGCGCGCAGCGCAGCTCCACCGAGGCCGACA
>CAYLYS010000011.1:6077-45438 GCA_964388175.1 uncultured Chromatiales bacterium | reverse complement strand
ACGCCATAAACCCAAGCGGGGTCGGGTTGAGGCCTCGCCGGACGACGTTGTTATGTGCATTTCGAAGCGGCATCTGCGGACCGGTTGGAGTTCGCAGCGGCCGCTTTCTCGGCGGGCTCGACAAGCACTGCGGCCGAGCCGCCGCTGATCAGTGCGGGAGCGCCAGTACCCGCTATGAACTGTACGATCTGCCGGAGCAACCCCATTTCATTCCGCCGGCCGTGACGGCGACCGTCCTTCAAAGCGGCAGGGCGCCGCCGTTGACGGGAGATTTGAGCACGAAGGAAGAATGCACACCCGTCACGCCATCGATGCGGGTGATCTTGTTGAGCAGGAACTGCTGGTAGGCATCCATATCCTCCACCACCACTTTGAGCAGGTAATCGGCGGCTTGCCCGGTGATCAGGTGGCATTCCAATACTTCCGGGTAGAGCGCCACCGTGTGCTCGAAGTGCGCGAAGCGTTCGGCGGTGTGCCGGTCCATGCTGATCTGGATCAGGGCCATCAGATTGAGGCCGAGCTTGCGGGCGTTCAGCTGGGCGCGGTAGCCCTCGATGATGCCCTCTTCCTCCAGCCGGCGTACCCGGCGCAGGCAGGGTGAGGGCGAGAGGTTGACCGCTTCGGCCAGATCCTGGTTGGAGATCCGCCCATCGCGCTGCAGGCGCTGGAGAATGGCTTTATCGTAGGTGTCGATATTCATAATATTTCCCATTAATTGTAATTATTGAAATTTAATTGCTATAAATCAGGATTTCAAGCTTGATATGGCAATAAATCCCCGTTCGATCGGCGTTAGACTGGTGCCATCACCCAACGCCTGCCGGCCGGAGAATGCCATGATTGCCACGCCCGCTTCCAAGTACCGCGCCTTCGCGCCCATCGATCTGCCGGATCGCCGCTGGCCCGGGCGCGTGATCGAGCGGCCGCCGGTGTGGATGAGCACCGATCTGCGCGATGGCAACCAGTCGCTGATCGATCCGATGTCGGTGGAAACCAAGCTGCGGTTTTTCGACATGCTGGTGGAGATCGGCTTCAAGGAAATCGAAGTGGCGTTCCCGGCCGCTTCCGACACCGACTTCAATTTCGTCCGCCGCCTGATCGAGGAGGACCGCATTCCCGCCGACGTCACCATCGAGGTGCTGACGCAGGCGCGGCGCGATCTGATCGAACGCACCATGGCATCGCTGCACGGCGCACGGCGTGCCATCGTGCACATGTACAACCCGATCGCTCCGCAGTTCCGGCGCATCGTCTACAACACCGACCGGGATGGCGTGAAGGCGATTGCCGAGCAGGGGACGCGCTGGATCAAGGAACTGACCGATGCCCGGCCGCAGACCGAATGGGTCTATCAGTATTCCCCGGAAGTGTTCTCCGGCACCGAACTGGAATTCGCCAGAGAGGTGTGCGATGCGGTCAGCGCCATCTGGCAGCCGACCCCGGCCCGCCCGATGATCATCAATCTGCCGGCGACGGTAGAGATGGCCACGCCCAATACCTATGCGGACCAGATCGAATGGATGGACCGGCATCTCGCCCGCCGCGACAGCATCGTGCTGAGCGTGCATCCGCACAACGATCGCGGCACCGCGGTGGCGGCGGCGGAGCTGGCCATCATGGCCGGGGCGGACCGGGTCGAGGGCTGCCTGTTCGGCAACGGCGAGCGCACCGGCAATGTCGATCTGGTGACGCTGGCGCTCAATCTCTATACCCAGGGCATTCATCCGGGACTCGACTTCTCCCGCATCGAGGCGATCCGCCGCGTGGTGGAGGAGTGCAACCAACTGCCCGTGCATCCGCGTCATCCCTATGCCGGCGAACTGGTGTTCACCGCCTTCTCCGGATCCCATCAGGATGCGATCAAGAAAGGCTTTGCGCAGCGCCGCCCGGGCGATGCCCCGGGAGACATATGGGAAGTGCCCTATCTGCCCATCGACCCGGCGGATCTGCAGCGCGGCTATGAGGCCGTGGTGCGGGTCAACAGCCAATCCGGCAAGGGCGGTGTCAGCTTTCTCCTGCAGCAGCAGTATGGTCTGGAGCTGCCGCGCCGGCTGCAGATCGAGTTCAGCCGGGTGGTCAAACGCTACGCCGACGAGGTCGGGCGCGAGGTGACCAGTGCCGACATCTACGCCCTGTTCGAGCGCGAATATCTGCGCCGCGATACCTCCTGGCAGTTGCTCGACGTGGCGGTGGTCAGCCGCGCCGGCGAAGCCGGTGCGACGGAGGTGACGATCGACTATCTTCGGGACGGTCGACGACGCCGCGCCACGGGCAGCGGCGGTGGCCCCATCGAAGCCGCGGTGGCGGCGATCGGCGATGAGGTGCGGGTGATCGGCTATCACGAGCACGCCATCGGCGCCGGGTCGGCGGCCGAGGCGGCCTGCTATATCGAAATGCAGATCGATGAGCGGCCCGCTATTTTCGGTGTGGGGGTCGATCGCAGCATTGTGGCGGCGGCGATCAAGGCGCTGTTCAACGGCCTCGACCGGCAGCGGACTGCGATCGGTGCGCCGCTGCCGGCGCAGGCGGTGAGCGCGTAACGACGTCAGCATCCGCGCCGGCTTGCTCCGGCAATTCTCCTTGTTCATACTGCCGGCTGGATGGCCAGAGGCGGACGCTGACTTACATGAATCTCCACGAATATCAGGCAAAAACCCTGCTGGCGCGCTACGGCGTGCCGGTGCCGGGCTTTCGCGTCGCGGCGACGGCGCAGGAGGCCGAAGCGGCGCTGGATGCCTTCGGCGCCGGGCCCTGGGTGATCAAGGCGCAGGCGCACACCGGCGGCCGCGGCAAGGCGGGCGGGGTGAAGCTGACGGCGGACCGTGGCGAGGCGCTGCGGACGATCGAGTCCCTGCTCGGTTCGCGTCTGGTGACGCATCAGACCGGGGAGGCCGGCAAGCCGGTCGATGCCGTGCTGGTGGAAGCGCCGTCGGACATCGCCGCCGAGTTCTATCTCGGCCTGGTCGTCGACCGCGCGCTGCGCCGCGTGGTGCTGATGGCCTCGCGCGAGGGCGGAGTGGATATCGAAACGGTGGCGGCGAGCGCGCCGGAAAAGATTCTGCGCGCGGTGGTCGATCCGCTCGCCGGGCTGCAGCCCTATCAGTGTCGCGAGATCGCCTTCGCGCTTGGCCTCAAGGGTGAGGCGTTCCGCCAGTTCGGCGTCATCGCGACCGGCCTGGCGCGCGCTTTCCGCGAGCGCGATCTGGCGCTGCTCGAAGTCAATCCGCTGGTGCTCACCCGCGGCGGTGAGCTGCTGTGCATCGACGCCAAGATCAACGTCGACGACAATGCGCTCTACCGCCAGGCCGAACTGCTCGCCATGCGCGATCCGCGCCAGGAGGATTCGCGCGAGGTGCGCGCACGCGCCGCCGATCTCAACTACATCGCGCTCGACGGCGATATCGGCTGCATGGTCAACGGCGCCGGCCTGGCGATGGCGACCATGGACCTGATCAAACTCTCGGGCGGGCGTCCGGCGAACTTTCTCGACGTCGGCGGCGGTACGACCAAAGAGCGCGTGACTGAAGCGTTCAAGATCATTCTGGCGGACAGCCAGGTGCGCGGCGTGCTGGTCAATATCTTCGGCGGCATCGTGCGCTGCGACATCATCGCCGAGGGCATCATCGGCGCGGTCACCGAGGTCGGCATCCGCATTCCGGTGGTGGTGCGCCTGGAAGGTACCAATGCCGAGCAGGGCCGCGCCCTGCTCGAGAGCAGCGGGCTGACCATCATCGCCGCCGCCGGTCTCGCCGAGGCTGCCGAGCGCGTGGTCGCGGCGGTGCGGGAGACGGCGTCATGAGCGTGCTGGTCGACAAGGATACGCGCGTCATCTGCCAGGGCTTTACGGGCAAGCAGGGTACCTTCCACACCGAGCAGGCGCTGGCCTACGGCACACGCATGGTCGGCGGGGTGACGCCGGGCAAGGGCGGGCAGGCCCATCTCGGCCTGCCGGTGTTCGACACCGTGCGCGACGCGGTGCGGGCGACCGGGGCGGAGGCCTCGGTGATCTACGTGCCGGCGCCGGGCTGCAAGGACGCCATACTCGAAGCGGCCGATGCCGGTATCGAACTGATCGTCTGCATCACCGAGGGCATCCCGACACTCGACATGATCGAGGTGGTGCAGGTGCTCAAGGAACGCGGTGTGCGCATGATCGGACCGAACTGCCCCGGCATCATCACGCCGGGCGCGTGCAAGATCGGCATCATGCCCGGCGCCATCCATCTGCCCGGCCGCATCGGCATCGTGTCGCGCTCGGGCACGCTGACCTACGAGGCGGTGAAGCAGACCAGCGATCTCGGGCTGGGGCAGAGCACCTGCATCGGCATCGGCGGCGATCCGATTCCGGGCATGAGCTTCATCGATTGTCTGGCGCTGTTCGAGCAGGATCCGCAGACCGAGGCCATCATCCTGGTCGGCGAGATCGGCGGCGTCGCCGAGGAAGCGGCGGCCGAATACATCCGCGCCCATGTCTCCAAGCCGGTGGCGGCCTATATCGCCGGCGTCACCGCGCCGCCCGGGCGGCGCATGGGTCATGCCGGCGCCATCATCAGCGGCGGTACCGGTACGGCGGCGGAGAAGTATGTGACGCTGGAAGCGGCGGGCGTGTTCACCACGCAGTCGCCGGCGCTGATCGGCGAGACGGTCAGGCGCGCGCTGGCCGGGCGCTGATATCTGCTGATATCTAAAGGGTCAGACCCCCATGAAGAGTTCTGAAAGGGGCTGAAAGGGTCCGGCCCCGCTGGTTCCTTAGCAGATGTCCCGGCTGACGTCGGGGCCGATCGGAGCGGTCCCGTCTTTGTCGGCGTCGAGCTGCGTGCGCAGCCGCCGTGCCTCGGGCAGTTCACTGTCGATGTAGGCGTAGAGCCGGTCGAGGGTCTGGTGAAGCAGTGTCTCCTGCGCTTCCAGGCGCGCGACCATGTCACGGTATTCCCGCAGCAAACGATCCTGCTTGTCCTGCAGCGCGGCGCGCGTGGCGCTGTCGTCGCGCAGCGGCTTTTTGAAGCGCTGCTCGAAGTGTTTTTCCAATGTGACTGACCAGTCACGTAATTCCGATTCGCTCAGCTTGTCCAGATCGAGGCGGCGCAGCAGTGCGCCCGGTTCATCGTCCGGATGGTCGCCTGGATAATCAATGGGCAGGCGCTGGAAGCGTTCGAGGTAGCGTGTGAGCAGCGGCGCGAGAACGGCACCGCAGCGATCGGCGTCGGCGCCGTCATCGGCGAGCAGGGCGGCGGCGCGTTCAGCGAGCGCCTGCAGCGCCGACTCGGGATCGTCGTGAATATGGCTTGCGATCGGTTCGGGTGGCTGCGGCGGTGCGGGCGGCGCCGGAATGGCTGGAGCCGGGGCGGCCGGGGCCGCTGGCTCAGCGGCGCGGACATTGGTCTGCGGTGACTGCTGGCTATCGCCGGCCAGTTCGCTCCACCAGGCGCTGAAGCTGTGCTGCGGCGGCGTGGCGGTGAACTGCTTGGCGAGCACCGCGGCGAGGGTGGTGAAGCAGCGGCTGGCGAGCGCTTCCGGATCGTTGAGCAGCACCGGGCGCTGCTGGCCAACCGATATCTTTATGGCTTTGTCGTCAGTGATATAGCCGAGATAGTACACCTTCATTGCGAGGTATTTGCGGACCGCGGCCTCGAAGCGCTTGTAGATCTCCATGCTGTTGGCGTAATTGAGCGCCATATTGACCAGCACGTAGGCGGGACGTTCGTGTTCCTGGCGCTTGAGCACGCGCAGCAGGGCGAAGGCGTCGGTCAGCGAGGTGGGTTCGGTGGAGATCACCAGGATGGTGTACTGCGCCGAGCGTACGAAGCTGAGCACCGATTCGCCGATGCCGGCGGCGGTATCGATGAGCAGATAGTCGAAACTCTCTTCCAGTGTCTGCAGCGCGCCGATCAGGCGTGCGCGGCTGGCGTCGTCGAGGCTCGCCAGTTCGGCGATGCCCGAAGCGGCGGGGATGATCATCACGCCCTGCGGCGCTTCCGCCAGAATCTCTTCCACGCTGCGTTCGCCGCTGAGCAGATGCTCGATGGTGTAGCGCGGCGTCACGCCCATGATGATGTTGATGTTGGCCAGGCTGGTGTCGGCGTCGAAGATGCAGACGCGATGACCCTGCTTGGCGAGGGCGATGGCGAGATTGCTGGTGACGTTGGTCTTGCCGACGCCGCCCTTGCCGCTGGTGATCGCGATGACTTTGCCGGCGCCGCCCGGCGCAGGAGTCTGCGCGTTCGGGCGGTAAGCCTTGGGGTTCATCGGAATGATGTTCATCACGGGTACGCCGCGGTTCATTGGCTTGGTTTTGTACGAAACGTTTATGGTTTTATGCTTTGTATTCCATGGGATTATTATGCACTTTGCGTACCACTCGGCAAGTCTGTGCGCCAAGTGGCGGTTTTCAGATCACGCGGTCGTTGCCGCCGTCGATGGGGATTTGCGCGCCGGTGGTGCGCGCGAACAGCGGGCCGCAGAGTTCGGCGACCAGTTCGCCGACGTCGCGTGAGCGCACTTCGGTGCCGAGCACGTTGCGCGTCTTGTACTGCTCCACGCTGAGGCCGTAATGGGCGGCGCGCGCCTGCAGCACTTCGGCTGTCCAGATGCCGGTGTCGAAGACGGCGTCGGGATGCACGGTGTTGACCCGGATGCCATCCGCTCCCCATTCGAGAGAAGCCACGCGCATCAATTGGTTGAGCGCGGCTTTTGAAGCGGAGTATGCGGCTGCGCCGGGGCCGGGCGCGGCGACGTTGCGCGAGCCGACGGCGACCGCGCGGCCGCCGCGCGGGGAAAGTTTGAGCAGCGCGTGCGCTTCGCGCATCAGCGTCAGATTGGCATCGAGATTCACCGCCAGCACGCGGCGCCAGGCGGCGCCGTCAAGCGCTTCGATGCGGCAGCCCGGCGGGAATACACCGGCGTTGAGGACCAGCATGTCGAGCCCGCCGAAGCGGCGCACACCGGTCTCGATCGCCGCGATGAGGGCGGTTTCGTCGGTGATGTCGCAAACGAGACCGAGCCAGGACGGATGCTTGACGGCATCCGCGACCCCGGCGTCGAGATCCAGACCGATCACCGCCGCGCCGCGTGTCAGCAGCGCCTGGACGCAGGCGAGACCGATGCCCGAGGCGGCGCCGGTCACCAGCGCCACTTCGCCGGCGAACGGCGCCGGCTTGCCGGCCTGTTTCAGCTTGGCCTGTTCCAGATCCCAGTACTCGACGTCGAAGATGTCCCGCGCCGGCAGCGCGCGGTAGCCGCCGAGCGCCTCGGCGCGCAGGATGACTTCGATGGTGTGTTCGTAGATGTCGGCGACGATGCCGGCATCGCGTGCGCTGCGCCCCAGTGTGCAGACGCCGAGCGCGGGATCGATGATCAGCCGTGGCGCCGGGTCGAGCATCGCCTTGCGCTCCCGCGCGGCCGGCTCGTGTTCCGAGAAATAGGCTTTATAGTCATCGATATACTGCTGAATGTTGCGACCCAGCATCGGGATGCGCTTGGTGCGGATGACGTGGTCGGGCGTGGCCGGACCCTGCTGCGCGATGCGAGCCAGATCCGTGCGCTGGGCAAAGGCGAGGCTGCGCTCGTCCTGGTGGCAACTGAGCAGCAGCGGAAAGCCAGCGGTGCGCGAGGCGGCCAGGCGCAGTGCGGCGATATCATGGCGCAGTGCGGGTGCCAGTGGCTGTGGCGGCGGGGAGGAGAGTTCCCAGGCGCCGTGCTTTTTCAGGTAGTCCTCGCCGCGCGTGACCAGCGCGATCATCCGCTCGTAGGCTTCGTGCGCCGTGGCGCCGAAGGAGAAGATGCCGTGATTGAGCAGCACCATGCCGATGGTGCGTTCGTTCGCCTGGGCGGCGAAGCGCTCGGCGCACAGGCGGGCGAGGTCGAAACCGGGCATGACGTAGGGGACGATGACGCAGTCGGCACCGAAAATCTCGCGCGCGCGCGCTTCGCCGCCGACGCTGTTGGTGATGGCGATCACTGTATCGGAATGGGTGTGGTCGACGTATTTGTGCGGAATGATGGCGTGCAGAATGGCTTCGACCGATGGTGTCGGTGCGCTGGCGATGGTCATGTGCGTGCGCAGCTCGTTGACCATTTCGGGGTCGCTGAGCGCGGGCAGGCGCGCCAGCGCGAGCAGATGGGTCAGCCGCACCGGCGGGAAGCCGGCGGCCTCGATGGTCTCCAGATCCCAGCCGCTGCCCTTGACGTAGAGCAGGTCCTCTTCCTCGCCGAGGATGTTGCGTGCGCGGATCTTGACCGAGGTGTTGCCGCCGCCGTGCAGCACCAGTGAGGGTTCCCGTCCCAGCAGGCGCGAGGTGTACACGCGCAGCCCCAGTTCGCCCCCGTCGTTCTCGTAGCGGGCGGCTTCGGCATCGTTCCACAGGCTTTTCATAGATGAGCTTCGCTTTATTTTTATCGTCGGACCTGCCGGCGCGGCCCCATCCCTGCGCCGGCTTCCATACTATACCCGGGAATCATGCCCGGGCTCAGCGGCAGAAGCCGGGCAGCGCTGGTGCGGGGCGTGACGGCCGATCGGACGGCTGCGCCCCGGAACGAGGCAGAAGTGCAACGTCAAGTGCGTTTATGCACAGTCTCTGTACGCCTACAGCGGGCGCAGCCCCGTCTTCGTGCGCCGAGGCTTACATTCATCACATTGTCGATGTCGAATGCAAGTGTTTGTTTTTACGCAGTCTGCTGATGTGAACAGAATATGACCAAAGAGGAAAATCTTCAGGCGGCAAAGGACCCTTGCTGAGCTGTCAATACTTTTTCAACAAAGTTATCCACAGATTCTGTGAATAGGAGGAATTCCTATTCGAGACGGAAGCTTAATACGAAAGGAGGAGGCTGTGTTGCCGGGACGGATCTGACATCGACCCGAGCTTGTCCGGCATTTGCGCGGGCTGGGCATGGATGGGCTTCAGGCACTGGCTTCATCGAGTGTCCTCAGATCGTCGGCGGACAGACTGAGCTGCGTAGCCCGAATCAGGCTGTCGAGCTGGTGCGGGCTGGTGGCGCTGGCGATGGGGGCGGTCACGGCTTCCTGGGCGAGCAGCCAGGCCAATGCGATCTCGGCCACGGCCGCCTGGTGGCGTTCGGCCACCCGTTCGAGGGCGGCGAGGATGCGCATGCCGCGTTCGTCGAGATACTTACCGATGAAGGGGCCGCGCCGGCTGTGCGCGAGATCGTCTGTACTGCGGTACTTGCCGGTGAGAAAGCCGGAGGCGAGACTGTAATAAGGGATGACGCCGATGCCTTCGCGCAGTGCCAGCGCACGCAGTTCACGTTCGAAACCGTGGCGGTCGTAGAGATTGTATTCCGGTTGCAGGCTTTCGTAGCGCGGCAGCCCGCGCTCGGCGGCGATGAGCAGCGCCTCCTCCAGCTGGTCAGCGTTGAAATTGGAAGCGCCGATCGCGCGCACCTTGCCCGTGCTGAGCAAGTGTTCGTAGGCGGCGAGGGTTTCCTCCTGCGGTGTGTCCGGATCGGGATAGTGTGACTGATAGAGATCGATCACGTCGGTGCGCAGGCGGCGCAGCGAGTCTTCCACCGCCGCGATGATATGACGTGACGACAGACCCTTGCGGCCGTCGCTCAGCTCGGCGCCGACCTTGGTCAGGATCAGCACTCGCTCGCGCTTGCCGGGATTGGCGCGCAGCCAGTTGCCGATGATGGTTTCCGATTCGCCGCCGCGGTTGCCCGGCACCCAGTTCGAGTACATATCGGCGGTGTCGAGCGCGTTGAAGCCGGCATCGACGAAGCGATCGAGCAGATCGAAGCTGGTGCGCTCATCGATGGTCCAGCCGAAGACATTGGTGCCGAGGACCAGCGGCGCGATGTCGAGTGAGGTGTTGCCGAGAAGGCGCAGGCGCATGATCGGTTCCTTGTTGTCGGGGAGAGCGGCTGCCGTCCGTGTGTGCCGGTCAGTAATGACAGTATAAGACCGGCGGCGAGGGCGGCAATGTCGAGCGGAGCGAGACCGAGCAGCACCAGCAGAGTCGGTGGACGGTTGCGGGGAGCATGATCGTGCAGGGAAAGGAGGTGGGTTAGTTATATAATTTGATCAAATTAATGCATGCTTTCAATATGATGAAGGTTAAAAATAAAGCCAGCAGTTTTCCTAGCGCAGTGGCTATCTTGTTTCCAAGTGGGCTACCGCCGTTTGGCCCCGTAAGCCTCCCGCCGCGCTGCCTGAAGCCGATGAATTCATAGCTGGTAATGACTAGAAAAAATGGAATTTGCACAAGGAAAAACCAAACTACAGCATCTCCGCTGTCCCATCCTTCCAAACCATAGAAGATCCATGTAAATGAAATATAGATAGTAGGCAGTAGCGTCAATGTCCAGATAAACAAGCGTTCCAAAAGTCACCTCATCGCAAAGAGCAGAAATCCATCCTGTCATGTGGTGATGAGCATGCTGAGTATCAATCGGTTGCATGGATGGCGCCCCGAACACGATTCGAACGTGTGACCTTCCCCTTAGGAGGGGGATGCTCTATCCATCTGAGCTACCGGGGCAGGGTGCGGCAGGATCGCCGATTATAGCAACTGCCGGCGCGCCGGCACCATGCCATGTCTTGGTGGGCCATATCTTGGGGGCCGTATCGGGCGCGCGGCGCGCTCAGTGTTCGTCGTAAGAATCTTCTTCGGCGTCGTGCAGATCGAAGTCGGCGATGTTTCTCTTCAGGCGCTGGCGTTCCAGATGGTGTTCGATCGATTTGCGTACATTGGCGGTACGCCGCGGCGCGTTCTTGCGGCCCTGGGTGTCGAGCACTTCTTCCAGATGGTCCTCGTCGAGGAACTTGCGATCGTCCGCTTTGATGCAGACGTAGTCGTGCGGTACTTTCGCCATGTCGATACTCCCCTGCTTGCCGGGCGGGTATGCCCGCCAGTTCTATCGGCATGGGTGGCCGGTCTGTGAAGAGGCCGGATGTATCTGGCGCCGCCAGGGTCGGAAAACATGAACCCGGTCACATCTGATGCCCATGGGCCATGCTAGTCCGCCGGCGGTCGCGGTGTGATACGCTTGATCGTCCGCTTACCGGACGCTGCCAAACGGGCTGGGAAAGCACCTGAAATGAAAAGAACCGAGAAACTGCTGGAGAGTCTGCTGTTCGGAAGCCGTTGGCTGCTGGCTCCGTTCTATGTCGGCCTGGTGTGCGCGATCGCGCTGCTGCTGTTCAAGTTCGTGCACGAGTTCATCGTGCTGGTGCCGAAGGCGATCGAGGGCGGGACGGGAGAGGCCATCGTCGGCATCCTGTCGCTGGTCGATCTCGCGCTGGTCGCCAATCTGCTGCTGATCATCGTTTTCGCCGGCTACGAGAATTTCGTTTCCAAGATCCATACCGGCGACAATGAGGACCGACCCGAGTGGATGGGGCATGTCGATTTCGCCGATCTGAAGATCAAGCTGATCGGTTCCATCGTCGCCATCTCCGGTATCGAACTGCTCAAGGCCTTCGTCAACATGCAGGCGCTGGACGAAGAGCAGATCAAGTGGAAAGTCATCATTCATCTGACTTTCGTCCTGTCCGGCGTGCTCTTCGCCTTCACGGACTGGCTCGGAACGGAGAAGAAGAAACACAAGCGCAGCAGCGTGGCGGAAGCCGATTAATCGGTTTCGACTGGCGGGGCTGCTGCGCGCCGCCGCAGGGCGCGGCGGATCAGCGCAAAGGTCAGCGCGGTGAGGGCGCAGGCGCACACGATCAGCGCGCCGGCGGGCAGATCGAACCAGGCCGAGCCGAGCAGGCCGGTGAGGTAGCCGATGGCGCCGACGCCGAACGCGGCGGCGGTGCGGCCGCGCTTCATGTCCTGCGTGCACAGCGCGGGCAGGATCAGGCTGGCGAAGACGAGATATACCCCGACGATCTGAACCGAGCCGGTCACCGCCAGCGCGAATAATAAATAGAAGCCGCTCGTCGAATGCCGCCAGCGCAGGCCATACCAGGCGGCGAGCACGATGGCAGTCACCAGCGCCAGCGGCAGCATATCGCTGTAGGCCGTCCACAGGATCTGGCCGATCAGCGCTTCTCGCAGATGTCCTTCCCCATGCGGATCGCCGGCGAGCAGAAGCACGCCGAGTGAGGCGGCGACGACGAAAGCGCTGCCGATCACCGCTTCCTGATGTTGCGGCCAGCGCTTTTCCGTCCAATTCAGCAGCAGTGCGCCGGTGACCGCCGCACCGAGTGCCGCCGCCTGCACCGGCAGGGCGGGGAGATCGTGCGTCGCCAGTGCGCGCTGCGCGGCGATGACGCCGAGCACGGCGAACTGGGCGACAGCGATGTCGACGAAGATAATGCCGCGTTCGAGCACGCGCTGCCCGAGCGGCACGTGGCTGGCGAGGATCAGCAGACCCGCGCACAGCGGCGGCAGAATGATGCTCCAATCGATGGACATATGCCGCGCTTCATTCCAGCGCGGCGAGCAGCCGCGCGATGGTGTCTTCATAAAGCCCGAACAGATCCTGCGCCTGCGCGGAGCCGCCCACGGTGAAAGGCAGATCGACCAGCCGTGTATCGCTGCGCTCGGCGAGCCAGCGCCCGGCGCGCGGCGCCTGATAGGCCGCTTTCAGCACCATGCGCACCGGCCGTTCCTTCATTTGGGCGAGCAGCGCGGACAGATGGCTGACGGAAGGCTCGATGCCGGGCTTCGGTTCGAGATCGAAGACGACGTCCAGTTGCAGCCACTGCGCCAGATAGCTCCAGTTCTTGTGGTGCACGGCGACGGGCTGTCCTCGCAGCGGCGCCGCCTGTGCTTCCCAGCGCGCGATCGCGGCGCGCCAGCGTTCGGTGAAATCGCGGTGACGCGACTGATAATGCGCGGCGTGATCCGGGTCGATCTGCGCCAGGCGCTGCGCGAGGGCGTCGGCGATGGCGAGCAGACGATAGGGATCGAGATGGACGTGCGGATTGCCCGCGGCGTGAACGTCACCCTGCGCGCGGTCGAGCACGGCGGGACGCTCGATCAGTGCGACGTGCGCCGTGGCTTCGAAGTGGCCGGGCCGTCCCGGCTGGATGGCGGCGTTGCCGCTGTCGCGCAGCAGCAGCGGCAGCCAGCCGATCTCGAGTTCGGCGCCGGTGCAGACCAGCAGATCGGCGCGACGGGCCTGCGCCATCAGCGAGGGGCGCGCTTCGATGCGGTGCGGATCCTGGCGCGCCGTGGTGGCCACGGCCAGATCGATTCTTTCCCCTCCCAGTTCCGTGGCGAGCGCGCCCCATTCGGGCTCGCAGGCCAGTACTCTGAGCGCCGCCTGCGCCGGCAGCAGGCTGAATGCCAGTATGATCGTGACGAGCGCGTGCAGGATATACCTGCACGCGTCGCTGCTTCGGGTTTTTGTGCTCAGCGTGTCCATGATGGTCCTCGTCATGTCGTCAGAAGCGGTGCGCGCCGTGTGTCCCCAGGCTCACGATGTATTGCAGCGTGTACTGATGGTCGCGGATTTCCATGGCGTCGTCGCGTGCGTACTGCAGGCGCAGGCGCGAGAATTCGCTCGGATTGTAATCGACCATGACGCTGTGGCGTTCGGGGCGGTGGTGCGATTCTTCCAGAATGCCGTCGAGCGCGCCGAGCCGCGGATGTCCGGGATCGAGGCGATCGTAACGGTAGCCGGCGCGCCAGTTGCGGTGGAACTGGTATATGCCCTGGGCGTACCAGCCCGATTGGCGCGCGCGGTAATCGTCGCTGATGCCGGGGCAGGCGCCGCCGTCGGCGCTGTTGTCCTCGCAGCCGAGCTCACCGCTTTCGCGGCGCTGGAAATATTCGGTCTGGAATTTGAAATTCTGCTGCGTGGGATTGCCGTCCGGCGCCCATTTCCAGACGAAGTCCGCCAGCCAGACTTTGCTGTCGCCGGAGAAAAATACTTCCGACTCGACTTCGTCGACGTCATGCGCGTGCGCTTCCCGGTCTTGCGCTTCGGTCGACAGGTACGACAGCCCGGCGCGCCAGCTGTGCGAAGTGCCGACATCGCCGCCGAGGCGGGCGAAGGCCGCCCACGAACCGATGCCGTCATCGTCGCGCTCGGTGCCGGGAAAATTGTTGCCCTGGCCGCCTTCGAGCCCGAATTCGAGGAATACCGGCGTCGGCGCGATCCAGCGCAGCTGCACGCCGTCGTTGGCGTAGTGTCCGTGCGCGCCGAACAGGGCCTGGTAGGCGAGCGACTGGTCGGCGAAGTCCCAGGCGTGCAGATGCTGTTCGTTGCTGTAGCCGATGCCGGAGAGGAAGCGGCCGGCTTTCACCGTCAGGCCGTGACCGAGGCCGAGGGTCTGGAACCAGGCTTCTTCGATTTCGACGCTGCCGTCCTCGACGGCGAGGACGGCAAAGCCGCGAAAATAGGGGTCGATGCTGGCGCCTATCGCCAGTTCGGTGTGATCGAGCGAAAAGCCGCGGGTCAGGCCGCCGTGGCTGTGCCCCTCGTCCTCATCGTGACCGCCGGCGGGGAAGAAACCCGCGATATGGCGTTCATCGATGTCCTTGGCGTGGACGTAGCGACCCTGCAGGATCAGTGAGATTTCCGGGTTGAAGCCGCTGCTGGTGGGGCCGCCGTCGGTGGCGGCGAAGGCCGGCGCGGCGCAGGCCAGACCCGCCAGCAGGCTGCTGGCGGACAGGATTCTGGTTTTCATCGTTTCTCTCCTCGTGGCATATTTTGCAACACAGTTGCGTGACAAGTGTTGCATTCTAGGCGCGCGCGGACGGAATCGCAACTCTGTTGCGTTGATTGCCGGAGTCATAGTCCGGAGTCATAACGGCGTCGTATAAGAAACGGAGCCGTATCAGAACGGGATTAAGAAAAGGGGGAGATCAGGACGCGGGTGGACAGTGCGAGCACAGCCCCTGCAGGGTCAGCTCGGCGTGGGTGTAGCGGAAGCCGCGCGGCAGGGAGATGGCGACGGCGGGATGCAGTTCGTCGAGGCAGAAGACGCGGCCGCAGCCGGTGCAATGGAAGTGGGCATGATCCTCGGTTTCGGGCGCGGCGGCGCTGAAGCGCCAGCTGCGATCGCTGGAGGCGATGCGGTGCGCGAAGCCGTGCTTGAGCAGCCAATCGAGTACGCGATAGACCGTTACCCGATCGACGCGCACGCCCTTGCGCCGGAGGATCGCTTCGACTTCCGGGTGAGACAGCGTGTGCGCGGCATCCATCAGCGCCTGCAGAACCGCGACGCGCGCGGGCGTGGCGCGCTCTCCCGCCTGGGTGAGCTGCTGTTTCGCGTTGTGCTGTTGCTGTTCGGCGGATGGCATCGTATGGCCCTGATTTTCACAAAGTATAGCCTGTCCGCTTCATAACGGCAGCGTGAGCAGCAGGCCGAGCGCCGCGCCCGCCGCGATTACTTCGATCAGGCCGCGCCGAAAGACGAACAGCGCGATCAACGCCAGGCCGGTGATCAGCGCCGCCCAGGGATCGAAGGCGCCGCCGAAACCGGCTGGCCAGAACACCTTCCAGGCGAAAAACAGGCCGAGATGGGCGATGACGCCGACGACCGCAGCGGTGATGCCGGCGAGCGGCGCGGCGAAGCGCAGACTGCCCTGGGTCGATTCCACCAGCGGGCCGCCGGCGAGAATGAAAATGAAGGAGGGCAGGAAAGTGAACCAGGCGGCGATGAGTGCCGCCAGTATCCCCATCATCACCGCCATATCGCCGCCACCGAGACTGTCGTCGGCGTTGCCATGGACGCCGAGAAAGCCGACGAAGGCGACGATCATGATCAAGGGGCCGGGTGTGGTTTCCCCCAGCGCCAGTCCGTCCATCATCTGTGCCGGTGTCAGCCAGGCATACCGTTCCACCGCGGTCTGATAGAGATAGGGCAGAACGGTGTAAGCGCCACCGAAGGTGAGCAGGGCGGCCTTGGTGAAGAACCAGCCCATCTGTGTGAGGGTGTGGTGCCAGCCATACACGGCCAGCAGCGCTCCCATGGGTATGAGCCAGAGCAGTGCGCCGGCGAACGCAATGTTCCGTAGCGTCTGCCAGCGAAAGCGTGTGTGCGGCGATTGCGCCATGGCGCCTGCTGCGGCCGGTTTTGCTGCGATGATGTCGTCCGCCCGTGGCAGCAGTGTCTGCTGCGGCGCGAAAGCCGCGGGTTGCCAGTGCGCGCCGAGCAGGCCGATGAGCGCTGCCGTCGCGATGATGGCGGGGAAGGGCAGGTCGAAGACGAGGATGGCGATGAAAGCGGCGGCGGCGACCGTCGCCAGAAAACGGCTGTGCAGCACGCGTCGTCCGATGCGCCAGGCCGCGTGCAGGACGATGGCGGCGACCACCGGCTTGATGCCGTAGAACAGCGCGGCCAGCGCCGGCATGTCGCCGAAGGCGACATAGAGCCAGGCCAGTACGATCAGTATGAGCAGCGAGGGCAGCAGGAACAGCAGGCCGGCGGCGATGCCGCCCCAACTGCGGTGGAGCAGCCAGCCGATGTAGGTGGCGAGCTGCTGGGCTTCGGGTCCGGGCAGCAGCATGCAGTAATTGAGCGCATGCAGAAAGCGTCGTTCGGACAGCCAGCGCCGCCGTTCGACCAGCTCCTGGTGCATGATGGCAATCTGCCCCGCCGGGCCGCCGAAGCTGATGAATCCCAGTTTGAGCCAGAAGCGCAGCGCCTCGGCGAAGCGAGGGGTGGAGGTGCCGTCGTCAGTATTCATCGTTGTTATGGAGTCCGGTTTCCATCCGCCGCCCTCACGCCATTATACTGGCAACATGTTTATGTTCGGCCGTCATGACGATGCGATGGGTGTGCGAATGGCGCGCTGTGCCCTCGCTGTGCTGCTCGTCTGTGCCGCTGCGGTGGCGGCAGCGGCGCAGCCCGTGGAGTCCGCTGCGGATCTTTCTGTAGATTTCTCTGGAGATCCCTCCGCGGATTTCGTGGCGGACTACCGGGTGACGCGCAAGCTGTTCAATTATGATGCCACGCTGGCATCGGCCACGCTGAGCTTCGAGCGCGAGCACGATAGCCTTTATCGCTACGTTTTCGTGCTGAAGCCGGTGCGACTGGTAGCGCTGGCTTATGGCGATACGCTGACCGAGACCAGCCGCGGCCGTATCAGCGCCGCGGCGGTGCTGCCCGAGCGCTACGATATGGCGCTCGAGGGACGCAAGCCGCGCAGCGGGAATCTGCAGTTCGAGGACGGTCGCCGCGCGATCGTGCAGCGTTTCAAGAACAGGGAAGTGCGCCAGCGGGTACCGCCGCGGACCTTCGATCGGCTCTCCATCCAGCTCGCGCTCATACATGATCTGGCAGCGGGCAAGCGCGACATGAAATACCTGATGGCGGATCAGAACCGCTTGCGCGTCTATCGCTTCAAGGTGGTGGCCGATGAGCGCATGCAGACGGCGGTCGGCGAGGTGGCGGTGCTGAAAGTCGAGCTGAGCGAACGGCTGCGGGTGGAAAAAAGCGCCGGCCTGGATCTCGACAGCGCGAAGACGGTGGATGATTTCGGCGGCGATGAGCGTTCCACGTTCTGGTTTGCGCCGGCGCTCGGCTATCTGCCGGTGCGCATCCAGCACGTCGACGACGATCTCGGTGTCTTGCGCATGGATATCGAGCGTGTGGAATTTCCGCATCGCCAGCAGGGGGGCGAAGGCAGCTCCTGAGGGCGGTGGTTCAGGGCTTGGTGTGGGTGGCGCGGATCCACTCGCTGACCGCGTTTTCCTCGAGTTTACCGCTGATGCCGGTGCGCGCGCCGTCGGCCTCGTAGAAATAGGTGCGCGGCAGCTCGCCATACCACTGCGGATCGATTTCGTAGTAGAGGCGTTCGGTGAAGCCGTCGGCGAAGATCCACGATTCCTCCGTATCGAGACCGAGTGTGGCGAGCGCCGGCGTGATCTCCGCGCGGCGCGCCGCCTGGTCGGTAGCCACCAGCACCAGGCGCAGCTGCGGGTGTTCCATTTTCAGGCGGCTGAGCAGGGCGAGATCGTGGCGGCAGTAGACACAATCGAGCGACCACAGGGCAAGTACGAAAGGCTGCCCGGCCAGGGATGACACGATGTGCCGCTGGCTGCCTCTGACGAAGGGCAGCGGCGCCTCTTGCGGTGCTGGCTGCAGTTCCGATGAGGGCTTTGGTTGTAGTTCCGGTGCCGTGGCGCCGGCGATGGCGCTGACCATCGTCATGGCCACCGCCAGCATCAGTGCGCATGCGATCGAGCACCGCCGGCTCATGGCGGTGCTCCGGCGAACGGAATCAGGCGGTAGCCTTCGGCGCGCGTGCTCCAGGAGAGGAAGACGCGCCCGTCATGCGCCAGCAACTGCGGATGATCGGAAGCATCTTCGGTGTGCGCGACGGTGAACGGCGCCGACCAGCTCAACCCGCCGTCGGTCGAACGCATCGCCCGGATCGGCGAGACTTCCCCATCGAATTCCTTCCATGCCATGAACAGCGTGCCGTCGTGCTCGAGCAGGGCCGGATGGCCGGCCCGCGTTGCCGGCGTGCCGAGGGGCAGCGGCGCGGAGCGCGTCGCGCCGGCGTCCGCCGAGCGCGCATAGAACAGGCCGCGCGCTTCGGGGCCGTTGTCGAACCAGGCGAAATGATGCACGCCGTCTGCGTCGATGGCGAATGCGGGCCCGTGATGCGGGCAGGCTTCCACGCGCCAGTGGCCGTGCGTGATGCGCCGCGGTGTGTCCTTGCCGTCGAGACGGACGAGGGCGTGATCGCGCTCGCTGTGTTCGTAGACATGGCGCCAGAAAGCGCTGGGTATGCCGTCGGTTCCGAGCGCGAGCGCGATGCGGCAGCATTCGCAGCTGTGATCGGCGAGTTTGACGTTGGCGCCGAAGCGGGTGCCGCGATCATCGGAGACCGCGTAATAGAGCGCGGCGCCGACGTAGCCGGCGCCGCGCTGGCGGGCGGCGTGCTCGTCGCGCTTGTCGATCCAGGCGATGTAGACCCGGCCTTCGGGGTCGAGCAGCAGCGAATCGAAGCGGTGGCTGATGAGGTTACGGTCGTCGTTGACGGTGATCGGTGCGGTGAAGGTGCGGCCGCCGTCGAGCGAACGGCTGAAGCGGATGTCGCCGGAGAAGGGCGCGCCGAGCAGCCGGGTATAGCTGACATAGACGGTGCCGTCGGCGGCAACGGCGATCTTCGGGCGGTTGTCGCCGTCGGTGCCGACGATCTCCGCCTCGGGGTTGACCGTCGTCGCGGGGCTGAAGCGCGCGCCGAGATCATCGGAATGATCGACCTGCACATGGCCCTCGTGCACGCGCACGCGCCACAGTCGCCCCTTGCCGTCGAACGTCGCCGAGACGGCGAGCGCGCTCTGGTTGGCGAGCATCTTCGCCCACATGGCTTCGCGCCCGGCGGCGGCATCGCCGGCTGCATTGCTGGTCGTATTGCTGGCCGCAGCGCCAGTCGCGTGGTTGGCCGCCGCGGCGGGCCCGCCGGCGAGCAGGGCGATGATGGTGACGGACAGTGCGCAGACGTGCTTCAACACGAAACCTTCTCCCTCGTTGCGTCTGTCGATCATTCTACCCGATCACCAGGCGAGCTCGAGGCCGGCGTACCAGGCGCGCGGCAGGCCGGGCGAGTAAACCGGCGTGTTCGAGCTCACCGAGGCGGTGTCGGCATAGCGTTCGTCGGTGAGGTTCATCACCCGCGCGAAGACGCCGAGCTGCTGGTTGACCTGATGATGCACGCGCAGATTGAGCAGATCGTGTCCCTCGTATTTGCCGAAGGCGGGGTCGTTGCCGGCTTCCAGCCAGTACGAGCCGACCCGCACCCACTCGAGCTGCGCGCGCGTGCCGGTGCCGGAATGCCAGCTGAGGCGCGTGTTGGTGAGCCAGCGCGGCGCGGTTTCCATGTCCTTGCCGCTGAAATCGGCGGCGTTCGTCACCCAGTCGACGTAGGTGTGGCGAGCGTAGGACAGCGCCGTGTCGAAGCGCCAGTGTTCGGTGAAGGCGCGGCCGAGGCCGAGTTCGACGCCCTTGTGCTCGGTTTCGCCGGCGTTGACGTTGACCGTGGCGTTGGTGGCGAGATCGCGCTGGCTGACCAGGTCGTTGCGCTTGCGCAGCAGATAGACCACCGCATCGTATTGCCAGCCGGCGGCGCGTCCGCGCACGCCGATCTCGCTCTGGTCGGCCTTGATCGGTTTCAGCGAGAGCGCGTTCTCGGCGCGCGCCTGCGCGTCGGCGGCATTCGCCTCGCCGCCGGCGCGGAACAGCTGGCCTTCGGAAGGCGCGCGGAAGCCGCGATTGTGCGAAGCGTACAGATGCACGGCCGGATGCAGCGCGTAGGTCAGGCCGAGCTTCGGACTGAGGTGCGAGAAATCGGCCGAGGCGTCGCCGATCTGGTGATAGTTGCGCGGATTGCCGTTGACGATGGCGACGACCGGCCCGGCGGCGAGCTTGTTCGACATCTCGTAGCGCAGATTGTCGTAACGCAGGCCGGCGGTGAGACGCAGCCGCGCGGTCGGCGAGATCTCGGTATGCAGATAGGGCGAGACGCTGCTGTAGTCGACGTCGTAGTCGTAGATGCGGGTGCCGATGGTGTAGCTGTCGTAGCTGCGGTTGGCGCCGAATGGGCCGCTGGTGGTGACGATGAGGTTGTCCTCCTCGCGCGTACCCGGACTGTAATCGACATCGAGGCCGGCGATCACGCGCGCCTGCATCGCCTGCGGGAAATCCTTGCGCCACTTGGCGAGGAAGCCGTAGGACCACACTTCGCTGCGCGCGATGGTCGGATCGAAGGCGAGCAGGAAGGAGGCGTTGAGCTCCATGAAGTTGCGCCGCACATAGGGCGTGATCGATACCAGCGTGTCGTCGCCGATTTCGCGCTGGTAGTTGCTGGACAGGCGCAGCGCCTCGACTTCGCGGTAGGCGATGGAGAAATTGTTCTTCTTCGGGTTGTCGCGGTAGTCGGCGCGCGTCAGCGGGGCGTTGGCGCCGGTCTGCTGGTCGATGTGGGTCACGCCGAGGACGGTCTGCAGGGTGGAGCGCTCGCCCGGCGCGTAGTCCCAGCGCAGGCCGGCGCTGAGACGGTCGTAATCGGTATCGTCGCGCCAGCCGTCGGTGTGACTGATGTTGAGATCGGCGCGCAGCCCGCCGAGGCGGCCGAAGCCGGTGTCGGCATTGGCGAGGACGCGGTACCAGCCGAAGCTGCCCGCTTCGCCCGAGACCGTCGCGCCGGGCGCTATCGCCGGCGGTCGGGTGATGACGTTGACGATGCCGCCGATGGCGTCCGAGCCGTAGAGCGCGGTGCCGGGGCCGCGCACGACCTCGATGCCGCTCGCTGCCGGCACGTTGAGTTCATAGAGCGCATTGTGATTGAAGAAGCCGGTGGCGCGGGTGGGGACGCCGTCTTCGAGGAAGAGATAGACCGGGTTGGTGGTGAAGGGCTGGCGGATGGCGGTGGTGTGCCCTTCGCCGTTGGTGACGGCGACAGCGACGCCGGGGATCTGGCCGAGGATCTGCTGCGGATGGGTGGGCGCGGTGAAGCGCACCGCTTCCTCCTGCACCACGCCGACCGAGGCCGGGGTCTGCAGCAGGCTTTCGGCCTCGCGGGTGCCGGTGACGGTCATGACATCGAGCTGTTCGTTCGCGCCGGCCGCGCCGGCGGTGCCCAGCAGCATGGCTGCCAGATAGGGTGCATACCTATGGTTCATCCCTCTCCTCTCCAACTAGATGTTTTTATGGGCGCCATTATCGGGATGGGGAAGGGAATGGGGAATGCGACATAGCGTCGCACCTGCGTGGCGGTACCGGTTTGAATGCGCCATGCCGCCATGGCAGGATAAGCGGTTGGCTCCCACAATCACCGTCGCTGATATCAGAAATGTCTTCTTCGTCCGCCGCCGGCGCTCCCCTTGACTTTCGCCGCAAGCTGTTCGCCATGCTCGGGCTGTGTTTCGTGCTGGTCATGGTGGCGCTCGATCAGACCGTCATCGGGACGGCGCTGCCGACGATCATGGCCGAACTGCGCGGTTTCGAGCTCTACGCCTGGGTGGGTACGGTTTATCTGCTCAGTTCGATCGTCACCGTGCCGGTGTTCGGCAGGCTCGGCGACGATCACGGGCGCCGGACGTTCATTCTCTGCGCCATCGTGCTGTTTACCCTGGCTTCACTGCTGTGCGGCCTGGCGCAGAGCATGATGCAGCTGGTATGCGCGCGGGCGCTGCAGGGCGTCGGCGGCGGCATGCTGATCGCCACCACCTTTGCCAGCGTCCCCGATCTGTTCCCCGATGCGCGCGAACGCCTGCGCTGGCAGGTCTTGTTCAGCACCGCCTTCGGTCTGGCCAACGCCATCGGGCCTTCGCTCGGCGGCGTGCTGACCGAGTACCTGGGCTGGCGCTCGGTGTTTTTCATCAATTTGCCGGTCGGTGTGATCAGCCTGTGCTTCGTCTGGCGCTATCTGCCGGACATCCGCCATCACAGCGGCGCGGCGGCACCGCTCGACTGGCTGGGTGCGCTGCTGCTGGCGCTGACGCTGGGCAGCGTGCTGCTGCTGGTCGAATGGCTGCCGCAGGGCGGTTCGGTGCTGGGGCTGGCCGGTCTGGCCGCGTTCGCCCTCGCCGCCGGGGCCACGCTGCTGTGGTGGGAGCGGCGCTGCCCCGAGCCGGTATTGCCGCTGGCGCTGTTCGCCGACCGTGGTCTGCAGAGCCTGTTCACGCTGTCGCTGGTGCTCGGTTTCTGCCTGTTCGCGGTGGTGTATTACGCGCCGCTGCTGCTGCAGGGCGGTCTCGGCCTGTCGCCCAAGGAGGCGGGGTTGCTGATCACGCCGCTGGCGGTTTTCATCACCGTCGGCAGCATCATCAACGGCCGCATCGTCACCCGGCTGCGCCTGCCGAACGTGATGCTCTATGTCGGGCTCGCCTTTTTCGCCGTTGCCGCTCTCGCGCTGACCCAGATCGGGGCGCAGACGCCGCATGCGCTGATCGTCGCGGCGATGGTCTGTGCCGGCCTCGGTCTCGGCCTGCTGCTGCCCAATCTGACCCTGTTCGCGCAGTACAGCGTGCCGCGGGCGCGGCTCGGCGTCACCACCGCCATGATGCAGTCGACGCGCATGTTCGGCGGCATGCTGGGTATGGCGCTGATCGGCATGCTGCTGGCGCACGGCTACGGGCGCAGGGTGGGTGAATTGCTGCCGGCCGAGGGCGGGCAGCTGGCCGGCTGGCTGGAGGATCCGCAGATCCTGGTCGATCCGCGATTGGTGGCCGATTTCAGCGCCGCGGCGCATGCCGCCGGCCAGAACGCCGCTGCGCTGCTGCAGGCGGCGCGCGATGGGCTGATCGATGCCCTGCACGCCGGCCATTGGCTGATTCTGATCGTGGTGGGGCTGGCTTTTCTGCTCGCCCGCCGCGTGCCGGCGATGAGACTGGATGCGGCGCTCACGGATGGATTGGAGGATGGCTTGGGGGATGGATCGGAGGACGGGCCGGAGGCGGGGCCACGCGCTGAGCGCTGAGGCAGTGTACAATGCGCGGTTCAGCGCCGTCGCGCTTCCACAGCAATCGGGTATCGTCCAGTGATTTCCATCTTCAACGTCACCATGCAGTTCGGCGCCAAGCCGCTGTTCGAGAACATTTCCGCCAAATTCGGCAACGGCAATCGCTACGGCCTGATCGGCGCCAACGGCTGCGGCAAATCGACGCTGATGAAAATTCTCGACGGCAGTCTCGCGCCGACCGCGGGCAGCGTGTCGGTGACGCCCCACGAACGGGTCGGCAAGCTGCATCAGGACCAGTTCGCCTTCGAACAGTACACGGCGATCGATACCGTCATCATGGGGCACGCCGAGCTGTGGGCGGTCAAGAGCGAGCGCGACCGTATCTACGGTCTGGCGGAAATGTCCGACGAGGACGGCATGAAAGCCGCCGAGCTGGAAATCCGTTTCGCCGAACTCGATGGCTACACCGCCGAGAGCCGCGCCGGTGACATTCTACTCGGGGCGGGCATCGCGGAAGAACTGCATTACGGTCCGATGAGCCAGGTGGCGCCGGGCTGGAAGCTGCGCGTGCTGCTGGCGCAGGCGCTGTTCGCCGATCCCGATATTCTGCTCCTCGACGAGCCGACCAACAACCTCGACATCAACACCATCCGCTGGCTCGAAGAGGTGCTCAACGAGCGCAAGAGCACGATGATCGTCATTTCGCACGATCGTCATTTCCTCAACTCGATCTGCACCCATATCGCCGACATCGATTACGGTGAGCTGCGCATCTATCCCGGTAATTACGACGATTTCATGATCGCCTCGACCCAGGCGCGCGAGCGTCTGCTGTCGGAGAACGCGAAGAAGTCGGCGCAGATCGCCGACCTGAAGCATTTCGTCAGCCGTTTCTCGGCCAATGCCTCCAAGGCGAAGCAGGCGACCTCACGCGCCAAGCTGATCGACAAGATCCAGCTGGACGAGGTCAAGGCGTCGAGCCGCGTTTCGCCCTTCATCCGCTTCAAACAGGACAAGCAGCTGCACCGCCTGGCGCTGACGCTGGAGGACCTCGGTCACGGTTTCGACGGCGAACGCCTGTTCTCCGGCGGCAATCTGCTACTGGAGGCGGGTGCGCGGCTCGCCATCATCGGCGAGAACGGCGCCGGCAAGACGACGCTGCTGCGCTGCCTGATGGGCGAACTCGCGCCGCAGGGCGGCAGGATCAAATGGGCGGAAAATGCGACGCTCGGCTACTGCGCGCAGGACAGCAGCGCCGATTTCGACAGCGATCTGAATCTGTTCGACTGGATGAGCCAGTGGCGCAAACCGAAGCACGACGATCAGATGGTGCGCGCGACGCTGGGGCGTCTGCTGTTCTCATCGGATGACTTCAAGAAAAAGGCGCGCGTGTGCTCGGGTGGCGAGAAGAACCGGCTGCTGTTCGGCAAGCTGATGATGAGCGATGCCAATGTGCTGATCATGGACGAGCCTACCAACCATCTCGACATGGAATCGATCGAGGCGTTGAACGAAGCGCTGCTGAATTACGACGGCACGCTGATCTTCGTCAGCCACGACCGCGAGTTCGTATCCTCGCTGGCGACGCACATCATCGAGATCAAGGAGCACAGACTGCGCGATTTCCATGGCAGCTACGACGATTATCTCGCCAGCCAGACGGCGCTGAAGACGGCTTCCGCGCGCTGAGTGCGCGAGGCGGGGAGGAGCGGCGGATTCAATCGCCGCGCGCATCCTCCTCGTCGTTTTCCTTCCTGAACAGTTCCACCAGTGCCCGGCGCCGGCGCAGCGACAAATTGCGATAGCATTCGAGCAGCAGCACCTGGTCCTCACTCAGGACATGACTGCCTGCGTGCTCACGGATGACCGGCGGCGGGCCGGGATCGAGGTCGACGCTGTGCTGCAGTCGCAGCACTAGTTCGGCGTTGAGGCTGCGCCGGTTGGCCCTGGCCGAGCGGGTGATGCGTTTCTTGAGTTCCTCCGGCATCCGTAATCCGAAAGGATTAATTTCACGTCCCATGGCGCGGATTCCAGGCAAATTCCAGGCAAAAGGCTTGACAGGCGTATAGCCACGGTGTAGCTATGTGTGTTCACCGTGTGTGTATTTTTTGGGGGAGCAGGGGGAAGTGAGGGGCGGCGCCGTTCGGGCAGAGTAAATAAGGTAATTGATTGTCTGTCATAAAGATAGTTGGTATGTGCCATGCCCGGGTGGCCCCGTCCCGTTTTTTCGCCCCTGCCGTGTATCGAACTGCCGCCGGCCATCGTGTGAACGGATATCGATATCTCATAGGATGGAAGGCGCGGTGACGGAAAACGGAGAAGGCAGCGGCGGCATGCCGCCGGCGCCCGGCATCGCGGTGGATCTGGCCGGCATCCGCGTGCGCCGGGCGGTTACCAGCGCCGATTTTTCCCTCGTCGCTGATCTGCGCCGGGCGAGTGCGCCGCGCCTGTCTTTCCGTCCCGCCCAGGAGTGGCTCGACGCACTCGACTATTCGCTGCAGACCTTTTCCCTCATTGCCTACGACGAGACCGGCGCGCCGGCGGCGACCCTGCGCATTCAGGACGGCGTGGCGTCGGATCTGGAAATGGCGCGCATCATTCCGCTCGATGCGGTGCTGACGATCCGGCAGATGCCGGTGGTGCAGCTCGGCCGCTTCGGCATCGCCGATCTCGACCGCGGCAGCGATGCCATGGCCGCGCTGTTCAAGGCAGCCTGGGTCTGGTGTCTCGAATGCGAGATCGCGAACATGCTCGCCGCGGTGCCGGCATGGTTGCAGCCTTTATGCACAGCGCTGACCTTCGAAAAAGCCGGCGGCGAGGAGGCGCTGCCGGAGATCTATCTCGGCGGCGTGTGGCATACGGTGATGATCCTGCCCGTGCGCCGTCTCATTACCGTATGGGAAGAAGCGCGTCATCCGCTGGCGGAACAGTTCCTGAGAACCGCGCATCCTGATCTGATGTTCGACCGTCCCGGCGTGCTGATACCGCTGCGGCAGAACTGATCTACAGAATCCTTTCCCCTATGATTTGATCCGGCACCCCTTCCTCTCAAGGGGGCGTTATCCTTCGCGATCAATGTTTCAGAAGGCCGCGGCGTTATGTCGCATATGATTCTATGCTTCGATGTTATAAATTTTGAACGCGAAAATTATGCCTCACTGTTTGGGAAAATCTGGCTGACGATGGAGGTGTACTATGGCGTTCAGGATTTTTCTTGTAATCGTTGCTCTTGTAGCATTTGCCAATTCATATGCGTCCGGTTTCATTAAGTATGTGGAAGTCGATATTGAAGTGGTAGAGAACGAGTCAATTCTTTTGCATCACAAAGGTATCGTGGAGTTAGAAAGCTCAGTACGTACCACGAGTATTCCGAGAGATCCGGTATTGGGTGGGCATGCGGCACGACTTGACTATCAAGTGGTAAAGATTGGACTGATGGAGTCTGGGCAGCCTGTGGCGGTGGTTCGAGGCTCTGCTTTCAAAAAATCCCAAGATGATTCATGGGTAGTACTTTCTGAGTTTCAGACGGGGGTGCCGCTGGGAGAGCCTGCCACCCAATCTTTGCGTAGGGAGTCAGGATCGGAAGTCAATCTGAATATCAAGATTACTCCTGTTACAGAGCAGAGTCTCAAGGATAGGTTTGGTGGTTCCATACCCTCAGCAAAAGCCTGTTTGTCAGAGATGCTTGATCCATTGCAAGCATCGATATTAAAGGATGCCGGCGCCGCGACAAGGAGTAATTGTTGTACTGTGGAGTGCGGCAGTGGTTCAAACGTTACTGTTATGTGCTGTGGCGTAATCTGGTGCTGTGATACGAATGTTGGGCCGGATTGCTGTTGCGCTCCCTGATAATTCACGATCGGTGATAGTAGATCCAATTCTATTGGTTGTGCACAGGGAAGTGCTCGAATTGGAGCAACTTAGGGTTAATATCAGGCCAGTAACTGTTTCACCGCATTGATCTGCTCGCGCGCGTTTCTCATCGCGCCGATGCTTTCCTCCGGCGTCAGGGCGAGGCGGGCGAAGGCGGGAATGCCGGACCAGTCGAGGCGGGTGTGGGGGTGGTCGGTACCGATGTAGCTCAACAGCTTGGCGACGATGACGACGTCGGCGTAGTCGGCGTCGATCTCAGGGGCGCGGTAGAGTTCTTCCTGCTCGCCGACCGCGGTGATCAGCTCGGGCGAGAAGTTCCAGCTGCGCAGCATCAGTACGCCGACACGCGGGTAGAGCACTTCCAGCAGCCGGTGCAGCGCCTGTTCGTTGTCGGCGACATCGGGCAGCAGTTCCGCATATTCCAGGATCGGCAGCTTGCCGATGTTGTGCACCAGGCCGGCGAGCATGGCCTCCTCGGAGTTGAGCGCGGTATAGCGGTCGCTGATGAACCAGCTCAGCGCCGCCACCATCATGCTCTGCTCGCGGTTCTGTGCCAGCAGCCGCCGCTTCAGCGGCGAGGCGAGCCGGTTCTGGTAGATCTGTTCCATCGCCAGGCTGGTTACCACGCTGCGCACATTGGCATTGCCGAGGCGGGTGACGGCGTTCTTGACGTTGTCGATGGGCGCAGCGGCGCGGTACAGCGAACTGTTGACCACGCGCAGCAGGCGCATGGTCAGCACGGCATCGGCGTTGATGGCGCTGGCGATCTTGTGCGCGCTGGTGCCCGGTGTGTCGAGCAGTTTGCGCACTTTCAGGGTAACGTCGGGAAGGGCAGGCAGAATCACCCGGTTGGCCTTGATGTCGGTCACGAGTTCCTGCCAGAACTGCTCGATTTGTGTCGGAATCATGGCGCCGCCGATAGTGATGTTGCGGGGGGATGCTCTTGCTATCGGCGTGAGGCGGGCAAACGTTATGCCCGGCGGTGCGGTTCCGGGGCTCGGTATCAGTCGATGGCGCCGGCGGCGAGATAGGGCAGGTCGCGCAGCGTCAGCGCGGGGGCACCTGCGCCGTCGATGGCTTGGCGCAGGTGTAGCCCGTCTTGTACCTGCTCCTGGATAAGGGAGGCCAGCAGCAAAAATCCTCCGTTCGGGTCGGTGGCGGCGTTGACCACGTGACCGACAGCCTGTTCGCCGCCGGGGGCGGTGACGGCTTCACCTGCGCGCGGTGTCTCGCCGGCGGCGCAGTGTGCCAGATACATGCGCCGTTTCGTCGTGCCGCGATAGTGCAGGCGGGCAACGATTTCCTGTCCGGTATAGCAGCCCTTGTCGAAAGCGATGGCGCCGAGCAGATCGAGGTTGACGGTCTGAGGGATGAATTCCTCGACCGTGCCGGGCTCGACGTGGGGGATGCCGTTGATGATGTCGAGCAGCGCCCAAGCATCGCGGCCGACGGGGCGCGCCTGCGCGCGCAGCGTGCGCCAAGCGGCGACGACGGCGGCGTGCGGCCCGAAGATCATGAAGCGCGGATGGATCCCGGCGACGCGCAGTATGCTCAGTTCGCCGGCCTGGCGCACTTCGTCGACGATGGCCGGCGCGTCCACGCCCAGCGTGCCCAGGAGCTGCTCGCTGGCGGGGCCGGACAGGCCGAAGCCGGCGAGGCAATCGTCCGCGCGCGTGAGCGTGAGTTTCGAGCGCAGCACGTAGCGCGACAGGCGGGTCAGCGTGGCGTCGAGCAGGGCGGCTGGAAGCAGCAACTGATAGTCCTCGCCGCGGCGAAAGAGGCGCAGCACCGTCAGCAATCTGCCTTTGGGTGTGCAGTAACCGCTGAGCTGGCTGTGATGCTCGTCGACGCGGCGGATATCGTTGGTGAGCTGGCCCTGCAGGAACGGCACGGCGTCCGCGCCGGCGGCGGTGATGAGGCCGAAGGCGGACAGCGCAGCAATGACGTCGCTGCCGGTGACGGCACTGGCTTCCGCCGCGGCATCGCCGAAATGCAGCGCCTGTCCGGCGTCGTCGAAGACGGCGCCGCTTTCCGCAAGACAGTTTTTCCAGGAATCGTCCACGATGATTTTCCCCTGCCCGCCCGGTCTGGCATCATAGCAGAAAGCCCCGGAGCAATGTCGTCGGGTGCGACAATGCTGCCAGGCGCGGCTTAGTGGGCTACAATGCGGTCAATGCCGAACGACAAGAAACGGCCGGTATTCCTTGATCTGATCCGCATCCGCCAGCCGGTGACTGCGGTGTTGTCCATCGGCCATCGCCTGAGCGGCGTGGCGATGGTGTTGTCGATTCCGCTGATGGTCTATCTGTTCGACCGCTCGCTCGACAGCGAACAGAGCTACCGCCGCGTGGTGGAGCTGCTGCAGGGTACGCCGGCGCGCCTCGCGCTGCTATTGCTGATCTGGATCTTCATCCATCATTTTCTCTCCGGTATCCGCTATCTGCTCATCGACATCGATGCGGGCGTCGATATCCGCCGCGCGCGCATGAGCGCCTGGCTGGTGTTCGCGCTGGAGTCGATCGTGCTGCTCGCCGCGGCCGTGGCGCTGCTGTCGTGAGCCGGCGCGCACAGGGCCTGCGCGCCTGGCTGTGGCAGCGCCTGAGTTCGGTGTACATGGCGCTGTATCTGCTGCCGGTCGGTGCTTTGCTGCTGCTGCAGCCGCCGGAATCGCAAGCGCAGTGGCGCGCCTGGCTGGCGCAGCCGCTGATCGGTCTGGCGACGGCAATTTTTTTCTGGGCGCTGCTCATCCATGCCTGGGTCGGTATGCGTGATGTGCTGATGGATTACGTGCATTCGACCACGCTGCGTCTCGTGCTGATGTGCATCGTCTCGCTGCTGCTGGCGGGTTCCGGGCTGTGGCTGCTGGGGCTGTTCTATACATTGTTCGCGGAGCGTTAGACACAATGCCGGTCGTCAGCATCGCACGACGCAAGTTCGATACCCTGGTGATCGGGGCGGGCGGCGGCGGTCTGCGCGCCGCGCTGCAATTGGCGCAGGCCGAGGCCGCGGTGGCGGTGGTATCCAAGGTCTTCCCCACGCGTTCGCATACCGTCGCCGCCCAGGGCGGTCTCACCGCCGCGCTCGGCAATGTGCTGCCGGACAACTGGCACTGGCATATGTACGACACCGTCAAGGGCAGCGACTATCTCGGCGATCAGGACGCGATCGAATACATGTGCCGTGCCGCCGGTCGTCTGGTGGTGGAACTCGAACATTTCGGCGTGCCGTTCTCGCGGCTCGACAACGGCAAGATCTATCAGCGTCCCTTCGGCGGCCAGAGCCAGAACTTCGGCGGCGAGCAGGCGGCGCGCACCTGCGCCGCCGCCGATCGCACCGGCCATGCCATCCTGCATGCGCTGTACCAGCAGAACATCCGCGCCAAGACGCATTTTTTCGATGAGTTCTTCGCCGTCGATCTGCTCAAGGATCGCGAGGGTTACATCCTCGGCGCGCTGGTGCTGGAGATCGCCACCGGCGAACCGCTGATCATCGAGGCCAAGACCACGCTGTTCGCCACCGGCGGCGCGTGCCAGCTCTACCGCACCAATACCAATGCCAGCATCAATACCGGCGACGGCATGGCGATGGCGCTGCGCGCCGGTATTCCGCTGCAGGACATGGAATTCATCCAGTTCCATCCGACCGGCATCGCCGGCAAGGGCATGCTCATCACCGAAGGCGCGCGCGGCGAGGGCGGTTATCTCGTCAACAAGGACGGTGAGCGTTTCATGGAGCGCTACGCGCCGCATGCCAAGGATCTCGCCAGCCGCGACGTGGTGAGCCGCGCCATCGCCGTCGAGATTCGCGAGGGGCGCGGCTGCGGACCCGAGGGCGATCACGTGCTGCTCAAGCTCGACCATCTCGGCGAGGAGGTGATCCGCAAGCGCCTGCCGGCGATCCACGCCATGGTGCAGACTTTCCTGCATATCGACGCGGCGAAAGAGCCGATTCCCGTGTTTCCGACCGCGCACTACATCATGGGCGGCATCCCGACCAATCGCTACGGGCAGGTGGTGGTGCCGGAGCGCCAGGGGCCGGAAGAGCCGCTGCCCGGATTGTACGCCGTCGGCGAGTGTGCCTGCGTGTCGGTGCATGGTGCCAATCGCCTGGGCGGAAATTCACTGCTCGACATCGTCGTCTTCGGCCGCGCCGCCGGCAATCACATCATCGAGCATCTCAAGGAAGCGCGTTATCACCGGCCGTTCGACCCGGAATCGGCCGACCGCGCGCTGGCGCGGCTGGCGCGCTGGGACGCGCGGCGCAAGGGGGAATCGGTGGCGGCACTGCGCGCCGATCTGCAGCGCACCATGGAGCAGTACTGCGGCGTGTTCCGTACCGAGGAGGTGCTGCAGAAAGGCGTGGACCAGGTGCTCGAACTGGAGCAGCGGCTCGCCGAGGCGGCGCTGCACGATCACAGCCGCGTTTTCAATACCGCGCGTTTGCAGGCGCTGGAGCTGGAAAATCTCATGGATCTCGCCCTCGCCGCCGTTACCTCGGCATGGGCGCGCCGGGAAAGCCGCGGCGCGCATTCGCGCCTCGATTACCCCGAGCGCGACGATGAGCACTGGCTGAAGCATTCGCTCTATTTCAAGGAGGGACGGCAGCTCGATTACAAGCCGGTGCGCATGAAGCCGCGCACGGTCGAGTCGTTTCCGCCCAAGCCCAGGGTGTATTGAGAGTGTCGAACATGGAAATGCGCTTTTCCATTTTCCGCTACGATCCCGATGCCGACGAGGCGCCGCGCATGCAGGATTACGTGCTCGGCGGCCTGCGTCCCGGCATGATGCTGCTCGATGCGCTCGAGCGCCTCAAGGCGCAGGACGAGACGCTGACTTTCCGCAGTTCCTGCGGTGAGGGCGTGTGCGGCTCGGACGGGGTGAACATCAACGGCCGCAACGGCCTCGCCTGCATCACGCCGCTCACCGCGCTCAGGCAGCCGGTGACGGTGCGGCCGCTGCCTGGCATGCCGGTGATCCGCGATCTGGTCGTCGATCTCGACAATTTCTGGCGCCAGTACCGTGAAGTGCAGCCTTGGCTGGTGCGCAAGGATCCCGAGCCGGAGATCGAGCTGAGCCAGAGTCCGCAGGAGCGCGAGCGCCTCGACGGTCTCTACGAATGCATTCTGTGCGCCTGCTGTTCGGCGGCGTGTCCGTCCTACTGGTGGAATCCGGACAAGTTCCTCGGTCCGGCGGCGCTGCTGCAGGCCAGCCGTTTCATCGAGGACAGTCGCGATCAGGCGACCGCGGAACGCCTCGACCGGCTCGACGACGCCTACAAACTGTTCCGCTGCCACACCATCATGAACTGCGCCGACGTCTGTCCCAAGGGACTCAGTCCGGCGAAGGCGATCGGTCATATCAGACAGAAGATGTTGAAGCAGTTCATCTGAGGCTGGTAGAACGTCGTATACCGAAGGGTGAGCGTGCCGGGCAGGCTTTTTCAAATCCCCGGAACCGGCTGCGATGCCAGCGGTTCCGAAAAATCCTGCCCGGCACCTCTGTGAGGTTTCCCGAGGGGGCGGTTCCTGCGTTCAAGAAGCGGACACCAGCATGATGAGCACTAGCGACGACGCTGTTCCCATTCCCGGCCGTCTTCACTGGCAGTGCCGCCGCGGCATGCGCGAGCTCGATCTGCTGCTGTACGGTTTTCTCGAGCGTGGCTACGCCGGGCTGGACGTGGTGGAACGGTCGGCGTTCGCGGCGCTGCTCGACTGCCCCGATGCACTGCTGTTCGAATACCTGATGGGACACGTGGTTCCGAGCGACCGGATAATGGCCGATGTCGTACGCCAGATACGCGACGCCGCTGCGTCTTGAGCTGCGCCGTTCGCGACGGCTGCTGATGGCGCTGGCCACGCTGTATGGCGGAGCGATGGCGATACCCTGGTTGCTGCCGTTGTCCTGGCCGTGGTGCGTGCTGTGTGCGGCGTTGATCGCCGTCGCGGGCATGCGCGCCGTTGCGGCGCATGGTTGGGGCGCGCGCAGTGTCTCTGTCTTGTGCTGGGAGGCGGGGGAGCGTTGGCGCCTGACATTGTGCGACGGTAGCGTCAGGGATTGCCGCCTGTTGCCGGGCAGTTATGTGCACGCACGCTTCGCCGTGCTGCGTTTTGCGTCCGCCGCAGCAGGAGCAGGGCATGACGCAGCAGAGGGTGGTGTGCTGCGGCGGTTATGGCGCTGCGCCGCCGCGCGGCGCAATGGATCGGTGCGGGCGGTGATGCTGACGGATGATGCCGTCGATGCGGCGCAGTTCCGGCGTTTGCGCGTGCGTCTGCGGCTGGAAGGGCCCGGCGTCGGCAGCGCCGCGCTCAGCGACCCGCGGGCGGGATGAGCACGGTGGCGACGGCCGGATCGGCGGCGCCCGGGTAGTCGAGATTGTAGTGCAGGCCGCGGCTTTCCTTGCGCGACAGCGCCGAGCGGATGATGAGCTCGGCGACCAGCACCAGGTTGCGCAGTTCGATGAGATCGCGGGTGATGCGGAAATTGCCGTAGTATTCGTCGATTTCCTGCTTCAGCAGTTCAGTGCGGTGCAGTGCGCGCTGCAGACGTTTTTCAGTGCGCACGATGCCGACGTAGTCCCACATGAAGCGCCGCAGTTCATCCCAGTTGTGCGCCACCACCACTTCTTCGTCGGAATCGGTGACCTGGCTTTCGTCCCAGGCCGGCAGCTCTGCCGGCGCTTCGTATCGACCGAGCTGAGCGGCGATGTCCTCGGCCGCGGCGGCGGCGAACACCAGGCATTCGAGCAGGGAGTTGCTCGCCATGCGGTTGGCGCCGTGCAGCCCGGTATGGGCGATCTCACCGACGGCGTGCAGCCCCGGGATGTCGCTGCGCCCGCGCAGGTCGGTCATCACGCCGCCGCACAGATAGTGCGCCGCCGGCACCACTGGAATGGGTTCGCGCGTCATGTCGTGGCCGAGCGCACGGCAGCGTTCGTAGATGTTGGGGAAGTGGCTGGTGATGAAGTCCGCCGGCTTGTGGCTGATGTCGAGATAGACGCATTCGAGGCCGAGCCGCTTCATTTCGAAGTCGATCGCGCGGGCGACGATGTCGCGCGGCGCCAGTTCCGCGCGCGGATCGAAGCGTGGCATGAAGGACTTGGCGTTGGGGTGGTAGAGGCAGGTCGGATGGAACTGGATGAATTCCATATTGGCCACGCGGCAGCCGGCGCGCCAGGCCATGGCGATGCCGTCGCCGCTGGCGATGTCCGGATTGCTGGTGTAGAGATAGACCTTGCCGGCGCCGCCGGTGGCGAGCACGGTATGGGCGGCGCCGAAGGCGCGCACGTGTCCGGCGCGCAGGTCGAGCACGTAGGCACCGACGCAGCGTCGTTCCCCTTCGCCGCGCGGACGGATGAGGTCGATGGCGAGGTGATGCTCGAAGATCTCGATGTTCGGGTGTGCGCGCGCCTGTGCTTCCAGCGTGGTTTCGACCGCTTTGCCGGTGGCGTCCGCGGCGTGCAGCACGCGGCGGTGGCTGTGTCCGCCCTCGCGCGTCAGGTGGTAGGTTTCGCCGCCGCCCGGCGCTGCTTCGCGGGTGAAGGCGACGCCCTGATCGACCAGCCACTGGATGCAGGCGCGCGCATGGGTGACGGTATGTTCGACGACGGCGCGGTCGCACAGGCCGGCGCCGGCATCCAGGGTGTCTTCGATGTGGGAGAGGATGGAATCCTCCTTGTCGAGCACCACCGAGATACCGCCTTGGGCGTAGAGTGTCGCCCCTTCCTGCAGCGCCGCCTTGGCGATGAGCGCGATGCGGGCTTTGGGGGCCAGGCGCAGGGCGAGGCTCAGACCGGCCGCGCCGCTGCCTATGATGAGCACGTCATGACGGGAATAGTGCGTCATACGACTGTCGTGAGTAGAATCATGGGCTTCCCTGCCGGACGGCTGGTTGGAAAGGGGTTTTCTGATACAATCGCCGGATATCGTCGGCGTGCAGATGCTATATCATAACGCTCTGAAACGAAAACCGTATTCTCCCCGAACTTCACAATAGTCACACTGTCTATAGCAATGTGCGAGGCTCAGGCCTGCGCCGGAGGGACCAGCCCGAATGGGCGATAACAATACTGTCGACCAGGCGCTGGTTGAGCGTGTTCAAGGCGGTGACAAGAAGGCATTCGATATCCTGGTTCAAAAGTATCAGTTCAAGCTGACCAAGTTGATTGCTCGCTATGTACATGATCCTAGTGAAGTTATGGATGTCTCGCAAGAAGCCTTCCTGAAGGCGTATCGGGCACTGCCCGGGTTCCGGGGCGAGAGCGCCTTTTACACCTGGCTGTACCGGATCGGCGTCAATACCGCCAAGAACCATTTGATCGCACAGGGGCGCAAGCCGCCGAATGTCGATATAGACGCCGAAGAGGCCACTTACCTCGAAGGCGGTTCGGAATTGAAGGATCAGGCCACTCCCGAGCGGCTGCTGATCCGGGACGAGATCGAGGCCACGGTGCGAGACGCTATCGAGCGACTGCCCGATGACCTGCGCACAGCGATCACCCTGCGTGAGCTCGACGGTCTGAGCTACGAGGAGATCGCCGAGCGGATGAGCTGTCCGGTGGGTACGGTGCGTTCGCGCATTTTCCGTGCCCGGGAAGCGATCAACAGCAAGCTCAAACCCTTGCTGGATTGAGCGGCGTCTTGATACTTGAACGTGCAGGAGTAGTGGGAGCCATGAACCGTAGAAATCCTGACCGCATATCGATGCTCGTGGACGGCGAGCTGGAGGAGTGGGAGCTGAATGGAACGCTCCAGGCCCTGGAACAGGATGCGGAGATGCAGTCGTGTTGGCGCAATTATCACCTGATCGGTGACGCCATGCGCGGGCATCTGCCGAACCCGCTCTGTTCCGATCTCGGCGATCGCGTCTCTCGGGCGCTGAAACACGAGCCGACTTATTTCCCCCCCCGCACTGCCAGTCTTTCCTCTCCCAGCCGGTTTACTCCACGCAAGACCGCGGCCGGTTTTGCACTCGCGGCTTCGTTGACCGCCATCGCCGTGGTCGGTGTCATGGACATCGGTCAGCGGGATCGGCTGGGTGCTGCGTCCGCCATGGTTGCCGATGGTGCATCCGCCATGGTCGCCGACCAGGCCACTCCCCGGTTCATGTATACCTTTGCCGCGGATGTGTCCGATCTGCCGGCGACCTTGCCGTCGCCCGGCAATCCGGGCGCGCTGTCCGCCGGTTCGATCGCTCCCGCCGGTGCGCCGCGGGTGAGCACGGTAGCCGCTTCCCAGGGACTGCCGCTGGCGAACGATCTGACCGACTATCTCATGAACTATCAGCGTTACAGCGCCCGCTCCGAGCAGGAGGACACGCTGTCCTATCTCAGGCTGGTAGGCCACGAAGAATAAAATATCGCGGCGTTTGCGCGCTGGCGTGGAACGCTTTCTCATGGCGGGAATCCAATTATGGCGATGATCACGGAGACGGCACGGGTGGTGGCGGTCGATGATGACGGCCATGTCTGGGTGGAAACCCAGCGCAAGACCGCCTGCGACAGCTGCGCGGTGCAGAAGGGCTGCGGTTCGGGCGTGCTGTCACGCCTGTTCAGCGGCAAGCGCGCGCGCCTGCGGGTGATCGATACCCTTGGCGCTGCGGTCGGTGACGATGTCGTGATCGGAATCGAGGACAGCCTGCTGGTGCGTTCTTCCTTTGCTGTCTATCTCATGCCGCTGGTGTGGATGCTGCTCGGTGCGATCGCGGGCGGCATGGTCGCCGGAATCCTTCAGTCGACGCATGTCGATGGCCTGTCGGCCTTGGGCGGCTTGCTCGGGCTGGCTGCCGGATTCCTGTGGCTGCGGCGTTATGCGCGGGCGGCGGCGGGCGATGCGATGCGCCAGCCCAGCCTGGTCGCTTATGCCGACCGAGGTGAAGCATGCGATGTGACCAGGATCGCCGTGGCGGAGATCGATGGGCGCACCGCCGATGGTGGCGGGAATGCGGCCAGGTGAAGCGCAATGCCTGCAGGAATATCAGTCATGTCTAGGGAGTCAGGAGCACATATGATCAAAGCGTTTTCCCGTCGTAGCGCCGGTTTCTGGATGGTTTTCCTCGTCATGGCGCTGTTTTCGTCCGCTCAGGCCGGAGCTGCATCGCGCGGTCTGCCCGATTTCACCGATCTGGTCGAGGACGTCAGTCCCGCAGTGGTCAATATCAGCACCACGACCAAGGTCAGCCGTGATGCGGAACGCCGCATGCCGCATCAGTTCGGCCCCGGCGCGCCGGCGCCCGGCACGCCGTTCGACGATTTCCTGCGTCGCTTCTTCGGTGAGGAATACGGCGGCGGTGTACCCGAGGATTTCGACGAGCGCTCGCTGGGTTCGGGTTTCATCATTTCCAAGGACGGTTACATCATCACCAACAATCACGTCATCGGTAATGCCGACGAGATCGTGGTGCGGCTGAGCGACCGGCGTGAATTCATCGCCACCCTGGTGGGCAGCGACAAGCGCAGCGATGTTGCCCTGCTCAAGATCGATGCCGACGATCTGCCCGTCGCCAAGATCGGCCGTTCCGCCGATCTCAAGGTGGGCGGATGGGTCATGGCGATCGGCTCGCCGTTCGGCTTCGAGCATTCGGTGACGGCGGGTATCGTCAGCGCCATCGGCCGCAGTCTGCCGAATGAGAACTACACGCCGTTCATCCAGACCGATGTCGCCATCAATCCCGGCAATTCCGGCGGTCCGCTGCTCAACCTCGACGGCGAGGTGGTCGGCGTCAATTCACAGATTTTCAGCCGCACCGGCGGTTTCATGGGGCTGTCCTTCACCATCCCCATCGACCTGGCGATGAGCGTGATCGATCAGCTCCGCGCCAAGGGTCACGTCAGCCGCGGCTGGCTCGGCATCCTGATTCAGGACGTGACCCGCGAACTGGCGGAGTCGTTCGAGATGAAGCGCCCTGCGGGCGCGCTGGTGGCGCGCGTGTTGCCCGACAGCCCGGCCGCGGCGGCGGGCATCCAGGTCGGCGACATCATCACCGAATACCGCGGCCGGTCGGTCGAGAGCTCCTCGGGGTTGCCGCCGATGGTGGGGCAGACCGAAATCGGCTCCAGCGCCGAACTCAAGATCATGCGCGAGGGCAAGCAGATCCGGCTCAAGGTGACCATCAGTGAGCTGCCGGAGGAAGAGGGCGATGCCAGTGGTCCCGCGACCCCCCGGTCCGCGCCGAAGAGCGGTGCGATCGAGCGCATCAAGCTCGTCGTCACCAATCTGGCGCCGGAACAGGCCAAGGAGCTGGACGGCAAGTCCGGCGTGCTGGTCGAATCGGTCGAGTCCGGGCCGGCGGCGCGCGCGGGGATACGCAGGGGTGATATCATGCTGCGTTTCGACAATATCGAGATCAAGGATGCCGCCCATCTCAAGCAACTGGTCAAGGACGCGCCCGCGGACAAATCCGTGCCGGTCCTGGTGCAGCGGCGCGGCAGCCCGATATTCCTGGCGCTCAAGCTCGACGGCAGCTGAGCCGATCCGGTTCGCATCATATGCCCGGCGCCGGTCGACTGCCGACGCGGGGGGAAGGGGAGTGTGCAGACGCTCCCCTTTATTTTTGCAGCATGGTTAAGAACGACGTTTAATGCAGCACATTCGCAATTTTTCGATCATCGCCCATATCGATCACGGGAAATCCACGCTTTCCGACCGCATCATCCAGAGTTGCGGGGGTTTGAGCGAGCGTGAGATGTCGGAGCAGATCCTCGATTCCATGGATATCGAGCGTGAACGCGGCATCACCATCAAAGCGCAGAGCGTATCGCTGCAGTACACGGCCAGAGATGGCAAGACCTATCTGCTGAATTTCATCGATACGCCGGGCCATGTCGATTTTTCCTACGAGGTTTCGCGTTCGCTCGCCGCCTGCGAAGGCGCGCTGCTGGTGGTGGATGCCTCGCAGGGTGTCGAAGCGCAGACCGTCGCCAATTGCTACACCGCCATCGAGCAGGGGCTGGAGGTCATGCCCGTGCTCAACAAGATCGATCTGCCTACCGCCGAACCGGAACGCGTGATGCGGGAGGTCGAAGACATCATCGGCATCGAGGCGCGTGATGCGGTGCAGGTCAGCGCCAAGACCGGCGTCGGTGTGCCCGATCTGCTCGAAGCGCTGGTGCGGCGGGTGCCGCCACCGCAGGGTGACGCGCAGGCGCCGCTGCGCGCGCTGATCATC
>CAYLYS010000011.1:0-6067 GCA_964388175.1 uncultured Chromatiales bacterium | reverse complement strand
CGATTCCTGGTTCGACAACTATCTCGGCGTGGTTTCGCTGGTGCGGGTCATGCATGGCGAACTGGTCTCCGGCAGGAAGCTCACCGTCATGTCCACCGGGCGCAGCCATATGTGCACCAAGGTCGGCATATTCACGCCCAAGTCGCGCGAGACCGGCATCCTGCGTGCCGGCGAAGTCGGCTTCGTCATCGCCGGTATCAAGGAGATCGACGGTGCGCCGGTGGGCGATACGCTGACCATGGCGGACCGTCCGGCGGATGAGCCGTTGCCGGGTTTCAAGGCGGTCAAGCCGATGGTTTTCGCCGGCCTGTTTCCGATCCAGGCCGACGATTACGAAGAGCTGCGCGAGGCGCTCGGCAAGCTGCGCCTCAATGACGCCGCCCTGTTCTACGAGCCGGAGACTTCGCTCGCGCTCGGTTTCGGTTTCCGCTGCGGCTTCCTCGGCATGCTGCACATGGAAATCGTGCAGGAGCGCCTGGAGCGCGAGTACGGTCTGGACCTGATCACCACGGCGCCGACCGTGATCTACGAAGTGTTGACCACGGCGGGCGAGGTGCGCGAGGTCGACAATCCGTCCCGCCTGCCCGAACCGGGGCAACTCGCCGAGATCCGCGAGCCGATCGTGCACGTCGACATCCTGGTGCCGCAGACCCATCTCGGCGCAGTGATCACGCTGTGCGAGGAGCGCCGCGGTGTCCAGAAAGAGATGCGTTATCACGGCACCCAGGTGGTGCTGAGCTACGAGCTGCCGATGAGCGAGATCGTGATGGATTTCCATGACCGGCTGAAATCAGTCAGTCGCGGTTACGCGTCCTTCGATTATACTTTCGTCAGATACCAGGCTGCTTCGCTGATCTGCCTCGATCTGCTGATCAATGGCGATCGCGTCGATGCATTGTCGACGATCGTGCATCGCGATCGTGCCCAGCAGCGGGGGCGGGAGCTGGCGGAAAAAATGCGCGAGCTGATCCCGCGGCAGATGTTCGACGTCGCCATCCAGGCCGCCATCGGCGCGCATGTCATCGCGCGCGAGACGGTGAAGGCGCTGCGCAAGAACGTGACCGCCAAGTGCTACGGCGGCGATATCACGCGTAAACGAAAACTACTCGAAAAACAGAAAGCGGGAAAGAAACGCATGAAGCAGATAGGCACTGTGGAAATACCCCAGGATGCGTTTCTCGCCGTATTGCAGGCAGGGAAAAAATAACCATGGATTTCGATTTTCAGGCGGCCATGGTGCTGGCGCTCCTGGTCACCGGCGTGCTCTGGGGACTCGATGCCTGGCACTGGCGGCCGCGGCGTGAACGGGCCGCCGCGCAGCTGATCGCGCAGGATGGCGATGGGGTCGATCCGGCGCGGCTTGCCGCCATCCGCAAGCAGCCGGTGCTGGTCGAGTACGCGCGCTCGTTTTTCCCCATCATCCTGATCGTGCTGCTGCTGCGCTCCTTTCTGGTCGAGCCTTTTCGCATCCCGTCCGGATCGATGATGCCGACGCTGCTGGCGGGGGATTTCATCCTCGTCAACAAATACAGCTACGGCCTGCGCCTGCCGGTGCTCGATACCAAGATCGTCGAAGTGGGCAGCCCGGCACACGGCGACATCGCGGTGTTCCGCTATCCTGAGGATCCGTCGGTCGATTACATCAAGCGCATCGTCGGTCTGCCCGGAGACCACATCCGTTATGAGGACAAGACGATTTACATCAATGGCGTCAGGATCGAACAGCGCTACGTCGGCGAGTACACCGGCATCGGCACCGGGCTCGGTATGAGCGGCGCCAGCCTGCGCATGGAAAAACTGGGCGAGGTCGAGCACGAGATTCTGGTGCAGAATCGCCGGCGCATCGCCGAAGGCGAGTTCGTGGTGCCCGAAGGTCATTATTTCGCCATGGGCGACAATCGTGACAACAGCAACGACAGCCGTTTCTGGGGACCGGTGCCGGAGGATCATCTGGTCGGCCGTGCATTCATGATCTGGATGAGTTGGGATTCCGCTCGCGGCGGAGTGAACTGGAGCCGGATCGGCACTCGGCTCAAATGATCGGAGGCAGCGCAATGAAAGGAAACCCTGGCAGGCAGCATGGCGCGACGCTCATCGGTATGCTGATGATCGCCGCTCTGGTCGCATTTTTTGCCTATGTCGGCATGAAGCTGGTGCCGATCTATATCGAAAACTACGGCGTGAAGGCGTCGCTGCGTTCGCTCAACGAAGAGTCGACGCAAGGGGTGACCGCGGGCGAGCTCCGCTCCCGCCTGATGAAGCGCCTGGACATGAACGATGTCGACAACGTTCGCCCCGAGAATGTCGAGATCAAGGCCGTCGGCAATACGCGCACCATCGGGGTGAAATACGAAGTGCGTACCCGCTTCTACGGCAATCTCCATCTGCTGTTGGCGTTCGACGAAAGCACGGTGCTGACAGGCAATTGAAGTCATCTCATGCCAGCCTCTGCCAGCGGCTGGGGTATTTGTTCCGCGAGCCCTCTCTGCTGGAAACCGCGCTCACGCACCGCAGCTATGGCAGCGTCAACAACGAGCGCCTGGAGTTTCTCGGCGATGCGGTGCTGAGCGTGGTCGTTTCCGAAGCGCTCTATCGCATGTTTCCTGCCTGCGACGAAGGCGGCATGAGCCGTCTGCGCGCCAGTCTGGTGAATGGCGATGCGCTCGCCGTCATCGCCCGCCGTCTGCGGCTTGGCGATGAGTTGCTGCTCGGACCGGGAGAGCTCAAGAGTGGCGGGTTTCGCCGCGATTCCATCCTCGCCGGCGCGCTCGAGGCAATCATTGGCGCAGTTTATCTGGAGGGCGGCTTCGAAGCCGCAAGCCATATGGTATCGGCGATTTTTCAATCCGAACTGGAAAGCGTTTCGGTCGACGGTCTGAGCAAGGATCCCAAGACCCTGCTGCAGGAATATCTGCAGGCACGGCACCTCCCCTTGCCCGAGTATCGGGTCACGGCGGTCGAAGGACGCGATCACGATCAGCGTTTCCGCGTCGAATGCCAGGTTGCCGGGATCGATGGCCCGATGGCGGGCGAGGGGAGCAGCCGGCGCAAGGCCGAGCAGGACGCGGCGTCGAAGGCGCTGGCGCTGCTGCAGCGGCGGGGGCAGGTCTGATGCGCTGCGGTTATGTCACCATCCTCGGCCGTCCGAACGTCGGCAAGTCGACGTTGCTGAACCGGCTGATCGGCCAGAAAATCAGCATCACTTCGTCCAAGCCGCAGACGACCCGTCATCGCATCCTCGGCATCAATACGCGCGACGAGGCACAGCTCGTTTATATCGATACGCCGGGCTTGCACCGCGGCGGCCGCCGCGCCATGAATCGCGCCATGAACCGCGCCGCGACCGGCGCGCTCGACGAAGCCGACGTGGCGGTATTCGTGGTCGAAGCGCTGGTGTGGAAGGATGAGGACGAGGATGTGCTCGGCCTGGTCAAGGCGGCCGGCGTACCGGCGGTGCTGGTAGTCAACAAGGTCGACCGCGTCGACGACAAGACGCGGCTGCTGCCGTTCATCGAGACCATGCGTGCCCGGCATGATTTCGCCGGGATCGTGCCGGTGTCGGCGAGCAAGGGGCTGCAGGTGGCGGAGCTGGAGAACGTGCTGGTCGGCTTGCTGCCGGAAGCGCCGGCGCTGTTCCCCGCCGATCAGATCACCGACCGCAGCGAACGTTTTCTTGCCGCGGAGCTGGTGCGCGAGCAGCTGATGCGCCGCCTCGGCCAGGAACTGCCTTACGCGATCACGGTGGAAATCGAGAATTACGAGGAAGAAGACGGTCTCGCCCGTATCGCCGCGCTGATCTGGGTCGAGCGCGATGCGCACAAGGCCATCGTCATCGGGCGGGGTGGCCAGATGCTGAAGAAGATCGGCCACGATGCGCGCCTGCAGATGGAGCATATGCTGGGTATGCGCGTTTTCCTGCAGCTGTGGGTGAAGGTCAAGGGCAACTGGTCGGACGATGAGCGCGCGCTGCGCGCTTTCGGCTACGAGTAGCGGGCCCGGCGATGACGCGTGCGCTTCTCGAACCGGCCTACGTGCTGCATCGCAGACCCTACCGCGACAGCAGCCTGATCGTCGAAGTGCTCACGGCCGGACATGGCCGCTTTTCCCTGGTGGCGCGCGGCGCGCGCCGTCCCAGCGCCCGGCTGCACGGCCTGCTGCAGCTTTTTACACCGCTGCTGCTGAGCTGGTCGGGCCGTGGCGAGATGGGCACGCTGAACGCCGCCGAAGGCAGAGGGGTGATGCTGCTGCAGGGGAAGGCGCTGATCAGCGGCTTCTATCTCAATGAGCTGCTGATGAAGCTGCTCGTGCGCCACGACGCCCATGCCCGTTTGTTCGATGCCTACGAACGCACCTTGCGGGAGCTGGCGTTCTGCGGTGAGGCGGCGGACAGGGATCGCCACCAGCAGCGTAGCCTGCGTCTGTTCGAGAAAGTATTGCTCGAGGAGATCGGTTATGGCCTGGTGCTCGATCACGAAGTGTTGGGCGGGACGCCGATCCGTGCCGGCGCGGAGTATGATTATTATCCCGAGCGTGGCCCGGTGGACGCCGGTTCCATGAATACCGGGGCGAACACCGGGGTGAATACCGGGGTGAACACCGGGGCGAATACCGGCGCGGCGGATGGCGCCGATGTGCTGCGCCTGCGTGGCAGCAGCCTGATTGCGCTGGCACAGGGTGCGCTCGATGACGGTGAATGTCTGCGTGAAGTGCGCGCGTTGATGCGCATGGTGATCGGCGTCTGCCTTGCCCAGCGCCCACTGCACAGCCGCGCGCTGTTCCGCCCGCTCGTCGTCGCAGCCGGCGGCGGCTAGGGAAGAGAAGGAGAATTGTCATGAGCGACATACTGCTCGGCGTGAACATCGATCACATCGCCACCTTGCGCCAATCGCGCTTGGCCGCGTACCCCGATCCGGTACAGGCGGCCATCGAGGCGGAGCAGGCCGGCGCCGACTGCATCACGCTGCATCTGCGCGAGGACCGGCGTCATATCCAGGAGCGCGACGTCGAATTGCTGCGCGGCCTGTTGCAGACGCGCATGAACCTGGAAATGGCGGTTACCGAGGAAATGCTCGTCTTTGCCGAACGCATCCGGCCACAGAACTGTTGCCTGGTGCCCGAGCGGCGCGAAGAGTTGACCACCGAGGGTGGCCTCGACGTCGCTGGACAGGAGGAGCGCCTGCGCGCCGCCTGCGCGCGTCTGGCCGCTGCCGGCTGCGAGGTATCCCTGTTCATCGATGCGGAAGACGCGCAGATCGAAGCAGCGGCGCGTGTGGGCGCGCCGGCTGTCGAAATCCATACCGGTCATTTCGCCGAGGTCTGGGATACTTCGTCGGCCGAGAGCAAGCTGGACACGATCCGTCGCGCGGTGCGCAAGGGCGTGGGGCTCGGACTGCAGGTCAATGCCGGTCATGGTCTCAATTACCACAACGTCAAGGCGATCGCCGCCATATCAGGCATCCGCGAGCTCAATATCGGCCATGCCATCGTCGCCCGCGCCGTTTTCACCGGACTGAACGAAGCGGTGCGTGAAATGAAGCGATTGATGATCGAGGCGCGCCCTTGCTGATCCACGGTATCGGCACGGACATCGTGCGCATCGCGCGTATGGAGGCCAATGTGGCTCGCTATGGCGCACGTTTCGCACAGCGCGTCCTGGCGCCGGAAGAGATGACGGAATACGAGTCGAGCCGCGAGCCGGCGCGTTTCCTCGCCAAGCGTTTCGCCGCCAAGGAAGCCGCGGTCAAGGCGCTCGGCACCGGCTTCAGCCAGGGGGTGGGCTTGCGCGACATCGCGGTGTCGCACGAGGCGGCGGGGCGGCCGTTTCTGGTTTACAGCGGTGGAGCGGGGCGTCTGCGCGATACGCTGGGTATACGCGAGAGCCATCTCAGCATCGCCGACGAGCGCGAATACGCCATCGCCTTCGTTACGCTGGTGTGCGACGGATGATCATCGTCTTTTCTTTTATTGCCGGTTGAAAATCCTTTGTCAGTTCAGGTAATATAGCTGGCTCAGTCGGATCGATTGCGGGGTGGAGCAGTCTGGTAGCTCGTCGGGCTCATAACCCGAA
>CAYLYS010000010.1:28305-45470 GCA_964388175.1 uncultured Chromatiales bacterium | reverse complement strand
CGAGGACGCCACCTACCGCGCCGACCTGAACAGCGCCCGCGCCTCCCTGGCGCGCGCCGAGGCGGCGGCGGAACAGACACGCCTGCAGGCCAAGCGCGCCGACGATCTGTCCAGGGCGAAGGTGATCAGTGCACAGGATCATGAAAACGCCACCGCCTCGCTGCGTCTCGCCGAGGGCGATCTGGGCATGGCCCGCGCCGCCGTCGAGCGCAGCGAAGTCCTGCTCGGCTACACCCGCATCACCTCGCCGATCGACGGCATCATCGGCCGCTCCACCGTCACCGAAGGCGCCCTGGTCACCGCCAATCAGGAAACCGCGCTGGTCACGGTACAGCAGCTCGACCCCATCTACGTCGACCTGAGCCAATCCAGCGGTGAGCTGCTGCAGTTGCGCACGGCGCTGTCCGGCAATGCGGTGGGCGGCATCGATGCGCCGATCACCATCCTGCTCGAAGACAGCAGCCGCTATGGGCACGAAGGCAAGCTGACCTTCACCGACGTCGCCGTCGACCCCTCCACCGGCAGCTTCGCACTGCGCGCCGTGGTTCCCAACCCGGACCATGTGCTGATGCCGGGCATGTACGTACGCGCGCTGCTCAGCAACGCCGTGCTCGAGCAGGGCCTGCTGGTGCCGCAGCAGGGCATCACCCGCGACCCCAAGGGCAACGCGTCGGCGATGGTCGTGGCGCAGGACGGCACCGCCGAGCGGCGCACCGTCGAGGTCAGCCGCACGATCGGCGATCAGTGGCTGGTGGCAAGCGGTCTCGCCGCCGGTGATCGCGTCATCATTCAAGGCCTGCAGAAAATCCAGCCCGGCGCGCCGCTGCAACCCACCGAAGCCGGCAGCGACGCCAGCGGCGCCAATGCCGCCGCTCCCGGCGCCGACCAGTAAGAAACGGAGGCCATCATGGCGCAATTCTTCATCGGCCGGCCGATCTTCGCCTGGGTCATCGCCATCGTCATCATGCTGGCGGGCGCGCTGTCGATCACCCAGCTCCCCGTTTCCATGTACCCGACGATCGCGCCGCCGACGGTCACGATCGATGCCGCCTATCCCGGCGCCTCGGCCCAGGTGGTGGAAGATTCGGTGACGCAGATCATCGAGCAGAACATGAAAGGGCTCGACGGCCTGCTCTATCTGTCGGCGAACAGCTCCTGGGACGGCAGCGCCTCGATCACGCTGACCTTCGATCACGGCATCAACGCCGATATCGCCCAGGTACAGGTGCAAAACAAATTGCAGCTCGCCATGCCGCTGCTGCCGCAGGAGGTACAACAGCAGGGCGTCAACGTCAGCAAGGCCAACACCGGCTTCCTGATGGTCGTCGGCTTCGTTTCCGAAGACGGCCACATGGGCAAGGACGATATCGCCGACTATGTCGCCGCCAATCTGGTCGACCCGCTCAGCCGTGTGCCCGGCGTCGGCAACGTGCGCGTATTCGGCGCGCAGTACGCCATGCGCATCTGGCTCGACCCCGACAAGCTCGACATCTACGCACTCTCCCCCGCCGACCTGATTGCCGCCATTCGCGCACAGAACCAGCAGGTCGCGGTCGGCCAGCTCGGCGGCACGCCCGCCGTCGACGGTCAGCGCATCAATGCGACGATCACCGCGCAGAGCCGCCTGCAGACACCTGAGCAATTCCGCGATATCGTCGTGCGCAGCAACCCGGACGGCTCGCTGCTGCGCCTCGGCGATGTCGCGCGCGTCGAACTGGGCGCGGAAAACTATAACGTCATCACCCGCCAGAACGGCCGCCCCGCCAGCGGTATCGCGATCATGATGGCGACCGGCGCCAATGCGCTGGAAACCGCCGAGGCCGTCGAAAAACTCATGGAGGAGTTGAAGGTCAACTTCCCGCCCGGCCTCAAAGTGGTCGTGCCTTTCGACACCACGCCGTTCGTCTCCGTCGCCATCGGCTCCGTCGTCCGCACCCTCATCGAAGCGATCATCCTGGTGTTCCTGGTGATGTATCTCTTCCTGCAGAATTTCCGCGCCACGCTGATCCCCACGATCGCCGTGCCTGTCGTGCTCCTCGGCACTTTCGCCGTCCTCGCCGCGCTCGGTTTCTCCATCAACATGCTCACCATGTTCGCCATGGTGCTCGCCATCGGCCTGCTGGTCGACGACGCCATCGTGGTGGTGGAGAACGTGGAACGCGTGATGAGCGATGAGGGTCTGTCGCCGCGTGAAGCCACACGCAAATCGATGCGGCAGATCAGCGGCGCGCTGGTCGCCATCGGCATGGTGCTGGCGGCGGTGTTCGTGCCGATGGCGTTCATGGGCGGCGCCACCGGCGTCATCTATCGGCAGTTCTCCGTCACCATCGTCTCGGCGATGGCGCTTTCGGTGCTGGTGGCGCTCATCCTCACGCCGGCGCTGTGCGCGACCATGCTCAAGCCGCTGAAAAAAGGCGAGCATCATGGCGAGAAAGGCTTTTTCCGCTGGTTCAACCACACCTACGATCGCGGCAGCGAGAAATACCGCGGCGTCGTGCACTACATGCTCAGACGCAGCGGCCGCTTCCTGGTGGTATTCCTGATGCTGGCGGGACTGATGGGCATTCTGTTCAAGAATCTGCCGAGCTCGTTCCTGCCGCCCGAGGATCAGGGCGTGCTGTTCTCGATGGTGCAGGCGCCGGTCGGCGCCACGCAGGAACGCACCATGGAATCCTTCTACCAGCTCGAACAGCATTTCTCCGAAAGCGAACGGGATACGGTGGAATCGGTCTTTACCGTGCAGGGCTTCAGTTTCGGCGGCGCGGGCCAGAATACCGGCATGGCCTTCATCAAGCTCAAGGACTGGGACGAACGCACGGCGCCCGAGCTCTCCGCCGGCGCCGTGGCCGGACGCGCGATGGGCGCGCTCAGCCAGATCAAGGATGCCTTCGTATTCGTCTTCGCCCCACCGGCGATGCCGGAACTCGGCACCTCGGGCGGCTTCGTCCTCTATCTCAAGGACAACGCCGGACTCGGCCACGAAGCGCTGGTCAACGCCCGCAACCAGTTGCTCGGCGCCGCGGCGCAGAGCCCGCTGCTCAGCAACGTGCGTCCCAACGGTCTCGAGGACACGCCGCAGTTCCGCCTGCACGTCGACATGCGCAAGGCCGGCGCGCTCGGCCTCTCGGTTGCCGACGTCAACGCCACGCTGCAGGCGGCCTGGGGTGGACAGTACATCGACGACTTCATCGATCGCGGTCGCGTCAAGCGCGTCTACATGCAGGCCGACGCCCCCTTCCGCATGGTGCCCGAGGACTTCAATCGCTGGTCGGTGCGCAACAACGAAGGCAAGATGGTGCCGTTCTCGGCCTTCGCCACCTCGAGCTGGGACTACGGTTCGCCGCGCCTCGAACGCTACAACGGCGTGCCGGCGGTGGAGCTCAACGGCGACGCCGCGCCGGGCGTCAGCTCGGGCGAAGCGATGGCCGAAATGGAACGCCTGGTGGCGCAGCTGCCGCCCGGCTTCACCATGGAGTGGAGCGGCCTGTCCTATCAGGAACGTCGCGCCGGCGCCCAGACACCGATGTTGTATGCGCTATCGCTGCTCATCGTCTTCCTCTGCCTCGCCGCCCTCTATGAAAGCTGGAGCATTCCGACCGCGGTGATGCTGGTGGCGCCGCTCGGTATCCTCGGCATCGCCCTCGCCACCACTCTGCGCGGGCTGGAACGCGACGTCTATTTCCAGGTGGCCATGCTGACCACCATCGGTCTGACCAGCAAGAACGCCATCATGATCATCGCCTTCGCCAAGGATTACATGGAGCGCGGCATGGAGTTGATGGAGGCGACCATGCAGGCGATACGCGACCGTCTGCGTCCGATCCTGATGACCTCGCTGGCCTTCGGCATGGGTGTGCTGCCGCTGGCCCTCGCCACCGGCGCGGGTTCCGGCGCGCAGCGCGCGATCGGCACCGGCGTGCTCGGCGGCATGATCGTCGGCGCCTTCCTCGGCCTGTTCTTCGCACCGCTGTTCTTCGTGGTGGTGCAGCGCCTGTTCGGCAAGCGCAGGATCAAGGAGGAGGCAGCCACGGAGTCCGAGGCCAAGGCCTAGGATCACCGGCGTTGTCATGAATATCAGGGTTACCGCAGCGGGGAAAACGCAGGAACGAGCCGAAATCCAGCGCAACCGGATTCTCTGCGCGGCGCAATGCTGTTTCATCCGCCACGGCTTTCACGCCGCCAGCATGGCTTCCATCGCGGCGGCGGCGCAAATGAGCCCGGGGTTGATATACCGCTATTTCGATAGCAAGAACGCCATCATCCTCGCCATCATCGAGCGCCAGAGCCGGGAGGTGCGCGCCGACATCGCCGCTCTGCGCTCGGGCAGCGATCTCATCCGGCAGCTCCGCGATCTGTTCACGCGCTGGAAGAGCTGTGACGAACGCGTCATGAATCCCGCCCTGTTCCTGGAGATGAGCGCCGAGTCGAGCCGCGACCCGCAGATCGCGCGCGCGCTGGACGAGGCGGAATGCCTGCGCACGGAGGACTTTACCGCCTGGATCAAACAGTCCGCCCGCGACAGCGGCTGGGATCCCGACGATGAGGACATCCGCCGCCGCTCCTTCGCGCTGCGCTGCTTCATCGAAGGCCTGGCGGTACGTGCCGTGCGCGAACCGGATCTCGACCCCGATCTGCTGGAAGAAAGCCTGAAACTGTTCCTGCCGCAGCTGCTGCCGTTCCTCAGCGGATGAACCCGTCGCGCTGCGCCGGTATAATCGTCAGCGGTGATTCCGCCCCGCAACCCGGACATGGTGTGACATGACAAGCAAATTCCCCTGTGCGCGATCCATCGCCGCCCTGCTCTGCACGCTCCCGCTTTTCTCCATGGCCATCGCCCAGACCGATGACGCCGCAAGCGCAGCGCGCCTGCAGCAGATCGTCGCCGGCGAGCATCGCTCGGCGGAGAACAAGGCGCGCGACGTTCATCGCCATCCGGTCGAAACCCTGCTCTGGTTCGGTCTGCGTCCGGACATGACCGTGGTCGAAATCACACCGGGCGGCGGCTGGTATACGGAGATCCTGGCGCCCTTCCTGAAAGAGAACGGCCGCTACTATGCCGCCGGCTTCGATGCCGAATCCGACGTGCCTTTTTTCCGTAACGCCGCCCGCCGCTTCCAGGCCAAGCTGGACACAGCGCCCGAACTCTACGGCGCGGTCGTCAACACGGTGCTGGCGCCGCCAGATCGCATGGAAATCGCGCCGCCCGACTCCGCCGACAGGGTGCTGACCTTCCGCAACGTCCATAACTGGATGGACGCGGGTACGGCGGACGCCATCTTCGCCGCGATGTTCCGCGCGCTCAAGCCCGGCGGCATTCTCGGCGTGGTGGAGCACCGCGGCGACGCGGCGCAGCCCCAGGATCCGCGCGCACGCTCGGGCTACGTTACCGAGGAACACGTGATCGCGCTGGCGCGCAAGGCCGGCTTCGAACTCGACGGGCGCGCGGAAATCAACGCCAACCCCAAGGACACCAAGGATTACCCGCAGGGCGTATGGATGCTGCCGCCGACGCTGAGCGGCAAAGATCAGGATCGCGAACGCTATCTCGCCATCGGCGAAAGCGATCGCATGACGCTCAGATTCGTCAAACCGCTCGATTGACGCGCGCCGTATCAGCCGGCGCACGCCGGGAACACGCAGCCGATATCGGATTCACGAAGAGCGCATCGCCGCTCAGCGGCCTCCACCTGCAAGACATTCGCAATCGATGAACGCCACCGCATCACCCGGGCGCCTGACCGGCGCCCCGCTTTTCCTGTTCGCGGCACTGCTGCTGATCCAGCCGGCAACGGCAGCGGCATCGATCGTCAACATCGAAAGCCAGCGCGGAGAAACCAAGGAAGGTCTGTCGGGCCGCTATCATTTTGCGCTGAACGGTTCCACGGGAAATACCGACAAGCTCGGACTGACCACCGCGCTGCGGCTGGAATCCAGACATGAAGCGACCACCGATCTGATGATCGCCTCGTATGCATACGAGGAAAGCAACAACCGCCGTGATACCAACCGCGCCTTCGCCCACCTGCGCCGCACGGTCCAGACCTGGGAAAGAAGCGCGCCCGAGGTGTTTCTGCAGACCGAACGCAATGAATTCACCCGCCTCGCCTTCCGCGGCCTGATCGGCGGCGGCCTGCGCCTGACCGTAAGCGACACGCCGCATATGCGCAACCATATCGGTATCGGCGCCTATTTCGCGCGCGAGGAATACGACCGACGCCCCGATGTCAGCGACAGCGGCAAGCATCACCTCTGGCGATTCAACAGTTACCTGTCGCTGAACGGCGATATCAACGACTACACCCGCGCCTACAACACGCTGTACTACCAGCCGGCACTGCAGCAGGTTTCCGATTTCCGCCTGCTCAACGAATCCGGACTGCTGGTACGCCTCACCGATCGCTTCGATCTCAAGATAGCGGTCCAGATCGCGCACCAGAGCCGGCCTCCCCAGCAGGTCGAAAAAACCGACGGCAATCTGGTCACCGGCGCGGAATACCGCTTCTGAAGCGGCCGGGATAAAGCGGCACCGATCCGCTGCCCATACCCCTCACGTTCCGGATTCACCCGTGCGCGTCACGGACGTCGATGAGGCAACGCCGCTCTCGCCCCCGGCGCATCCCAGCGCCGCCTGCGCATCGATGCGGATACGCTGCGCCATGAAGTGCAGGCCGTTGCTGCGCAGCGGGCTGAGATGCTGGGCAAGGCCGATGTCATGCAGAAAATCCGGCGGCGTCTGTATGATCTCTGCCGGCGGGCGGCCGTCATATACCTGCAGCAGCAGAGCGATCAGTCCGTTGACGATGGCGGCGTCGCCGCCCGCACGATAGTGCATGCGGCCGTTCTCGTGGCTGCTCACGAGCCAGACGCGCGACAGGCATCCGCGCACGCGATGCCTGTCGGTGCACAGTTCCTCGGGCAGCGGCGCGAGACGCTGCCCGAGCTCGATGATGTAGCGGTATCTGTCGTCCCAGTCACCGAGCGCCGCGAAGCGCGCCACCAGACCGGCAATGGTTTCCTGCATGGACAGAGGCGACCCGTCAGTGGAGCGTCCTCGTGCTTCGCTTTCCGTCATTGCCTGCCATACCGACTCTGCGGCCCGTCGAACACGCGGGCCAGATCACGCAGCGCCTGCTCATTGGCGCCGGCGGTGATGAGTACGATGCGCGAACGCCTGTCTTCACCCGCCCCGAGGCGCAGTTCCATCGGCTCGGCAACGATATGCCGCACGGCGTGTATCGCCACCGGCGATGCGCGCCCGGCGAGATGCACGATGCCCTTCATGCGCAGCAGGTTCGGGTTCTTGAGCGCACGCAGGGCCGACAGCCAGGAAGCGAGCGTAGCCGGCATCACCGGCGCATCGACGGTGATGCAGAGCGAACGGAATGCCGCATGCGCACCGTCCGATGCCGCTCGGGGATCGAGCATGCGCTCGCCGGCGGCAGGTAAATCAGTCACCCGATGCGCGAGCTCCGACAGGTTGGCGGGATCGACCACCCCGTGCGCCACGACGATCTGGCGCGCGGTCGCATTCAGTGCCGACAGCCGTTCGCGCAACTGCACCGGCACCTCGCCGTCCAGCCTATCGGTCTTGGTCAGCAGCAGACAGTCCGCGCTCGCCACCTGCCTGGCCGCCTCGACGTGCGCATCCAGCGTCTGCGCCCCGCACACGGCATCCACCGTGGTGATGACACCGTCGAGGCGATAACGGGCGGCAATCAAGGGATCCTGCATGAGCATGCTCAGCACGGGCGCCGGATCGGCCACGCCGGTGGTCTCGATCATGACGCGATCGAACTCCGGCACCGTGCCGTGCACACGCTTCAGAAACAGGCTCCTGAGCGTATCGATCAGATCGGCGCGAACACCGCAGCAGACGCATCCCGATGCAAGCAGGATCACATCGTCGCTGGAACGCTCCACCAACTCGTGGTCCAGGCCGATGGCACCGAATTCATTGACGATGACGGCGGCGCCGGCCATCTCCGGCGTTTTCAGCAGGTGATTCAATACCGTCGTCTTGCCGCTGCCGAGAAAGCCGGTCAGGATCGAAACAGGAATACGATGCATGTGAGGGTGATATCCGTGCGCTGCGCCCCATCGCCGGCGCGCCGGTCACAGTGCCGCCGCCCGATTCATGCAACATTGTAGCATTTCGCTGCGGAGGTCACCGCACCGGGGATACCGGGAGCGCTAGCGCGCTCCCAGAATGAGCCGGGCACGCGTGCCCTCGTCGGCACGGGCGATCTCGCCGCGGCGCACGAAAATCCGCTCTGCGGCCACGTTGCCGTCACGGACCAGCACATCCATCACCTGGCGCCCGCGGTCGTAGGCGAGCTGGATCAGTTCCTCATCGCTCACCTCCTGCGCGGCGATGGCACGCGTACGCAGCGCCTCCTCCCATTCCTGCTCCCATGCGGCCGGATCGGGAACCGGCGCGGAGGATGCCGGCGCATCTTGCGCGGGCACGCTCAACTCGGCACGCAGGCTCGCCGCCGAACCGGCGCCGAACAGCGCTTCGTATAGGGATTCCAGCGCCGCCGGCGCTGCCGCGCCCTGGGCGATGGCCGTGGCCAGAACGGCCTCGAACTTGCGCTGGCGCATGATCGCCCCGTCGGCCGCCGGATCGGCCCAGCCCTGCACTTCCACGGTCAGCTGCGGACGCTCGGCCAGGGCGTTCGACAGCGGCAGGATATTCTCGCGCTCGTCCGCGGGAATCACGCCGCTGCCGGCCTCGAACACGGCATATTCCATGTCCGGCCCGCCGCCGAAGACGTTGGCGATGAAGGTGAATGGCGCCGTTACCATGCGCGTGAGCAGATTGATCAGCGTCTGCCCGATCAGATGGCCGAAGCGGAAACCCGGCGCATCGATGTCGCCTTCGATCGGCAGGCTGATATCGATGCGGCCATGGCGGTCACGCAGCAGCGACAGTGCGAACTTGACCGGCAGCGAGGTCGCGTCCTCACTGTCGACGCGGTTGCCGAGTTCGAACTGATCGAACACGGCATGGTTTTCGCCTTTGATACGGTTGCCGTCCAGCGTGTACTTCAGATCGAGGAACAGCTTGCCCTTGCTGATTTCATAGCCGGCGAAACGGCCCGCATAGGGCGAGAATGCCGTCATCTCGACATTGGCGAAGGAAACATCGGCGTTCAGATCATGCGCCGGCGCGAACGGCGCCACCGCCGTGGCGACGTTCGCGCCGCCGTGATCGCCGACCCGGCCCGTGGCCTTGACCGCCAGCTGCGATTCGGGCGCGGAATCGAGACCGGTGATCTCCCCGTCGAAATCCTCGATCCGCAGCAGTACCGGCGGCACGATCAGGCGATCGTTGAACAGCAGTGTCGAGCGCGTGATGGCGATACGATCGACGGCAAAGGGGAATTCGACGCTGTCCTCTGTTCCCGTCCCTTCTCCCGTTCCTCCTTCGGCGACCGCATCTTCCTGCACCTCGTCCGCCGTCGCGTCGTCCTGCATCGCCGTGCGCAGCACGACGCCGATGTTGGTATCGCCGTTCTCATAGATCCTGAACGCCGAATCGAGACCGTCGATGACGATCTCGCCGATATGCAGGCGGCTGGGCGACAAAGCGAGATCGATGTCATTCAGATCGAGCCGCGTCCAGGCCAGCACCGTTTCCTCGCGATCGGCCACCTGGACGCCGAGGCCGGCGATGCCGGCCGTGCCGCGCAGCGCCAGCGCGCTTTCCTGCTGCGACAGGCCGTGCGCCGCATCGAGCGTAAAGGAAAGCACGCCGCCGGCGATGTCCGCGGCCAGCGTCGGCGGCACATAGGGCTGGAACAAGGCCAGCGGGATGTCCTGCGCCACCAGATCGAGATCGAAGGCGGCCGGCTCGGCCGACAGCATGCCCGACACCGCGAGACGGCCGTGCTCGCCGAAATTGATCACGAAAGCAACCAGATCCGAAGGCGCACGGGGACGGGTCGAAAACTGCTGCAGCCGCAGATCGAGCGGCGCGAAGCGCTGATCGAAATCGCGTCCGTCCTGATTGTCGGTGAAGCGCAGCGCGCCGCGCGCCAGCAGGAAATCGTCGACGACGATCGCCGGCGCCGACGATTCATCACCGGAGGCCGCTTGCCCGTCGTCCTCGGTCTCGTCGGCGCCGGCAAAAGCCGCCGCCAGATTGAGAGTGCCGTCCTCGCGCAGGTGCACATGGACGAAAGGCTCGGCCAGCAGGATCGACTGGAAGACGACGGCGCGCTCGTACAGCGAACGCCAACCGAGATTCACCTGAAGTTGTTCGAACGATAGCAGGCGCTGGCCATCGGCGGCATCGAGTTCCAGTCCGTCCACGCGGGCGAGCAGCGTGAAGGGGTTGAAGCGCAGCTTGGCGATGCGCAGATCGAGCCCGTAGGTCTCGCGCAGATGATCGACGGCATAGGATCTCGCCATCGTCGGCGCGATGAGAAAGCCCGCGATCGTGTACAGCAACAGCAAAGCGCCGACGACCGCCGCCGGTATTCTCGATTTTCGCAGTATCGATCGGATCTTCCCGGACATGCGTTTTCCTTGATTAATGCAATGCAATTGATGGAATGGGACTGATGGCAATGGCCTTGGGAATAGCTCTGGAAGTGACTATGCCACCGGATCCAGGGCGGAGGCTTCGATACCCAGAATACCCAGGTCAATACCTGGCGCCGCGGCCCCGGCGTGCGTGGAACGAAACGCAGTCAGTGCGGAACCGCCCGCGAAAAAACGTTCATCACCACCACGCCGGCAATGATGAGCAGCATACCGAACAGGGCCGGCGCATCGAGCCGTTGACCGAAAGCCAGCCAGCCGACGAGCGCGATGAGCACGATGCCCACGCCCGACCAGATGGCATACGCCACACCGATCGGAATGACGCGCAGCGTCAACGACAGGAAATAGAAGGCGATGCCATAACCCAGCATCACCAGCAGCGAAGGCCACAGACGGGTGAAACCCGCGCTCGACTTCAGGGCGGAAGTCGCGCCGACTTCCGCGACGATGGCCAGCGACAGGAATAGCCAGTATTTGATCACGATGATCTTGCCCGCATGACCGCTGCAACTGGCCGTCAGTATAACATCGCCGCGCAGAGACCACGTTTTCAAACCTCGCCGCGCTCCCCTCGAGAACGGCCTGCGACAGTCCGGGCTCTCCGCGCGAGCCGGCGTAGCGCATCAATGTGACCGGACCCTCAGATATCGACCCGGATACGCCACAAATCCCCGTCGCGCCGTTCATCGAGGAGGGTATAAGCCGCCTCGGCAAGGCCGTCGGAATACGGATCGATCTGCAGCCGAAACACCTGGCTCTTGATCCGGCGGTTACTGCCGCGGCGCACGACCCGATACTTGGCGACAACCTCGTCCATCGGGGTATCCAGATCGCGGAAGCTGCTCATCGTGTCTTCATGGGGAACGAGCCCCTTCAGCAGGCAGCGCAGCAGCAAGTCGTCGTCTTCCTTGCCCCAGCCCCAGTAACGGTTCGAAAAACCGTTGATCAGCGTCATATGATGCTTGCGCAGGCTCGACGTGCCGCCGAAATAAGAACCGCTCATCCGGCTGAAGCCGCGGTAACTGGTGCTCATATGCGTGATCAGCCGCAGCGGCTGGTTTGGGCAGCCGTATTCAGCCCGTTCGGGAATCATGTCGACGTCGTGAAAGACGAAGTAATCGCTTTCTTCCCAGGCGTGACGGGCGCCGACATTGAGCAGCTTGCCGCGATTGAACAGCTTGGCTTCGGACTGTTCGACGACAAGAATCCGGTAATCGAGCCGCTGCTCCGCCAGTATCGCGCGCAGGGCCGGCAGCAGGCAGGAAAGATGATGCTCTCGATTGCGAAAGGGAATGACGACGGTGAGCCGTTTTCCGTAATCGACCACAACCGTACAGGGTCGTCTCCTGATGAGTATCTCGCGTTTGACAGGACCGATGACCCTGAGTCGGCTGGCGGTGATCGGTGTAAAGCGCTGCCCATCGGACACCGGGAGCAGGGGGTCGCGCCCCAGCCTGAGGCGGGGGCGGATGCGATTGAAAAGATTATAGGGAGATACCGTTAATTTCCCGTCATCCGCTTCCATACCGCCCCATTCTGGAAAGTTAGCCGGGCAAATGATAGCATCCCCACCGTCCTTCCAGCAGACCCGACCAGCGCGCAGAAACTTTCCAATGAGCAGCAATCTCGGTCAGATTTATGGAAATTCCTTCTACGAAGGACAGATGGGCGACTCCTACAAAAGCGCAACCATCTATGCGCGGCATCTGGCGGGATTATTCCAGCCGGCCAGTGTGGCCGATATCGGTTGCGGCCGCGGCACATGGCTCAAGGCGTTCAGGGAAGCAGGCACTAACCGGCTGATCGGTTTCGATGGCCACTGGAATTCCAGTGAAAATCTCGTTGATGATACGATCGAGTTCATCGCTGCCGACCTGAATCAAGCCGTACGCTCGCCGGATGGCAGAAAACTGGATCTCGCGATGTCACTCGAGGTTGCCGAACATCTCGAACCCGCAAGCGCCCCGGTTTTCATCGAATCCCTGACCAGCCTGGCTGATGTCATCATGTTTGGCGCAGCATTTACCGGCCAAGGCGGCAAGAATCACATCAACGAACGGCCTCACAGCTACTGGGCCGGGCTCTTCCGCGAGCGCGGGTTCGTACCCTATGATTTCTTTCGCCCGCATTTATGGGGAGACCAGCGTGTCTGCTTCTGGTATCGACAGAACACCTTCCTTTACATCAAGGAAAGCTGTCCCCTGCAGGATGTCCTGCATGCCAGCGGATACTCGCCGCTGGTCGAGATCGCATTCATGGATTGCGTGCATCCCGAACTCTACAACGGCTATTTCAAAAAATTTGGCACACCAAGCTTCAAGCAGGGCTTGAGGATGATCTTCAAGTCGCTGAGACCTCGCCGCTAGCCAGCCTGCCATGAACCGTGGGACAGATGCCGCCGTCCTGAAAAGCAAAGAAGCTTAGCCCGCCATCGATTCATCGATATCTCTGCCTCGTGATCCGGACCAGGCTCCGTTTGTCACCGCAGGGCAGACAGATCGCAGCGGCATGCACCTGCATGCCCGAAGATCACTTCCTTCCCGATATCACCCAGCGTCCGGCACCCGGCCAGCGCCATCGCCGCCTCGAACTCCGTCCGCAGGATATGCAGCACGTGGGCGACGCCGAGCGCACCGGCAACGGCGAGGCCGAATGCGTAGGGACGACCGACGAGCACGGCGTCGGCGCCGAGCGCCAGCGCCTTGAGCACATCGGTGCCGCGGCGGATGCCGCCATCCATCAGCAGCGGCACACGCCCCGCCACTGCCGCCGCCACCGCGGGCAGCGCGTCGATGGTCGCCGGCAGGGTGTCGAGCGTACGCCCGCCGTGATTGGAGACGATGATGCCGGCGGCGCCCATTTCGATGGCGAGCGCGGCGTCTTCCGCCGCCAGGATGCCTTTCACCAGCACCGGCAGGCGCGTCGCCGACAGCAGCCACTGCAGATCCTTCCAGGTCGGCGCGACATCGAGCAGCGCGGTGCCGAATACCGCGCTTTCGCCCGCGCCGGCGCGCTGCGCAGGCATCGCACGCGCGCCGCGCAGATTGACCGCTTCCACACCCGGCGGCATAGCGAAACCGGCGCGCTGCTCGCGGTTGCGCACGCCGGAGATGGGCGCATCCGCCGTCAGCACGATGGCTCGGTAACCCGCCAGTTCGACGCGCTTGACCAGTTCTCGCGTGAAATCGCGGTCGGGCTGCGGGTAAAGCTGAAACCACAGTGGCGCGCGCGCGCCGCGCGCGACATCCTCCAGCGCCACGCTGGCCTGCGTGCTGACGACCATGCCGGCGCCGACCGCGGCCGCACCCATGGCGGTGGCGAGCTCACCCTGCGCATGCAGCAGCTTCTGATAGGCGACGGGTGCGAGCAGGATGGGATAGTCGTAATCGTGGCCGAACAGGTTCAGGCGCGTATCGCCGCCGGCGAGCTCGCGCAGCACGCGGCTGCGCAGGCGCAGACGCTGGAAAGCGGCGCAGTTGTCGCGCAGCGTGAACTCGTCGGCGGCGCCGCCGAGCAGATAGGCGGCGGCCGGCTCGCTCATGAAATGCGGGGCCAGCCGCTCATAGTCCGCGACCGCGACCACGTCCGCCGGAATCTGCTGCAATGGTTCGGCCGGAAGATTGGCTGTGCCATTCATCGTCGCATGCTCAGGTCTGCGCCCATTTGCGCAGCAGGTTGTGATACACGCCGACGAGATCGGCCAGCGCGGGCTGATCGGGCTGAGCTTCGGTCAGACGCTGGATGGCATTGTCCAGATTGAACAGCAGCGCGCGCTCGCTGTCCTCGCGCACCATGCTCTGTATCCAGAAAAATGCCGCGTAGCGCGCGCCGCGCGTCACCGGCGTCACCCGGTGCAGGCTGGTGCCGGGATAGAGCACCATGTGCCCCGCCGGCAATTTGACGCTGTGTGTGCCGTAAGTGTCTTCGATGATCAGCTCACCGCCGTCGTATTCCTCCGGCGCGCTGAAAAACAGCGTGGCTGATATATCGGTGCGCACGCGATGCGGCGTGCCGGGAACACTGAGGATGGCGTTATCGACATGATTGCCGTAATTTCCGCCCCCTTCGTAGCGGTTGAAGCGCGGCGGCAGCACCTTCAGCGGCAGCGCCGCAGCGATGAAGCGCGGATTCCTGCTCAGCTGATCGAGGATGAAGTCCCCGATCTGGCGCGCCACGGGATCGTCCTGCGCCAGTTGCAGATTGTTCTTCGCCTTGACCGCCATGTGCCCGGCGGTGAGGCGCCCGTCGGACCACTGTGCCTGCATCAGCGCCTCGCGACACTGGCGCAGCTGTTCTGCGTTCAGCACCTCCGGGATGGTCTGCATCATGGCGTTGTGCCTCTGAGAATCCTCGTCAGCGGCAAGAATAAACGCTGCGCGCCAGTGAGAATAGTTTTCGTTATTTGTTGCCACATGTAATAGGAATCATTATTATTCGCTTTTTACGTCTTTTTTCAAGGAGAGAACTTTCATAACGGCAAGAAGCATCCACTAAAAACTATAGAGGGGGGAGATCCCAATGAGCACCAAGCACCATCAGACACCTGCATCCAGGTTTCGACTCAGGCCCATAGCCGCCGCCATCCTGTGCGCCGGCACCACCTTCGCCGCCCTGCCGGCGGTCCAGGCACAAGAAGAAGACGATGTCGTCACCCTGGGTTCGCTGTTCGTCAGAGGCGCGCCCGACCAGCCCGGCGGACAGATCAGCTCGCCGAAGTTTACCGCCGCACTGACCGATACGCCGCAGACCCTGCAGGTGATTCCACAGGATCTCTTCTCCCAGCAGGGCGCACAGAATCTCACCGACGTGCTGCGCAACACCCCCGGCATCAGCTTCAGCGCCGGCGAGAACGGCTTCTCGACCAACAACAACAATTTCAGCCTGCGTGGCTTCGACACCAGCGGCAGCATCTTCATCGACGGTGCGCGCGATTCCGGCAATTATCGCCGCGACGTCTTCAACATCGAGCAGGTGGAAGTCGCCAAGGGTCCGGCTGCGGACAACGGCCGCGGCGGCCTCGGCGGCTACATCAACATCGTCACCAAGGCGCCCAAGCTCGAAGACGAATATCGCGCCTCCATCGGCTTCGGTTTCGACGAATACGATTCCGAGCACCGCCTGCGCACCGCGCTCGATCTCAACCAGCGGCTCTCGACCGGCACCGCGGCGCGCCTGAACCTGATGATGCAGGAAGGCGGCGTGGCCGGACGCCAGTTGGCTGAACAGAACACCCTCGGCGTCGCGCCCTCGATCGCTTTCGGCCTGGATTCGCCGACGCGGGTCATCCTCTCCTATCAGTACCTGGAGCAGAACGATCTGCCCGACTGGGGTATCCCGGCGGCCTTCATCAAGGACATGATACGTTACGATGCCAGCACCGACGAGGACGACCGCGACAACTTCTACGGCTTGGTCTCGGACTACGACGACACCGAATCCCATACCGTACTGGCGCGCATCGAGCATGATTTCTCGTCCACCTTCTCGCTCAGCAACCAGACGCGCTGGACCAAGACGCAGCGCGATTCCCGCTTCACCGTTATCGCCCAGCGGGATGGCGGCACCGGGGACGTCGTCACGCAGACACAGTTCTACGATCGCGAGAATACCTCGGTCTCGAACCTGACCAATCTGCTCGCCCGCTTCAACACCGGCGCGCTGCAGCACACCGTCTCTTTCGGCCTGGAATTCTCGCGCGAGACCTCGGATTCGCTGCGCTTCGGTACCGCCAATCCGGGCAATACCGACATCGCCAACCCGGATCCGTACCGCTTCGCTGGCGTGCCGAACGTGGCAGCAACGCAGGACAGCGAGGTCACGATCGACACCGTCGCGCTCTATGCCTACGACACCATCGAGCTCAGCGAGCGCTGGCAGCTCACCGGCGGTCTGCGCGGCGAACGCTATGACGTCAGCATCGACAGCAGGGTCATCGCCACCGACGCCCCGCAGGGTCCGGACGGCTACGAGGCCGACGACACCACACTGAGTGGCAAGCTCGGCCTGGTATTCAAGCCGAGCAAGGCGGGCAGCATCTACGGCGCGGTCGGCATGTCCACCCTCCCGCCGGGATCGTATCTCTCCAATCCCGACATCTCGCGCACCGGCGACAACGCCTTCCCCGGACTGGTCGGACAGAACAACGAGGAGGCCAAGACGCAGGAGGCGATCAACTACGAACTCGGCGCCAAGTGGAACTTCTTCGATGAGCGGCTCCATACCGCTGTCGCAGTCTTCCGCACCGAGCGCAGGAACGTCGCCATCACCGGCGCCGACAACCCTGGCGCCGGCGGCACCAATGGCGCACCGGTCGTACTGCAAGGCTACGGCAAGCAGATCGTCCAGGGTATCGAGCTGAGTGCTTCGGGACGGATCAGCGATGCCTGGGCGGCCTACGGCGGCATCCTGTTCCTGGATAGCGAGCGCAAACACAGCGCCCTGCTCGACGAGCGGCGCAGGAACGCCGGTTTGACGAACGACTTCAGCACGGAGTTTGGCACTTTCACCTCGACCCGCGGCGATGAGCTGGCCTTCACGCCACAGGTCACCGCCAACGTGTGGACCACCTACAGCTTCCGCTCCGGTCTGACTCTCGGTGGCGGTATCCAGTATGTGGA
>CAYLYS010000010.1:0-28295 GCA_964388175.1 uncultured Chromatiales bacterium | reverse complement strand
CATGGGCAGGCCGCCCGGACGATGCCGACCGCATCATCCCCAACGGTGCGTATGGCAAACTGCCCAGCTATACGGTGCTGAACGCCATGGCGTCCTATGCCGTCAATCCCAGCCTGGTGCTGCGTCTGAACATCGACAACATCACCGACGAGCTCTATGCCACTTCGACCAACTGGCCGGCACAGCGCGTCTTCCTCGGCTCGCCGCGTTCGTACCTGCTGACTGCGGATCTGAAGTTCTGATTCGTTTCTTCCAGGCCCTGGGCGCGCAAGCGTCCAGGGCTTTTTTATGCCTGCCTTCCCGACCAGATCCCGGCCAGATTCCGACTGGATCCCGGCCGGATCAATCCGTTACCGGCATCTCTTCCTCCTCCGCCATCCTGCGCCAGGCTGGAAAAGGATCCGGATACCGCTCCCACGCCTCGGCGCCGAGCGCGAGCTCGGCGGCATTCAGCAGGCAGGCATCGAGTCCGGCGCGGATAGCGGCTTCGTCCATGCCGATGCCGATGAACACCAGCTCCTGGCGCCGGTCGCCGAAATCATCTTCGAACACCTGACGGATACGCACGCGGTCTTCCGGCGACTGCGGCCAGTCGTGCTCATCGACGGCCGACCACCACAGCCCCGCCGCACCGTGCCGATACGCACCACCCGCCTGCGACCACGAACCGGCGAAATCCATGCGCGAAGCGAGCCAGAAATAACCCTTGGAACGCAGCACGCCATCCCAGACTTCGGCATGCAGCAGATCCCAGAAACGCTGCGGATGAAACGGCAGCCGGGCGCGATAGGAAAAGCTGGAAATACCGTATTCCTGCGTCTCGGGCACGTGTTCGCCGCGCATTTCGCGTAGCCAGCCGGGCGCGGCGGCGGCTTCCTCGAAGCTGAAGCTGCGCGTGTCGAGCACACGGTCGAGCGGTACGCGGCCGAAGCGGGCGGTGACGATTTCCGCGCGCGGATTGAGCGCACGCACGATACCTCGCAGTCGCGCCATCTCCTCTGCCGTGATCAGATCGGCCTTGTTGACGACGATGACGTCGCAGAACTCGATCTGCTCGATGAGCAGATCGACCACGGTGCGCTCATCCTCCTCGCCCATGCTCTCGCCACGGTCACGGAGAAAATCACCGGAACCGTAGTCACGCAGAAAATTGAAGGCATCGACCACGGTCACCATGGTATCGAGCCGGGCGACGTCGGACAGGCTCCGCCCCTCCTCGTCACGGAAGGTGAAGGTCTCGGCCACGGGCATGGGCTCGGAAATCCCCGTCGATTCGATCAGCAGATAATCGAAGCGCCCCTCGGCAGCGAGACGGTTGATCTCCACCAGCAGATCCTCGCGCAGCGTGCAGCAGATGCAGCCATTGCTCATCTCGACCAGTTTTTCATCCTGGCGGGAAAGCTCGGCGCCGCCCTCGCGCAGCAACTGGGCATCGATGTTGATTTCGGACATGTCGTTGACGATGACCGCGACTTTTCTGCCCTCGCGGTTGTTGAGCACATGATTGAGCAGCGTGGTCTTGCCGGCGCCGAGAAACCCGGACAGCACGGTCACGGGTAATCGCGGCATGGATGCGGGTCGAAACGGATCGTGATCGGACATGGAAACTCCTGCAGCGAGATGAGCGAAGGCCGGAGAAATATATGCAACTTAGTTGCATATATCAAGAAAAGCCGACGTATCGACGCCGCAGCAAACCCACTACGCAGCCACATCCACTTGAATATACTGGGAATTATTTCCGATGAACGGGATGAGCGGCAGCGTACCGCCAGCGCTCAATCCGCCGACGGCACATCAGGTAGCCGCAGCAGGCCCTGCCGCCCGGCCCAGTCGCGTGCGAACTGCCAGGCGACGCGGCCGCTGCGCGAACCGCGGCCGAGCGCGTAACGCAGGGCTTCGGCGCGGATCGTCTCGGCATCGTCGAGCGAAGCGCCCAGCGCGCGCAGCCAGCCGAAGCAGATTTCCAGATAATCATCCTGACTGAAGGGATAGAACGACAGCCACAGCCCAAAACGCTCCGACAGCGAGATCTTCTCCTCCACCGCCTCGCCGTGATGGATCTCGCCGTCGACGTTGCGCGCCTCGCGGTTCTCGCTGAGATATTCGGGCAGCAGATGACGGCGGTTCGAAGTGGCGTAGATGAGCACATTGTCCGCCGCGCCGGCGACCGAACCGTCGAGCACGGCCTTGAGCGCCTTGTAACTGGCGTCATCGGCCTCGAAGGAAAGGTCGTCGCAGAACACGATGAAACGCTCCGGCCGCGCGCGCACCCGTTCGACGATGTCGGGCAGATCGGTGAGCTGGTGCGGATCGACCTCGATCAGGCGCAGGCCGCGGTCGGCGTATTCGGTCAGCAGCGCCTTGATCAGCGAAGACTTGCCGGTGCCGCGCGAACCCCACAGCAGCGCGTTGTTGGCCGGCAGGCCGGCGACGAACTGGAGTGTATTGCGTTCGAGCTCGGCCTTCTGATGTTCGATGTTGTGCAGATCGGCGAGGCGGATGCGGTGGGGATGGGCAACGCCCTGCAGATGACCGCCGGCATAACCGCGCCGCCAGCGAAAGGCGTGCGCCTGCCAGTCGACCGCCGTCGTGTCCGGCACGATGATGGCCTCGATGCGATCGATGAAGCGCTCGATGCGGTCCAGCACGCGCTGCTGTTCATTCATGCCTGTCTCCTGCCGATGCTGCGAAAACACAGCGCATTGTAGCAAAGAGGCCGGCAAGCGCCGCACGCTTCGGCGCTCAGGACGCGCGCCGGGCGCATCACCTGCCATCGCTGCGCCCGCTTGTGTATCATCGCTGGTCAAAGGGGCCGGGCTTTATGTCCGCAAGAAGGCCCCGCCCTTTTCATGTACGGTCCCTTTGACGAGAGCCACGACGATGACACAGCCTGTGACCGCATTACCCGCAGATCCCCAGGCGCTGATGCGCTCCATCATCCAGCGCATCGCCACCGGCCCCGAGCTGTCGAAGGATATTTCACGGGAAGAAGCGCGCGCGGGCATGCTGGCCATACTCGACGGCCATATCGATCCGGTGCAATCGGCGATCTTCCTCATCGCCCTGCGCATGAAGCGCGAAACCGACGAGGAATATCTCGGCGTGCTCGAGGCGCTGCGCGATGCGACGCACACCGTCACCGCGGACGTGGATGAACTCGTCGACGTCGCCGACCCCTGCGACGGCTTCAACCGCAGCCTGCCCGCCTCGCCCTTCCTGCCGGCGGTGCTGGCGGCCTGCAGCGTGCCGGCAATCTCGCACGGCGTCGAACGCATGGGACCCAAATTCGGCGTCACCACGCGACAGGTGCTGCATGCCGCCGGCCTGGCGGTGGACCTGACTCCCGGGGAAGCCGCCGCGCGCATCGCCGATCCGGCGCGCGGCTGGGCCTATCTCGACCAGAGCATCTTCTGCCCCAAGCTGCACGCACTCACGGCCCTGCGTACGCTGATCGTCAAGCGCCCCGCGCTCACCACCGTCGAAACCCTGCTCGGTCCGGTGCGTGCCCGTGGCCGCACCCACCTGCTCACCGGGTTCGTGCACAAGGCCTATCCGCGCATCTATGCCCTGCTCGCGCGCGCCAGCGGCTTCGATTCCGCACTGATCGTGCGCGGGGTTGAAGGCGGCGTAACACCCTCGCTGCGCCAGAGCGGCCGTCTGTTCCGCTACACCGGCCAGGAAGAGGAAAAGGAAGTCACCCTGCTGCCCGCGGACTTCGGTATCGAAGAGAGCGTGCGCCCCGCGGCACCGTCCAGGGCGTTGCAGGGAAACAGCGGAGAAGAAGACGTGGCAGCGCCCTTCGATGGCACCGCTGCCGCCCGCGATGCCGCCGCAGCGGGGCTGGCCACGCTGCGTGGCGCACATGGCCCGACGCGCGACGCGCTGGTTTCTTCCGGCGCCCTCTGCCTGTGGCATCTCGGCCGCTGCGATTCTCTGCGCACCGCTGCCGATGCGGTGCGTGAAGCGCTGGATTCAGGTCGGGCGCTTGCCCACCTGAGCGGACAAGCAGGAAATTGAAGATCCGGAAAAAAAACACCGATCGAGCGCCGGGAGCGAAACAACATTCAATCAAAGCCGTCGACCAAAACCACATAAACCCCGGCACCGTTCCTGTCGTGGAAAATCAAGGACGCCTCAGCTCCGCCGATAGCCAAAAAGCAGCGACCCCAGAAAAACACCCGTCTACGACCGAAAAGACGGGCACGATCGTCGATGCAATATTCAAGTCCACCATCAAGAGAGAATAAGCATGAATAAAACTCTGTTATCGATGGCTGCCGGCGGCCTCTTCATCCTGTCGTCAGCCGGTCATGCCCATGACATACCGCAGGGCACCTTCGAACTCGGCGGCAACCTGGATCTTTCCGTGCTGTCGTCCGAAACCAAGCTGCGCGGCGGCGGTTTCGTGGAAACCTTCGATACCGACACTACAACCTTGGAACTAACCGGTTTGTACTATATCGCTGACAACATCGGCATCGGCATCAGCTGGACCTACGAATCGGAAGAAACATCCTTCGAAGGTGATTCGATGGAAACCACGATGCACCTGTTCGGGCCGACGGCACGTTTCAACTTCAGCCTCAACGACAATACCAGTCTGTTTCTCCGCGGGTCCTTCGGGTATGCCTCGCTCGAAGAGAAAGGTTCGTTCTTCAGCACCTCTTCTGCGGACGGCTACATGTACAGCTTCGGCGGCGGGATAAGTTACTTCTTCAACGATTACGTCTCGCTGAACGGCGCAATCGATTATGCATCTGTTACGGTCGACATCGACAGTGCGAGCAGTGAAATAGAGATAAGCGGCGTCAACGTCAGCCTCGGCCTGTCAATCTATCTCTGACAACGACCGGATCGGGCCGGAACCGGCTGCATGGCAGCCGATTCCGGCCCGCCGGCATCTCATTCCGCCTGTCCGCCCTGCGTGACCCGCTCCGTATGTCTGCGCATCAGCGGCGATTCGAGCAGCGACACCAGCAGGGTCGGCAGGAAGGTGAGCGTGACCACCGTCGAGCACAGCAACCCCGTCATCACCACCAGACCGACGCCGCGATAGAGCTCGGTGCCGGCGCCGGGCAGAAACACCAGCGGCGCAATGCCGATGACGGTCGTCAGCGTCGACATCATGATCGCGCGCAGACGCGAAGCGACCGCATCGCGCACCGCGTCCACCGCCGTCATGCCGCTGTTCATGTTCCGATGCGTGCGGTCGACGATCAGAATGGGATTGTTGAGCACCACGCCGAGCAGGATCAGGAAGCCGAGCATGGTGATCATGTCGAACGGCTGATTCGTGATCGCCAGCCCCGATGCCGACAGACCGGCGACTGCGCCGTTGTATACGGCCAGACCGAGTATGCCGCCGGCGAGACCGAGCGGCACGGTAATCATGATGACCAGCGGATACCCCCAGTGGGTGAAAATCGCCACCAGCACCAGATAGCAGATCAGCACCGCGATGAGGAAATTGCCGCCGAGCGATTTGCGCGTCGCTTCGAGCTGGTCGCTGGCGCCGGACAGATTGATGAGGATATTGTCGGGCAGCTCTCCCGACTGGCGCATCGCCGGCAGCATCTCGTCGCGCACACGCTCGACCGCGGTTTCGAGCGCCACGCTGCGCGGCGGCACGATGTGCAGTGATACCGTGCGCCGTCCGTCGACCCGGCGCACGCTGTCGGTGGCGGCGGTCTCGACCAGATCGGCGACCGCGCTCAAGGGCAGGATGGCGCCGCTCGGCAGCAGCAAAGGCTGACGGCCGAGCGCATCGAGCGTCTGCTGATTGCCGGCGCTGCTGAACAGGAAAATATCCACCTTGTCGTCGTTGAGGAAGAACTCGTCGACGAAGGCGCCGTCGCTGAGCGCCGAGACCGAATAACCGAATTCCTGCGCGCCGACGCCGAGTTCGGCCAGTCGATCCCAGCGCGGACGGATCTCGACCAGCGGCTGATCGAGCGACAGGGACGATGGCGCCGAGCTGATCTGCGGCCGCTCGAAAAGCCCGGCGGCGCGCCGGTAGGCGGTCTCGGCGGTGGCATAGAGTGAAGCGAGATCGGGCCCGGAAATATCCAGGCTGACCGCGCGCGTACCGCCGTCGTTGCTGGAAATGATCGATCCGCGCGAGGAAAACGCCCGCATGCCCGGATAGCTGCGGAAAAGATCGGTCAGCGCGCGCATCATCGCATCCATGTCACGAATGCGCAGCGGTTCGGAGACCATGAACAGACTGCTCGACGATACGTTCAGGGTGAAATAGCGCAGCGGCGGTATATCCGTTTCGCCACGGTCGAAGCCGACGGGATCCGCATCGATATGTGGACGCAGCTTGGCGCGCACGTCATCGGCGACCCCTGCCATCTCGGCCAGATTGTAGCCGGGCGGCGGAATCATGCGCGTGAACGCCTTCGGTTCCTCGCCTTCGGGCAGGTACTCGGCCGGCGGTGTCAGCCAGACCACGACCCACACCATGCCGAGTACAGACAGCAGCAGGCAAAGACGGCGCCGCAGCGGTCGCGCGATCAGCCACGACACGCCGCGCAGCATGCCTTCATGCAGGCCGCGACCGGCGACCTGCCGGCGCTGGACGCCACTGAACCCCAGCCGCGCGATCGCGGTCGGCACGACGGTGACCGCCACCAGCATGGAGGCGATGATGGCCGCGGAAATGGCGATCGCGATATCCGAATAGAGCTGGCCGGCCTCCTCGCGCACGAACAGGATCGGCGCGAACACCAGCACCGTGGTCATGGTACATGCCAGCACTGCCGCCCACACTTCGCGCGTGCCCTCGAATGCCGCGCGCATCCGATCGAGGCCGCGCCGGCGCGCCTGCTCGATGCTCTCCAGTACGACGATAGTGTTGTCGAGCGTCATGCCGATGGCGAAAGCGATGCCGGCGAGCGAGATGACGTTGATCGTCCGCCCGAACAGCATCAGTCCGATGAACGCCGCGACCGTGCAGATCGGGATACCGATCATCGAAACCAGCGTGGCGCTGCCCGAACGCAGGAAGCCATACATCACCAGCATCGCCAGCAGCGCGCCGATGATCAGATTGCGCCAGACGTTGGAGACCGAATCCTTGACGTAGCGCACGTCCTCGCTGACCAGATGCAGTTGCAAGCCGTTGGGTACGAGCAGATCGCGGTTGAGATCCTCCACCACCGGCATCATCGCATCCATGATGGCGATCACGTTGGAACCGGCTTCACGCTGCACGGAAAGGTTCAAACGGCGCTCATCACCGAACCAGGCGAGGTTGCGCACTTCGAAATGATCGAGCCGGATATCGGCAACGTCGCCGAGGCGCACCAGCGCATCGCCCTGGCGGCTGATGATCAGGTTTTCCAGTTCGCCGATCTCTTCGAAACGGCCGACGGTACGCACCAGATAGCGCCGCTTGCCGCCGTCGATGTCGCCGGCGGACATGTCGCGGTTGCGCACGCGGACGGCATCGCGCACCTGCAGCAGCGTCAGACCGCGCTGGGCGAGCCGGGCCGGATCGATATGGATTTGTATCTGTCGCGCCGCGCCGCCGCCGATATTGATCTGCGACACCCCGGGTACGCGTTCCATGCGCGTGCGCACATAGTCTTCGGCGAAATCGAGCAGCATATCGACGTCGAGCCCGAACGGATTACCGGGCAGCGGCGACAGACCGAAATGCATGAAGGCGGCTTCGGAAAAGGAGCTGGTAAAGAGACGCGGCTGGTCGACGTTCTCCGGATAGGCCGGCACCTGGCTGAGCGCATTGTTGACGCGGATCAGCGCATCATTGACGTTGACACCGAAGGGAAATTCGAGCTCGATGCGGGCGCGCCCGGTCTCGGCCGTGGCCACCATGCGGCGCAGATTCGGCAGCGCGCGCAGATAGCGCTCCTGCTCGATCAGGATTTCCTTTTCCACGTCCTGCGGGGTCGCGCCGGGCCAGCCGGTATCGACGCGGATGGTGCGCACTTCCAGATCGGGGATCATCTGCACCGGGATGCGCAGGGCGGCAACCACGCCGAGAACGCCGACGATCAGCACGGCGACGGTCAACAGGGTACCGCGACGAATGATGTGCTCCAGCATGGCGCGCCTCAGTCGGAAAGCACGCGCACGCGCTGGCCGTCGATCAGCATTTCGTTACCGCGCACGACGATGGGACGATCCGCCGGCAGTCCACTGACGATTTCGATCATGCCGTTGCCTTCGCGGCCGACGCGCACCGGGCGGCGCTGCACCCGCGTCTCGTCGCCGGGCTCGACGGTGAACACGCTGAAACCACCGTCGGGATGGCGCAGCAGGGCATCGCGCGGGATGCTCAGCACATCGCGCACATGCTCGGCCTGCACACGGATGACGGCGGTGGCGGAAGTGCCGGGCAGCAGACGGTGCTGCCCGGCGTCATCGATCAATATGCGGACGAGGAAGCTGCGCCCGCTGGCATCGCCGGCCACCGGCACCCGCGCGGCGATACGCCCGGACAGTTCCAGGCCGGGCATGGTGTCGGGACGCACGATGACCTCCGCATTCTCGACGATGTCGCGATAACGCTCCTGCGGCGCCTGCACGTCGAGACGCACGCGGTCGACGGCAACCAGCTCGAGCACCGGCGTGCCGCGCGTCACCCACTCGCCGGCCTCGGTCAGCTTGCGCACGATCACGCCGTCGAAAGGCGCGGGCAACCCATGACGATCGACCGCTTCGGCCTGCTCGCGCTCGGCGGCGAGCAGCGCCGTCTGCGCCGCCGCGGCCAGCGCATGCGCCGCCTCACGCATGGCGACCTCGGTCGGCGGGATGTGCTGCTGCTCGGCCAGGCGCTGCCCCTCGCTGAGCAGACGCGCGGTCTCATCGAGCTGCGCCCTGCCCCGCGCGGTATCGGCGCGGCTGCGATCGAGCGCCAGACGCGCCACAGTGGCATCGAGTTCGAGCAGTGCATCGCCCGTGCGCACCATGTCCCCGGCATCGACATGCACCCGCGCCACCAGGCCCTCGACCCGGGGCGACAGCCGGGCGCTGCGCTCGGCGCTCAGCGTACCGCTCAGATGAAGCTGCTCGACTACCGGTGCGGTGGCGGGCATGACGACCACCACCGTGGACAAAGTCTGGGCAAAACCCGTGGTTGCCGCCAGCGACAACGACAGAACGACCGTGACGATTCTCAGCACTGACCCACTCCACGTTGCGCGCGTACACAGCGGCCGGGTATCGGCCCGACCACGGGCGCACAGATATAGATGAAAATGATGCAGGGACACGCCCGGGCGGCGCCGGGAAGCATCGCCCCACGGAACCGTCCCCTGGAATCTCCCCCTGGGATGGTCATTAGCCTACGCGATTCCGGCGACAAATACGACTGGTTCTCAACTGTGAGTCGGGCCGGTCACGCGCCCGCGGCGCTCGACCCGCCGCACAAGCTGCCTGATATTGCCTGAGATCTCCCTGATACTGCATAGCGAAGCGCACCAAGGCGCTCCGGCTTTCTTCCGCATCCCGCCTGGCTGATGGAATAAAAAACGGATAACACTGAGCACACTCCGCCATACTCCCGGCGACAGCGAACGGCTCGCGCAGCAGGATCACTCAGACTACGCGCCTCATGCCCGGTCGAGCGCGATCTGTTCGAGCTGGCTCTGCTTCAGCAAGCCCGCCTGCTGCCACTGCAGAGCGCCGCCGCGAAACAAGGCAAAGTTGGGGATGCTGCGCACGCGGTAGCGCGTGGCGAGATCGGGATGCGCTTCGGTATCCACCTTGAGCACCAGCGCCTTGCCGGCCAGGTTCGCGGCGGCGCGGGCAACCTCGGGTGCGGCTGTCTTGCACGGACCACACCACGCCGCCCAGAAGTCGACCAGCACCGGCACCGTGGCGCCGGCGATGATGTCGTCGAAAGCGGCCGCATCGACATCGAGCGGTTCGGCCAGCGGCGGCAGCACCTTCCTGCAGGCGCCGCAGCGGCCGGTATCGGCCAGATGCCGCGCCGGAATGCGGTTGCCCGTACCGCAATGCGCACATGTCCGTATCATCAGATCGGCTCCCATCCCAAGAAACGTTCATCAGAAATGTTCGTCGCCGGACGGACGGTACCCGCCCGCCGACCCCATCACGCTTCCATCATATCCCCGCTGGCAAGCATCCTGTAGCGGCCCGGACAGCCGGCGCCAGACCGGGTGACGACCCTGCCGCATGAAACGCGCCTTCTCACCGCTTGCACTTGCAAGCGCATCCTTTTATATTAGATATAACTTAATTAGATATCATTAATATTAAAGCGATGAACCCAGGACACGAAACGCGAGCCGACACCCCATGAGCAGCACAGCCACGACCCCCGACCCCAAGACTCTGTCCCGGCATGCGGAAGCTGCTGCCGAACTGCTGCGCGCCATGGCCAATCCGCATCGGCTGCTGGTGCTGTGCATGCTCGGCGACGGCGAAATGTCGGTGGGCGCGCTCAATGAGCGCCTCCCCCTGTCGCAGTCGGCGCTGTCGCAACATCTTGCCGTCCTGCGCAAGGACAAGCTGGTGAAAACGCGCCGCGAGGCGCAGACCGTGTACTACCGCGTGGCGAACGGGCCGGCGCTGGACGTGATCCGCGTGCTGTACGGCCATTTCTGCGGCGCGCGGCCGCCCAGGACGCGGCGCTGAATCATTTTTCAAACCAACCGGAGAGCATCATGACCGCAACCACCGCCCTTACCCGCAACACCACCCTGGACCGCTGGGTTTTCCGCATCGCCGGTCTGTTCATCATCGCCTCGGTGGCGCTGTCGCAACTGCACAGCATCCACTGGCTCTGGGCCACCGCCTTCGTCGGCGCGAATCTGTTCCAGGCTTCGTTCACCGGCCTCTGCCCGCTGGCGATGGCCCTGCGCCGTCTGGGCGTGCAACCCGGCGCCGCCTTCTGCACCTCGCGCCAGGGATGAACCGGCGATGAACCGGCGATGATCCGGCGTGCCGCCGCCCTGCTGCTGACCGCACTGGTGCTCGTCGCCTGCTCGGAGCCGTCACGGCCACCGGCCAGGGACGCCAGCGCGGTGGCAAACGGCGCGGCGGCAAACCTGGAAACGATCGTCGTCGACACGGCCGATGTGCTGCACGAGACCCTCTTCGATAGCCGGGTGGAGGCGATCGATCAGGCTACGGTTTCGGCGCAGACCGCCGGCCGCGTGGCGGAGCTCCCCTACGACGTCGGCGATTATGTGGCGAAGGATGCCGTGATTGCGCGCTTCACCACTGCCGAGCAGCGCGCCCGCACCGAGGCGGCCGCCGCCGCGCTGACCGAAGCGCAAGCACGGCTCGCCGAGGCCCAGCCCGCCTTCGATCGCACGCGCGATCTGCATGAACGGCGCCTGGTCGCGCGCGCCGATCTCGACCGCGCGACCGCCGATCTGAACGCAGCGCGCGCCCGTACCGAGGCGGCGCAAGCCGTCGTGGACGAAGCGCGAGAAAGTCTGGGCCATACGGTGATCCGCGCGCCTTACGCCGGTATCGTGGTCGCGCGGCACGTACAGACCGGCGAGGCGGTGACGCCGGGCACACCGCTGATGACCGGCCTGTCGTTGGAGCACCTGCGGGTGGCCGTCGACATCCCGCAGCAACACATCGCCGCACTGAGAACGACGGGTAGCGGCGAGCGACAGGCGCGCGCGATCCTGCCCGATGGCAGCGCGGTGCCGATCGCCGAACTGCGCATCCCGCCGAACGCCGATCCGGCCACGCACAGCTTCCGTGTGCTGGCGACGCTGCCGCCCGGTGAACACGGCGTTTTCCCCGGCACCCTGATCAAGGTCGCCTTCGCCGGCGGCATCACGCCACGCCTGCTCGTGCCCGCCCAGGCCCTGGCACGGCGCGGCGAGATCACCGGCGCATACGTGCTCGGCGATGACGGCATCATCGGTTTCCGCTATCTGCGCACCGGCACGCCCACCGCCGACGGGCATGTACCCGTGCTCGCCGGCCTCGCCGCGGGCGAACGCATTGCCATCGATCCGCTGGCCGCGGCCGCTGTCTATCGACTGCAGCACGCAGCATCCCGCTCGGCATCCGGCGGCTCATGAACGTGGGCGGCGAGAACGGCAAACTCGGCATCTCCGGTCGCCTGGCACGCGCCTTCCTCGCCACCGAGATCACCCCCCTGCTCGCCCTCGTCGGCGTGCTGCTCGGCGTGTTCGCCGTGCTGGTGACGCCGCGCGAGGAAGAGCCGCAGATCGACGTCACCCTGGCCGATGTCTTCATCGCCTTTCCCGGCGCTTCGGCACGTGAAGTGGAATCATTGGTCACCATCCCCGCCGAGCGCATCGCCGCCGGGATACAGGGCGTCGAACACGTCTACTCGTCGTCCACGCCCGGCCTGGCGACGATCACCGTGCGCTTCGAGGTCGGAGAGCCGCGCACGCAGGCGATCGTGCGCATCCACGACGCCTTCCATGCCCATCGGGACTGGCTGCCACCCGGCATCGGCGTGGGCGCACCGCTGATCAAACCGATCGGCATAGACGATGTCCCCATCGTCGCGGCGACGCTGTGGAGCGAGGATCCGCACATCGCCGCACCCGAATTGCTGCGCATCGCACACACCGCGGCGGCCGAACTCCAGCGCGTACCCGGCACGCGCCGGGTCGAGATCCTGGGCGGCGCGGAACGCATCGTCGGCGTCAGCCTCGATCCGCAGCGGCTCGCCTCCCACGGTCTCGCGCTCGATGATCTGCGCCGCGCACTCGCGGGAGCCAATGTCGCGCGCGACGCCGGCGGCTTCGTCAGTGAAAGCCGCGAAGTCCTGGTGCAGGCCGGCGCCTTCCTGGCCACGCCCGAGGAGATCGCGGACCTGGTCGTCGGCATGCACGATGGCGCGCCGGTGTTCCTGCGCGATGTGGCCAAGGTGGCCGTGGACACGGGCGAACCGGCACACTACGTCACGCACGGAGCCGGCGCGGCAAGCGCGGCTTTCCACGGCACGGCGCGCCACCCCGCTGTCACCATGACCGTCGCCAAGCAAGCGGGCGCGAACGCAGTGACCGTCGCCGCCGCTGTCGTCGAGCGCTTCGAGCAGATGCGCGGCATCCTCCTCCCCGATGGCGTCCATGTCACGCTGACGCGCGACTACGGCGAGACCGCGCGCGACAAGGCGCAGACGCTGATCACCAAGCTGCTCTTCGCCACCCTGTCGGTGGTAGTGCTGGTGCTGTTCGCGCTCGGCGGGCGCGAAGCGCTGGTCGTGGGCACGGCGGTCATCGTCACACTCGCGCTCACGCTGTTCGCCTCCTGGGCCTGGGGCTTCACGCTCAACCGCGTGTCGCTGTTCGCGCTGATCTTCTCCATCGGCATCCTGGTGGATGACGCCATCGTCGTGACGGAAAACATCCACCGTCACATGCGTCTCGGCGACAGGACATTGAGCGAGGCGATCCCGGTCGCCGTCGATGAGGTCGGCGGACCGACGATTCTGGCCACGTTCACGGTCATCGCGGCGCTGCTGCCGATGGCCTTCGTCAGCGGGCTGATGGGGCCCTACATGCGCCCCATACCGATCAACGCCGCGACCGGCATGCTGATCTCGCTCGCGGTCGCCTTCGTCTTCACGCCCTGGCTCTATCGCCGCCTGCTCCTGCAGGCGGCGCATGCACGGAGCGATCGCCACGACAGCGGCGATGCACGGCAAAGCGGCCGCCTGCACCGCTTCTTCGAACAGGCGATGACACCTTTCCTGCGGCGGGAAACGGGACGCCGCAAGCGCTGGCTGCTGTTCGCGGGCCTGCTGGCGCTGATCGCGCTGTCGCTCGCACTGGTCGCCATGCAGGCCGTGGTGATGAAGATGCTGCCCTTCGACAACAAGAGCGAATTCCAGGTCGTGGTCGACCTGCCCGAAGGCACGCCGCTGGAGGAAACGCACCGCGTCCTGCAGGCGCTCGCGGATCATCTCGCAACCGTACCCGAGGTCACCGACTATCAGATCTACGCCGGCGCCTCGGCGCCGATCAATTTCAACGGACTGGTGCGCCAGTATTACCTGCGCCGCGCCCCGCACCAGGGCGACATCCAGGTGAATCTGACGGACAGGGATCGGCGTCAGCGCCAATCGCACGAGATCGCGCTCGCGGCACGCGGCCCGCTGGCGGACATCGGCCGTACGCTCGGCGCGACGGTGAAAATCGTCGAGGTACCGCCCGGCCCGCCGGTGCTGGCGCCGCTGGTCGCCGAGATTTACGGCCTCGACTCTGCGAGACAACTGGCAGTGGCCCATCAGGTGCGGCAGGTTTTCGCACACACGCCCGATGTCGTCGACGTGGACGACACTATCGAGGCAGCGCAGGAGAAATGGACAGTGGTGACAGACCGTGCCCGCGCCGCACGCCTCGGCGTGGCGCAGGAATCGATCGCGGCGGCGATCGCCACCGCGCTGGACGGCGAAAACATGTCATACCTGCACGATGAGCACGCTCGCGCTCCGCTGCCGGTGCGCGTCGCATTGCCGGCCGGCGCCAAGGCCGACCCCGACGCGATCGGTGCACTGCGCGTACGCGCCGACTCCGGCGCGCTGGTAGCGCTGTCCGAGCTCGTCGAAATCCGCCGCGGCGAGCGTGAACAGACCATCCACCGCAAGGATCTTCTGCCGGTGGTCTATGTCACTGGCGATGTCGCCGGCCGCACCGACAGCCCGCTCTACGGCATGGCCGCCATCGCCGGCGCGCTGCGCGATCTGCTGATCGATGGCGCGCCGATCCACCAGTACTTCATCACCCAGCCGGCGAATCCCTATGAATGGAGCCTGAAGTGGGACGGCGAATGGCAGATCACCTACGAGACCTTCCGCGACATGGGCGCCGCCTACGCCGTCGGCCTGATCCTGATCTATCTGCTGGTGGTGGCGCAGTTCCGCTCCTACGTCGTGCCGCTGGTCATCATGGTACCGATCCCGCTCACCCTCATCGGCATCATGCCGGGGCACGCCCTGCTCGGCCAGCCGTTCACCGCGCCGTCGATGATCGGCATGATCGCGCTCGCCGGCATCATCGTGCGCAATTCCATCCTGCTGGTGGACTACATCGATCACCTGATGGCGCGGGGCGAGAGCGCCGAACGCGCGGTGATCGCCGCCAGCGCGGTGCGTGCGCGGCCGATCGCGCTCACCGCACTGGCGGCGATGGCGGGCGCGTTCTTCATCCTCGACGACCCGATCTTCAATGGCCTTGCCATCGTGCTGATATTCGGCACCCTGGTCTCCACCCTGCTGACGCTGCTGGTGATACCGCTGCTCTATTACAGTTTCGTACGACATCGAACGGAGACGAGATCATGATCCGCGCACGAAAGACATTGCGCACCATCTGGTTCGCCGCCATCGCGCTGGCCACGACCCAGACGCTGCCATCCGCCGCGGCGGCGGATGCACTGGAGCGCGCGCAAGCCGCCGCGCAGGCTTTCAGCGGAAGCCTGCGCGACAGGCTGCAGGCAGCCATGCAGGAAGGCGGCCCTGTCGCCGCCGCGGAAGTCTGCCATGCGGAAGCGCCGGCGATCGCTGCAACCGTCATGCGCAAGCACGGCGTACGCCTCGGCCGCGTGGCGCTGCCCGGACGCCATCGCAATCCGGACCAAGCGGCGCAGGATTGGCAACTCGACGCACTGCAGGCTTTCCAGCAGGCGGTAAACGACGGCGCGCCAGCGGCGGCCCAGGTCCGCGTCTATCGCGACGACCTTCCCGCGGGCGTCGCCCTGCGCATGATCCGCGGCATCGCCACCGAACCCGTCTGCACCACCTGCCACGGCACGCACATCGCGCCCGAAGTCCGGGCCACTATCGCCCGGCACTATCCCGCCGACGGCGCCACCGGCTTCGAAGTCGGCGACCTGCGCGGGGCGCTGTGGGTGGAGGTGCCGCAAGACCAGTCCGAACCTCCGGACCAGGGACGGGGGATGCATTTTTCATCCCTTCGCCCCTGAAGCGTTACCGCGGTCGGTTACCGCATTCCGCAGACGTTCCCCGGCGCTGCATTTCCCCGTATCCATAAAGACAGCCCCCGTCGCCTCATGGGCGCCGGAAAATGCGAAGCGCCCGCATCAGAACCGAGCCGCTTGCGCGGAAAAGCGCGCAGATCGTCAGCATGGCGCGCGAAGAACTCGGCAAAACCGCTGGTCATACGAGATCGACGGGACAAGAAGGCGGCATTCGAGGACCAAGCGCCCTGGGGGATTTTTCAATTCATGCAGCAGGAAAGAAGGCCGACAAATGAGCGCCTTATCCTGATTGCCGATCTGCCCGCTGCCGGTTTTATTCAGAAACAGTACATCTTGACCGATATTACGTATTAATACATATTAATATGTGATTCCATGGTAGTACGAATGGCACAAAATGTGACACAAAAGACGCGAACCATCGCGCTCACGCAGGCAAGCTGCGCTTCAACCGCAACAATCTAAAGGTAACATCACACATGAACAGCACCCGGAAAAACATCACGCTGATGTTGGCCTGCCTCATGTCTGCCGCCCCCGCCGTGCAGACCGCCATGGCGCAGGATGCCGACGCCTCGGCATCGAGGACGGAACGCTCCAGCACCGCGATAGAACTCGGCACGATCAGGACGATAGCGACAGCGGAATCGGCGGGCATCGCCGCAGTGGACCTGGCCGCAACCGTCGATGTCATCGGCGGTGACAAGATCGAGACCGAAAACGTCGACTTCGCCGTCGGCCTGATCAAGAAAGTGCCGGGCGTCTACTTCGGCGATCACAACAACGGCGTCGTGCCCGGCACCTTTGCCATTCGCGGATTCGACACCAACAACCCGCCGCCGGTGACGCTCGCCGTCGACGGCATCCCTCATCACTTCGACCCGCGCGGCGCCGCCGATTTCCAGCCCTTCTTCGCCCTCGAGATCGAGCGCATGGAACTGGTCAAGGGCACGGTCGATCCGCGCTTCGGTGTCGGCAACGTGGCGGGCACCCTGGGTCTGACGACGAAAAGGGGCTGGGACATGACCCAGGTACGCCTGCTCGCCGGCGAATACAACACCGTCGATGCGCAGATGTTCACCGGGCACAAGAGTGAAAACTTCACGCAGGACTATTTCATCGGCCTGCGCAAGACGGACGGTTACCGGAAAAACTCCGAACTGCTCAAGGGCGCGGTTTCCGGCAAATGGTTCTACACCAGCGACGACAAGCGGCTGACGGTCGGCGCCATCGCCCGCACGTTCAGCATGGACGCCAACGCCGGCGGCTATACCTCGATCGACGAAGCGAGAGCCGACCCCTCCTTCTCCCCGGAATTCTCGGCTTCGGACGGCGGCGTGCAGGACAACGATCACGTTTCGCTGCATGCCGATTACGCGCTCACCAGCAGCGTCGACCTTTCCCTCAAGGCTTTCAGGCAATCGCTGGACAGAAGCAGATGGGCACGCTTCAGTCTCGCCGGCAGCCAGCAGGAACGCATCAACGACGACAGCAACATGGGCATCATCGCCACGCTGAGCCATTTCAACGACGCCATTCCCGGCTTCAACAATGTGCGCTTCGACTTCGGCTTCGACTACACCACGTTCGACAACATCGATCAGCGCTACACGACCAACAATCGCGTGCGGCAGGCCATGGTCCGCGACTGGCGCTATGACTGGGATGGCTGGGGTCTCTACGCCCAGGCGGACGGCGAGGTCAACCAGTGGCTGCGCCTGATCGCCGGTCTGCGCACCGACAGCTTCAGCGGCGACTTCACCAACGAGTTGGCGGGACAGACGACCTCGATGCGCGGCATGAAGAACATCGTTCAGCCCAAGGCGGGCATCGTCATCACGCCGCATCAGGACTACAGCGTCTACGCCAACTGGGGCAGAACCTTCAGGCTGCCGGCCAACCCGGATCTGTTCGGTCAGGGCGCGGCGGGCAATCTGATACCGGCGCTCGGCGAAGGCAAGAATGACGGCTGGGAAATCGGTGTCACCGCCTCGCCGATCGATGCCGTGCGCATCCGCCTGGCGTACTGGGAACTCGAGTCCGGCAACGAAATCATCCACGTCGACGGAAGCAACATCAATGCGGGCGCAACCGATCGCAAGGGCTTCGACGTCGCCCTGACCGCGGATGTGCACGAATGGGTCAGCATCTGGGCCTCCTACTCCAACGTCGATGCGACCTACGTCAATCCGGCACCGGCCCTGGCGGAAAGAGCAGGCCACAAGCTTGCTCTGGTGCCGGAATACACGGCGAAAATCGGCATCGACGTCGACCACCCCTCCGGTGTAACGATGAATCTGTGGATGGACTTCGTCGACGACTACTACCCGGAAGCGACCATCGCCCAGCGGGCACAGGGTGAGCTCGGCGGACACGAAGTCGCGCACCTTGCGCTCGGCTATCGCGTCTCTCCGACCGTCACCACCGGTGTCGATGTGCGCAATCTGTTCGACAAGGAATACTTCAGCTGGGCCTGGGATTATGACGTCGGCATCATGCCTGCCCAGCCGCGCAGCTTCTACGGATGGGTACGTTTCGAGTACTGATGATATCTGCCCGCACGCACCGGCATCATCAGGCACGGTCACCGCGATCGCTCTCGACCGGCACCTGAGGCAGTGCAGCAAAGGGGCCACCTTCACCGGGTGAGCCCCTTCTTTTTTCCCACGCAAGTCCGGCAGCACCGGCGATTGCTGCAACCATCAGCGGAAGCACGATGTGCGCCGCGGACGCGCTGCTTCCCTGATCTTCAGCGCCCGCGGCAGATCATGCGCCGCGCATGAACACGCTCCGCCCTAGTTACCGATCAGCACCGTATTGCTGCCCGTCACGATGCTGCCGGAACCTCCGTTACCGGCGACGAGGTCACCTTGCCGCGCGGCGGGCTGGCCACCGCCGCTGGGATTGATCAGGCTGCCGTTGATCGCCGTAACGCCCGCAGCGGACAGCTCCGCGCTGACGCCAGCCTGAATGCGCACCGTATTCGCCGTCACGGTGAATGCGTTGTCGGCCGCGGTACTGAGAATATGGCCTGCCGCCCAGCTGTCATGGACCGATACCGTGTGAGGACCTCTTCGAGATTTTTGAGCGCCATGCCAGGCAGGATGCGGAACCAGTCCGAGGCCTGCCCGAGCTGACCTGAGGTCAAGCCTGGCCACGACCATCGCGCTCATGCAGGAGGACGATCGGCTCAGCGCCGCCGGCCACCGGTCCGTTCGGCATCGCGCGCAGCGATCTCCCACTCGATGCCCGCGTGTACGAGTTCGAACCCGGATTCAGACTCAGAGCAGCGCCTTGATATGGACCTCGACGCAGCGGGCAAGCGCGTCGAGCGCGTAGCCGCCTTCGAGCATCGAAACGATCCGGCCGCCGCAGTGCGTCGCCGCGATGCGCCGGATCTCCCGCGTGATCCACGCGTAATCGTCCTCGACCAGCGCGAGACCGGCAAGCTCGTCGTCCACATGCGCATCGAAGCCGGCAGACACCAGGATCAGTTGCGGCCGATGCGCATCGAGCGCCGGCAGCCAGTGCTCGACAACGGCGTCGCGGAATGCCGAGCCGCCGCTGCCCGCCCGCAGCGGGACGTTGACGACGTGCGCGGCGGAGTTGTCGGCGCCGGAATGCGGATAGAACGGATGCTGGAACGTCGAGCAGAACAGCACGCGGTCATCGTTCCCGAAGATGTCCTCGGTGCCGTTGCCGTGATGCACATCGAAATCGACGATCGCGACGCGTTCCAGCCCATGCGCCTCGAGCGCATGGGCTGCGGCGACCGCGACGTTGTTGAACAGGCAGAAACCCATCGCACGGCCGCGCTCGGCATGATGACCGGGTGGTCGCACGCTGCAGAATGCGGCACGCACAACACCACTGACGACCAGATCGACCGCGAGCACACCGGCACCGGCGGCGCGCAGCGCGGCATTCAGGCTGTGCGGATTCATGCTGGTGTCCGGATCGAGGAAGACTCTACCCTCGCGCGGGGCCGCAGCGAATATTCGCTCGATGTAGTCCGGATCGTGAGCGCGGCACAACTGTCCGCGCTCGGCCATCGGCGCATCGTAATGCTGCAGCGCGGCGTCCAGCCCGCTGGCGATCAGCCGATCCGAGATCGCACGCAGCCGCGCCGGGCGTTCCGGATGCAGCGGCCCCATGTCGTGCAGGAGGCAATCAGAGTGGGAAATGAATGCGACGGACATGGCGCCGATTATAGCCGCATACGCAGTGGCAGCTTTTCCGGACGAAGGCATCGAACGCCTGAGTAATCAGCCCGGAAGGTGGGAGCGGTTTGCCGTCGGCATACGATGTGTCCATATCGGTGCGTCCCATGTAATATGCAAAATCCCGCATATTCAATGCGGCAAAAAAAACATCAACTAAAAAAGGATAAGGGATGACCGGGTATAAACAGCGATCCATGCTGATCCTTGCCTTGCTGCTACTGCTATCGGGATGTGGAGGCGGGGGTAGCGGCAGCGGATCAACCGAACAAACGACAACTGGCTCCCTAGTTTGGGACACCGGAGCCTGGAACGAACACAATTGGGAATAGGGGAAATCATGCATCGTCTTCTGATCATCACCGCTTTACTCATGACCATCACAAGCGCCCATGCGGCTTCCGCCCTGCCATACACGTTCCAGGCCGGTCAACCGGCGCGCGCGGCCGAAATGAATGAAAACCTGGCCTTTATACATGACAAGGCCCGCAGTTCCATAGGAGCACTCATCGCGTTGCAGTTCATAGCGCAATCCGAGTTAGACACTCCCATTGCCGTGGCATCCTGTCCGGCGGATACCCTGCTGGTGAGTGCAAACTGCTCTTGTAACAGCGCGAATGGAACGCGGAACTTTGGCGTGCTGATGGCTTGCGATGTCGCAGGAAACAATGGTGTGGTGGCCTGCTTTCCCGAGGTGGTCAGCTTCGATCCTTCCTTGCCGCCGCCACGCGGGGATATCACCGTCAGCTGCCTGACCGGCCTCGATAACGATGGCAACCCGCTGCCCGGATCTCTGCTACCGGTTGGCGTAGCCGTACAAGGGGCCAGCCTAACTGCCGGCGCGGATACGAGCAGTGCAGCGAAATCGATTGGCGCGGCCCTGTCACAACCCCGCCCGACTGGATCTCAAGGCGAGATCGCCACAAAAGCGGGAAATGACGAGCTGAATGAAAAACTGAATGCGCTACGCCAACAAGTCGCCGATCACGATAATCTGATACGCAACAGGTAGGAGAACAGGTATTCGAGGGAGAGGATGCTGCCCAGGTTCTGAAGGAGCGATCCTCTCCCTCGCTCCGCAGCCGTGAACTTGTTTCCGTTTCATTGCGGACAGATAATCGAGGCAATCCGACGTACAAAGCCGACGTCATACCCGAAGAAGTGAGCGACATCCTGAACGCGCGTCCGGCGCCAGGCACAGCGGCTTTGCGATGCTGGGCGTCTACATTCCATTCTTACAGGAGATCGACATGAGCCAGTATCCCATCGCCGTAGTGGTCGGCAGCCTTCGCAGTGATTCCCTCAACCGCAAGCTCGCGACCGCGATCGCCAAACTCGCGCCGCCGGAGTTTTCGTTCAAACAAGTCAGGATAGACGATCTGCCGCTCTACAATCAGGACGACGATGCCAGTCCAGCCGAGTCCGTCAAGCGCCTGAAGAGCGAGATCACGGCTGCCCGCGGGCTGCTGTTCGTCACGGCCGAATACAATCGTTCGATCCCGGGCGTACTCAAGAACGCGATCGACCACGCCTCGCGTCCTTATGGCCAGAGCGCCTGGGCAGGGAAACCGGCCGGCGTGCTGGGCGCCTCGGTCGGCACCATCGGCACGGCGGTGGCGCAGCAGCACCTGCGCACCATACTCGCGTATCTGGACATGCCGACGCTGGGCCAGCCCGAAGCATTCATCCACGCCAAGGAAGGATTGTTCGATCAGGCCGGCAACATCGGCGCGGACAGCAGGGCATTCCTGCAGGGCTGGATGGACCGCTACGTCGCGTGGGTGAAAAAGCACGCTGCCTGAGTGGCGCACGCCACCTGGGATATCCCCCCTGGTGGCGCGTGCCGGCAGGCAGAGCGATCGACTCACGGCCCTGAAGTCGCGCGGGTGTTGGAGATGAGATTCACCGCGGGCGACATGAGGTAACCCGTCCCTGCTTATTTCCGCTTCTTCTTCGGCACGAAGTCGATCCTGATATCGTAACCCACCGCATCGGCATAGTCCGCGATGGTCGACAGCTTCGGAGAGATTGAAGAAAGATCGAACGCCGTGCCAGACCTCCGCCTGTTATGATGGAGTATGACTTCCTGCCCTCTTATCGAGGCCGGGGGGTTCGAGGGACAAGACAGAATCAAAACCTGAGGTGATTTATGAAAGCATTCAAGCTCATTTCGGTCGTTGCGACAATCCTTATGCTTGCGGCTTGTGCCAGCCAACCTGATATGGGCAGCATTATGCGGCAGCACGCAATCGACGATCAGGCGGCAGTCGATCTGCAGAAGCAGCTTTCAAAAGACTGGAAGCAAGGTTCCAAACTGGTGCGGACAGGAACCAAGCGCGCGCAGCAAGGAGAGAAGGCACTAGAGAGAGGCAATCAAGAGGTTGCGGAGGGCACCAAGCTGATGGAAGAAAGCGAGCGCCGTTTCCGTGAGGCATTTCCGGGCCTGGAGCTCGAAGCAGATAGCAATTAGGCGCCTTGGATGAATCCGGATCGCCGGCATAGGGCCTATCAGAAGTTTTCTGTATGAGCCGCACACTTCGCACCAAGCGCTGACGAAGCGCTCCCCGAACTGGATGGCCTAGCTGGACCCTGACAGTAGCCATTCCTTCGGCGCCCGTTTCCACTTGACCGCGATGTAGCGCGAGATGGATTAGTTTGGTCGCCGCCTCGTCGCTCGGGGAAATGTCTCTTGTTGCGAATCGTCTTTCTCACCTGGCTGTGCAGCGACTCGGTAGCGGATCACGTGCAGGATGCAAATCTGCACCACATTTTACCCGCCGACAGAAGGCAACCGCAGTGATGCTGATCGGCGGAGACAAGTCCACTCAGGCGCGAGATATCAAACGAGCACGGCACATCGCCCGACAGTTAGAGCGCGACTCATAAAAAACCAAGGCCAGACCCAGGAAAAAACTGCTGCCGTTCGATGCGCGCGCTATCTCACGGACGACGAGGTGATCGTCGAGTAGCTGACCGTATCCTACACGGTCGGATAGTTTCCCATCGCATTTCAAGACATTCCAAACTTCCCCAGCATCGCACTGGCTGCTTATATGGCAGCCGGATGGCCGAATTCGTCATGACATTTGACTTTCGGACATTATTGACCGAAACTGATAGGACATCGATGCGAGGGAATGAATTCATTCGCCGAGTGCAGAGCTATGCCAGAGAGCACGGCCTTCACTGCAAATGGCATCCCGAGCTAGGCAAGGGCAGCCATGGCCTGCTGATACTCGGTGACCGACGGACAGTGGTCCGAAATCCGCGGGACGAACTCAAGACCGGTACCTTGCAGGCCATGCTCAAGCAATTGGGGTTATCGCTCAGAGACCTTCAATGAGGTAATGATGCGCGAATTCGTCTACCCAGCCCGGTTCACACCCGACAGGAAGGACAGTGGCTTCGTCGTCACGTTTCGGGATTTTCCAGAAGCAATCACCCAGGGGGAATTGCTGGAAGACTGCCAGGAATCGGCAGCCGGCGCGCTACAGGCGGCGCTCGAAGGCCGGATCATGGATGACATGGATATCCCCAAGGCCTCCAGAATCAAGCCGGGCGAGCACCCTATCTCCGTCCCCATCCAGACCGCCCTCAAGACCGCGCTGTGTCTGGAGATGCGGCACGCGGACATCACACGGATGGAGCTCGCCCGCAGGCTGGACGTCGATGAAAAAGAAGTGCGGCGGATGCTCGACCCTTATCATCCGACCAAGGCCGATCGGCTGGAGAAGGCGCTGGCGGTATTCGGCAAGCAGATCAAGCTGCGGGTAGCGTGACGGACGGCCCTCATCAAAGGATCATTGCACGCCAAATTCGGCTAGAGACGGCACAGCCTTCAGACTGCAAGCCACCCCGCCAGCACCGGGACAGTGAACAACACCAAGTGCACCACCAGCTCCTCATGCAGGCCGTAACCGTGCGGCAGGCGTACACCACAGGGCAATGGCGACGATGGCCAGGCCGATCAGAATATGGCCTGATTGGGACAGGCTCTCAGATCCACTTCTCTGCTCTGCTCTTCTCTGCTCTCCGAGCCGGGGCGAAGTGAACCTGACTCTGTTCTTGCTGGAGGGAGAGGATGCCACCCGCGCTCCGAATCAGGGCGGTCCTCTCCCTCACTCCCACCGCCTGGGATCTTCGGCAACAGCATCAAGGATGAAGCAGACCAGGCTGGGGGAAAATCCACCGCCATTCGATGCGACGAGTTACCTTGCTGATGATGAAGGAGACGGAAAGCAACTTGATCTGAACTTGTTTTGCAGGGCAATCCCTACATCTTCGAGAGCACCTGATCCAGCTTGCCGATGAGTTTCGAAGCCGAGACTCCAAGCCCACGAGCAATGGCATAAACGGTTTCAATGCTGGGGCTGCGCTCTCCCCGCTCGATGAATCCAATCGCATTCCTGTGCATACCACAGCGTTCGGCAAGCTGCTCCTGTGAGAGGCCGAGCTTCGTTCTCGTTTCCCGGACGAGCGCTCCAAACGCTTGAGTGACCGACATCATTCCTCCGAATGTGGGGAGAATCCACTCGGAGGGGATTGCGGTCTACACACAACTGTGTGTAATATGGCGCCGGGAAAACCAAAACATTTGGAATCCATGCTCCGGCGGGATCAGGGGAAGGACCGTCGGACGGGATGGCAAATCAATCGTTCCTGCTCAGCTCACCAATGGAGAACAAGAAGATGAAGTCAAACTCACCGAATACTCCTGCCTGGATAGCCTCTGCACTCATCGCTTTTGGGCTGGGACTCTCCTCCCACACCGCAACCGCTCAGGATTTCTATGCTGGGATAGGTATCGGTCAATCCAAAATTGACGGTATCGCATGCGATCCGGAAATCATGGCGGAGCTGTTTGATACCAGCTGCAACGCCGACGACACGGATACCGCCTTCAAGATTTTCGGGGGTTACAAAATACCAATGGCCTCTGAGTCGGCATTCTCGGCAGCAATCGAGCTGGGATATGTCGATCTCGGCGAGGCATCGATATCGGGAACGGACAGCTTTTTCGGAGCAACGCGCCTATCCGCATCTGTCACAGGATTCGGTCTCTCCGGGGTAGGAGCTGTAAGAATTGCGGACCGTCTGTCGGTGATGGGCAAGATCGGAGTGCTGAGATGGGACGCCGAGATGAAGGGTTCAAACTCGATCTCATCGGTATCGATATCCGACAGCGATTCGGGTACCGATTTCGCGTTCGGGATTGGAGCCGTTCTCTCGCTGACGGACCGTATCTCAACGCGGATAGAATGGGAAAGATTCGAGATCGCTGATGAAGATGTGGATCTGCTGTCAGCCAGCCTCCTGTTTAGCTTCTGAAACGGAAAGGGGCGCTGCCATCCATCAGGCAGCGCCCCTGACCTTCACTCCCACCTCAACGCACTCCCCGTCTGATACTCCGTCACCCGCGTCTCGAAGAAATTCTTTTCCTTCCTGATATTCGACTGCTCGTCCAACCACGCCAGCGCGCACTCCGCTCCCGGGAACGGGTCCGCCATGCCAAGCTGGCGGGCACGCCGGTTGGCGATGTAGCGGAACTGGGCGATGTGATCGTCGGCGGTATAGCCGAGGATCGGTTCGCGCAGGATGTAGCTCGCGTAGCCGGCTTCGCAGGCTTCCGCTTCTTCCCACATCTCCTGGATCAGCCGCGGATCCGGGGTCAGGTCGTTCTCGATCATGATCTGCTTGACGGTGCGGATGCCGAAGCCGCAGTGCATCACTTCGTCGCGCATGATGTACTGCAACTGCTCCGCCGTGCCCTTCATCAGGCCGCGGCGCTGCAGGGCGAAGATGGGGCTGAAGCCGTTGTAGAACCAGCAGCCTTCGAACACCGCGGCGAAGAAGATGTAGGCCATGACGAAGTTCTCGAGCTCCGCGCGGTCGCCGAGGTCGATGTCGGGACGCATGATGGAATCGAGGCGGCGGTTGGCGGTGAGGATCTTGCGGTGGATCTCCGGCACCACGCGGTAGCGATTGTAGATCTCGCTCTGGTCGAGGCCGATGGTCTCGATGCAGTGCTGGTAGGTCCAGGTGTGCAGCGCCTCTTCATAGACCTGGCGCGCCTGGTAGATCTGCAGTTCGGGCGCGGTCATCTTCTCCATCACCGCCAGGCCGATGTTGCGCATGGCGAGGATGTCGGATGTCGTCAGGTACGACAGCACGTTCTCGTAGACGTGGCGCTCGGCCGGCGTCAGCTTGTGGTGGTAGTCCTGGAGGTCCTGCGACATATTGATGTCGAGCGGCGTCCAGTGGTTTTTGTTGGCGTTGAGGAAGTACTTCCACGCCCACGGGTACTTGAACGGCGCGAGCTGGTTGACGTCGGTGGCGCCGTTGACGACGCGCTTGTCCTCGGCGCGCACCGGCGCCAGCGCGCCGGCCTTCTCCGGCGCGCTGGCGGTTTTCTCCTGGATGCCCCAGGTCAGAGAGACATTCTCACTCATCGTTGCTTCTCTCCCTTCGGCGATCACTGGCAGGTCTCGCAGCCTTCGTCCAGCGAGCAGATCTTGGGCGCATCGAGCGCCGACGGCACGCCTTCCTCCACCCGTTCGTCACGCCCGCTCTTCTCGACATGGGTCGCGCCCAGGGTACGCAGATAGTAGGTCGTCTTCAAACCGCGCAGCCAGGCCAGGCGATAGAGCTCGTCGAGGCGCGGACCGCTCGGCTCCACCATGTAGAGGTTGAGCGACTGCGCCTGGTCGATCCACTTCTGGCGGCGGCTGCCAGCCTCGACCAGCCAGCGCGGCTCGATCTCGAAGGCGGTGGCGTAGCGCCGTTTGACCTCGCGCGGAATGCGGTCGATGGCCTGCACCGAGCCGTCGAAGTACTTGAGGTCGTTGACCATGACCTCGTCCCACAGGCCGAGCGCCTTGAGATCGTCGACCAGCGCGGGATTGATGACGGTGAACTCGCCCGACAGGTTCGATTTCACGAACAGATTCTGATAGGTCGGTTCGATCGACTGGCTGACACCGCAGATGTTGGAAATCGTCGCCGTCGGCGCGATCGCCAGACAGTTGGAGTTGCGCATGCCGACGCGCACCACGCGCTCGCGCAGACTGTCCCAGTCGAGGGTTTTCGTCTTGTCCATCTGCACGTGGCCGCCGCGCTCCTGCTCGAGCAGATCGATGGAATCGATGGGCAGGATGCCCCTGCTCCACAGCGAGCCGGAGAAGCTGGAATAGGCGCCGCGCTCACCGGCCAGGGCGCACGAGGCGCCGATGGCATGGTAGGAGATCAGCTCCATGGAACGGTCGGCGAACTCGACCGCCGCTTCCGACCCATAGGCGATGCCGAGGCGGTAGAGCGCGTCCTGGAAGCCCATGATGCCGAGGCCGACCGGGCGATGGCGCAGATTGGCGTTGCGCGCCTGCGGCACGGCGTAATAGTTGTAGTCGATGACGTTGTCGAGCATGCGCATGGCGGTGCGCACGGTGCGCTCGAGCTTGGCGACGTCGAGTCCGTCAGCGGTGACGTGCGCGGCGAGATTCACCGAGCCGAGGTTGCACACCGCGATTTCCTTGTCGTTGGTGTGCAGGGTGATCTCGGTGCACAGATTGGAGCTGTGCACGACGCCGATGTGGCGGTTGGTGTAGCGGACGTTGCACGGGTCCTTGAAGGTGATCCAGGGATGGCCGGTCTCGAACAGCATGCCGAGCATCTTGCGCCATAGCGTCACCGCCGGCAGGCGCTTCCACACGCGGATCTCACCGCGATCGGCGGCGGCCTCGTAGGCCTCGTAGCGCTCGCGGAAGGCGGAGCCGGTGAGATCGTGCAGATCCGGCGTCTCGTTCGGGGTGAACAGCGTCCACTCGGCCTGCGCCATGACGCGCTCCATGAACAGGTCCGGAATCCAGTTGCAGGTGTTCATGTCGTGGGTGCGGCGGCGCTCGTCGCCAGTGTTCTTGCGCAGCTCGAGGAATTCCTCGATGTCGATGTGCCAGGTTTCGAGATAAGCGCACACCGCGCCCTTGCGCTTGCCGCCCTGGTTGACCGCCACCGCGGTATCGCTCGCCACCTTCATGAACGGCACCACGCCCTGCGATTTGCCGTTGGTGCCCTTGATGTGCGCACCGAGGCCGCGCACGCGCGTCCAGTCGTTGCCGAGCCCGCCGGCGAACTTGGACAGCAGCG
>CAYLYS010000009.1:37157-52119 GCA_964388175.1 uncultured Chromatiales bacterium | reverse complement strand
TCCCAGTCGCCGAGCACGATGCGCTGTGCGCGCTGTTCGTCGCCATTGCTGTCGAGGGCAAGGTCGTGGATGGCCTGGCGGTGGGTGTGGCCGTGGATCAGGCGCCGCACACCGTGCGTGCGCATGGTCTGATCCACCGCTTCGGCGTTGACGTCCATGATCTCCATCGGCTTGCGTCGCGTGCTCTTGGCGCTTTCGGCGCGGTAGCTCTGCGCGATGGCGCGGCGCTGTTCGATCGGCAGGGCGAGGAACTGCTGCATGAAGGCGGGCTGGCGCACGCGCGCCTTGAAGGCCTGGTATTCGACGTCGTCGGTGCACAGGCTGTCGCCGTGCATGAGCAGCACGGTTTCATCGCCGAGGGTGATGAGCGCCGGCTCATCGAGGATGCGGCAGCCGGTGGCGGCGGCGAAGTCCTCGCCGATGAGGAAATCGCGGTTACCGTGCATGAAGCAGAGCTGTGTGCCGCCGTCGGACACCGCGCGCAGGGCAGTGACGATCTCGCGCTGATCGTCCAGCCCGGCATCGTCGCCGAGCCAGACCTCGAACAGATCGCCGAGAATGTGGAGCGTGTCGCCGCTGCGGGGGTAACGGCGCAGAAAGGCGAGGAACAGCGCGTTGAGCGCGGGCCGGTCCGCCGACAGGTGCAGATCCGAAATGAACAGCGTTGCCATCGGCGGTCCGGTCCTCGGTGCGCTTCAGTCCTGCGCCACCAGGGTGATGCGGTCGATGGTCACCGGGGTGCTCGGCACGTCGCGCGGGAACGGTCCGCCTCTGCCGGTGGGAATGGCTTCGATCTTGTCGAGGACGTCGAGGCCTTCGACCACGCGGCCGAACACGGCATAGCCCCAGCCGTTCGGCGTCGGCGAACGGTGGTCGAGGAAGTCGTTGTTGACGGTGTTGATGAAGAACTGCGCCGTGGCGGAATGCGGATCGGAGGTGCGCGCCATGGCGATGGTGCCGCGCTGGTTCTTCAGGCCGTTGTCGGCCTCGTTCTTCACCGGCGCGCGCGTCGCCTTCTGTTCGAAGTCGGCGGTGAAGCCGCCGCCCTGGGCCATGAAGCCGGAGATCACGCGATGGAAGATGGTGCCTTCGTAGAAGCCCTGTTCGACATAGCCGAGGAAGTTTTCCACCGTCAGCGGCGCTTTTTCGCGGTTCAGTTCGACGACGATGTCGCCGGCGCTGGTACTGATCAGTACGCGCGGCAGCGGAGTGTCGGCGAGTGCGCCGGGAGCGGCCATGGCGAGCAGCAGTGCAGGGGTGAGCAGTTTCGTGAACATGGGCGATGTACCTGATTTGATGGGAAACGAATGGGCCGGGGGCCTTCCTGTCGGCCATGATAATGTCTTTGGCCGGTGGGTGAAAGGCGAGGGGATAATTTTGTCGCCGGCCGGGGTTTCCGTTACCATGCTGCGGGGCGCGGCCGGGCGCAGGCCGTGCCGCGGAGGGTTCCGCGCCTGACATTCAGCGAAAATCATATGCTGCAGATCTATAACAGCCTGACGCGCCGCAAGGAAACGTTCGTACCGATCGAACCCGGGCGGGTGCGCATGTACGTATGCGGCATGACCGTTTACGACTATTGCCACGTCGGCCATGCGCGGGTGATGGTGGTGTTCGATGTGGTGGCGCGCTATCTGCGCAGCCGCGGTTACGACGTCACCTATGTGCGCAATATCACGGACATCGACGACAAGATCATCCGCCGCGCGGCCGAGCGCGGCGAGTCCATCGCGGCGCTGACCGAATTCTTCATCGCGGCGATGCACGAGGACGCCGCGCGCCTCGGTGTGCTGCCGCCGGATGCGGAGCCGCGCGCTACCGATTCGATCGGCGAGATCGTCGCCATGGTCGCCGCGCTGGAGAAGAACGGCTACGCTTATCGTGCCGACAACGGCGACGTCTATTACCGCGTCGCGCGCTTCGATCAGTACGGCCGCCTGTCGGGCAAGCGCCTGGAAGATCTTCGCGCCGGCGAGCGCGTCGAAGTCAACGAGGCCAAGGAGGATCCGCTCGATTTCGTGCTGTGGAAGAGCGCCAAGCCGGACGAGCCGCACTGGGATTCGCCCTGGGGCAAGGGCCGGCCGGGCTGGCACATCGAATGCTCGGCGATGTCCACGCACTGCCTGGGCGATCACTTCGACATCCACGGCGGCGGCATGGATCTGATGTTTCCCCATCACGAGAACGAGATCGCGCAGAGCGAGGGCGCGACCGGACACGCTTTCGTCAATGTGTGGATGCACAACGGCTTCGTGCAGATCGACGAGCAGAAGATGTCGAAGTCACTCGGCAATTTCTTCACCGTGCGCGAAGTGCTCGACCGCTACGAGCCCGAGGCGGTGCGCTTCTTCATCCTCAGCAGCCACTACCGCAGCCCGCTCAATTATTCCGATCAGCATCTGGATCAGGCACGCTCCGCGCTGGCGCGCCTGTATCTCGCCCTGCGCGGGCTGGATACGGCCGATGCCGAAACGGACGCGGAAACGAATGGGGGGGGCTACCGTGAGCGCTTCGAAAGCGCCATGGACGACGATTTCAACACCGCGCTCGCGCTCGCCGTGTTGTTCGAACTCGCCGGCGAGATCAATCGGGCGCGGGCAGAGGGTCGTGACGGCGATGCGCGACGTCTGGGTGCCACGTTGCGTGCCCTCGGCGCGATCGTCGGTATCTTGCAGCAGGACCCTGAGAGCTATCTGCGCGGTCGCGACGCGGCCGGTGATGACGCATGGATCGAGGAGCTCATCGCCCGTCGCGTCGAAGCGCGCCGCAACCGTGACTGGGCGGAATCGGACCGCATCCGCGACGAGCTGGATGCGAAGGGTATTCTGCTGGAGGACGGGCCACAGGGGACTAGCTGGCGGAGGAAGTGACCGTTCTCTTGGGGTGGTTGTGCCGTTGCTTGTGGTCTGGCGTTGGCGGATGGGTTATTCCGGGACGCGCTTTTCGCCATCCTTGGCCGCTCGACGGCGGCATCCTGCCGCCGACGGTCCCGCAATAACCCATCCGTCAACGCCTGCTAAGTTCTGCTGGTGCTGAGACAAAAAGAAGGGCTGAGTTTTATTGCTGCCGTCCGATAGCTGATATATACGCTGAAAAAGCGCATTGAAGTCAGTGATGCCGTACCTTCCCGGGCCCGATGCGATCTCAGAGTTGCCGGCCGTCCATCCCTGCAGTGACCGTCGGCGCCAGGGATGGCGCCGTCGAGCGGCAGGGATGCCTCTTGCGTGTCACGGAAGGGATGGACGGCCGGCAACTCCGGCCACGATCCTGAGTCTGCTTCACGGCAGGTCTTTGGGGGGGTGATGAAACCCGCCGACGTTTCGCCCACTCTTGCGGTGAGCGCCCGACGGCATCAGCCGGAAGACGCCTTCCCCTCGTGCATTTCCAGCGCTTCCAGCGTGTTCTGCAGCAGCGTCGCCACGGTCATCGGGCCGACGCCGCCCGGCACCGGCGTGATCCAGCCGGCGCGTTCGGCGGCCGCGGCGTATTCGACGTCGCCGGTGAGCTGGCCGTCGGCGGTGCGGTTCATGCCGACGTCGACGACGATGGCGCCGGGGCGAACCCACTCGCCCTTGACCAGGCCGGGCTTGCCGACCGCGACCACCAGTACCTCGGCGCGCGCGACCTCGGCGGCGAGATCGCGGGTGAAGCGGTGGCAGACGGTGACCGTGCAGCCGCCGAGCAGCAGTTCCAGCGCCATCGGGCGGCCGACGATATTGGAGGCGCCGACCACCACCGCCTGTTTGCCGTAAAGATCGACGCCGGTATGCTGCAGCAGGGTCATGATGCCGCGCGGGGTGCACGGGCGCAGCAGCGGCAGGCGCACGGCGAGGCGGCCGATGTTATAGGGGTGAAAGCCGTCCACGTCCTTGTCGGGGCGGATGCGCTCGATCACGGTTTCGCTATGGATGTGCGCCGGCAGCGGAAGCTGCACCAGGATGCCGTCGATGGACGGGTCGGCGTTCAGCTCGTCGATGAGGCGGAGCAATTCCTGCTGCGTGGTGCCGGCGGGCAGGTCGTAGGCATGCGAGTGGATGCCGGTGTCCTCGCAGGCCTTGCGTTTGTTGGCGACGTAGACTTCCGAGGCCGGGTTGTCGCCGAGCAGGATGACCGCGAGGCCGGGCGTACGTTCCCGGTGCGCCGTGCGCGCGGCGATGCGGGCGCGGATATCGGCCCGCAGTGTGGCCGCCACCGCCTTGCCGTCGAGGATCAGGGCGCTCATCGCCGGCTCCGGCGGTCGGGTGCCGCAGCCGTGCGGCCGGTATCGATGTCGCGGGTATCGGTGTCGTGTCTGTGCAGGTCTGTCGTGTCCACTTTTTTCACCCCGTGGCTTGCGCGGCTGCATGATAGCACAGGGCGCGGATTCAGACCGCCGCCGATATGCCGCCCCCGCCGAATACGTTAAGATAGCGTTTTATACGAGCTTTCCGTGGGTTTTCAGGGTCATGGCCAAAACGCTGTACGACAAATTGTGGGACGCGCACGTGGTGCGGGAGAACGAGGACGGCACCTGCCTGCTCTATATCGACCGCCACCTCGTTCATGAAGTGACTTCGCCGCAGGCCTTCGAGGGCCTGCGCCTGGCGAAACGTCCGATCTGGCGCGTGGATTCCATCCTCGCCGTGCCGGATCACAACGTGCCGACGACCGACCGGGCGCTCGGCATCGCCGATCCGGTGTCGCGCGAGCAGATCGAGACGCTGGACGAGAACTGCCGCGTGTTCGGCATCACCGAATTCGGCATGAGCGATCCGCGCCAGGGCATCGTGCACGTGATCGGTCCCGAGTCCGGCGCCACGCTGCCGGGCATGACCGTGGTGTGCGGCGATTCGCATACTTCGACGCACGGCGCCTTCGGCGCGCTCGCCTTCGGCATCGGCACTTCCGAGGTCGAGCATGTGCTCGCCACGCAGTGCCTGGTGCAGAAAAAGTCGCGCAATATGGAAGTGCGGATTGCCGGGCGCCTGCCCGCGGGCGTTACCGCCAAGGACATCGCGCTTGCCGTCATCGGCCACATCGGTACCGCCGGCGGCACCGGCTATGCCATGGAATATACCGGCGAGGCGATCCGCGAGCTGTCGGTGGAAGGCCGCATGACGCTGTGCAATATGGGCATCGAGGCCGGCGCGCGCGCTGCCATGGTGGCGGTGGACGACAAGACCATCGACTATCTGCGCGGTCGCCCCTATGCGCCGCGCGCCGAGTTGTGGGACCGCGCCGTCGCCGCCTGGCGCGAGCTGCGCAGCGATCCCGGCGCGCACTTCGACGCGGTGGTCGAGATCGACGCGCAAAGCATCCGGCCGCAGGTCACCTGGGGCACCTCGCCCGAGATGGTGGCCGCGATCGATGGCCGCATTCCGCTGCTCGATGAGATCAGTGATCCGGTCAAGCGCCGCGGTGCCGAGCGCGCGCTCGAATACATGGGGCTCGAGCAGGGCACGCCGATCGGCGACATCCGCATCGACAAGGTGTTCATCGGCTCGTGCACCAACTCGCGCATCGAGGATCTGCGCGCCGCCGCCGAGGTGGTCGAGGGGCGTCATGTCGCCGGCAACGTGAAGCTGGCCATGGTCGTGCCTGGTTCCGGGCTGGTGAAGCGGCAGGCGGAGTCCGAAGGCCTCGACCGCATCTTCACCGAGGCCGGCTTCGAGTGGCGCGAGCCGGGCTGCTCGATGTGTCTGGCGATGAACGCCGACCGTCTGGAGCCGGGCGAACGCTGCGCCTCGACTTCCAACCGCAATTTCGAGGGTCGTCAGGGGCCGGGCGGGCGTACGCATCTGGTCAGTCCCGCCATGGCCGCGGCCGCCGCCGTCGCCGGGCGTTTCGTCGATGTGCGCGAGCTCGGCCCGCGCGCGGCAAAGGGAGCAAGTCATGGAGCGGTTTGAGCGGGTGGCAGGTGTGGTGGTGCCGCTGGATCGGGTCAACGTCGATACCGACGCCATCATTCCCAAGCAGTTTCTCAAGTCGATCAAGCGCAGCGGCTTCGGCCCCAATCTGTTCGACGAGTGGCGCTATCTCGACCACGGCGAGCCGGGCATGGACCCGTCGACGCGGGTGCCGAATCCGGACTTCGTGCTCAACCAGCCGCGTTACCGCGACGCGGCGGTGCTGCTCGCGCGTGACAACTTCGGCTGCGGTTCTTCGCGCGAACACGCGGTGTGGGCGCTGGCGGATTACGGTATCCGCGCGGTGATCGCGCCGAGCTATGCCGATATCTTCTACAACAACTGCTTCAAGAACGGCGTGCTGCCGCTGGTGCTGCCGGCGCCGGTCGTCGATCGCCTGTTCGCCGAGGTGACGGCGACGCCGGGTTACCGCCTGGAAGTCGATCTGCGTTCGCAGGCCGTGCGCGGGCCGGACGGTTTCACGCACGGCTTCGACATCGAGCCTTTCCGCAAGGAGCGCATGCTCGAAGGGCTGGACGAGATCGGCGTGACGCTGAAGGAGCGTGATCTCATTCGGGCCTACGAAGCACGTCGTCGCCAGGATGCGCCCTGGCTGTTCAATTCCTGAAGGATATTTCATGACTGCCAAGATTCTCATTCTGCCGGGCGATGGCATCGGTCCGGAGATCGTGTCTGCCACGCTCGCGGTGCTCGAACGCCTGCAGCGCGATTTCGGCTTTGCCGCCGAGACCGAGCGGGCGCTGGTGGGTGGTGCCGCAGTCGACGCGGCCGGCCATCCGCTGCCGGAAGAGACGCTGCGCCTGGCGCGCGCTGCCGACGCCGTGCTGCTCGGTGCCGTGGGCGGCCCGAAGTGGGATGCGCTGGAGCCGGCGCTGCGGCCGGAGAAAGGGCTGCTGGGTTTGCGCGCCGGTCTGGAGTTGTTCGCCAATCTGCGCCCGGCGCTGCTCTATCCCCAGCTCGCCGCCGCTTCGACGCTGCGCGCGGAGATCGTCAGCGATCTCGATCTGATGATTGTGCGCGAGCTGACCGGCGATATCTATTTCGGCCAGCCGCGCGGTGTGCGCACGCTCGACAGCGGCGAGCGTCAGGGCTACAACACCATGGTGTACAGCGAATCGGAGATCGTGCGCATCGGCCGCGTTGCCTTCGAGACCGCTCGCCGGCGCCAGCACCGCGTCTGCTCGGTGGACAAGGCGAACGTGCTCGAGGCCACGCGCCTGTGGCGCGAGGTGATGACCGCGCTGCACAGCGAATATCCCGACGTCGAGCTCAGCCATATGTACGTCGACAATGCCGCCATGCAGCTGGTGCGGGCGCCCAAGCAGTTCGACGTCATGGTCACCGGCAATATGTTCGGCGACATCCTGTCCGATTGCGCGGCGATGCTGACCGGCTCGATCGGCATGCTGCCTTCGGCCTCGCTGAATGCCGACGGCCGCGGCATGTACGAGCCGATTCATGGCTCCGCGCCCGATATCGCCGGCCAGGGCATCGCCAATCCGCTCGGCACGATCCTGTCGCTGGCGATGATGCTGCGGCACAGCCTGGGCCGCGCCGATCTCGCCGAACGCATCGAGCGCGCCGTGCAGAAGGTGCTGGACCAGGGCCTGCGCACGGGCGACATCCATACGGCCGGTACGCGCCGGGTGGGGACGGCGGAGATGGGCGCCGCGGTAGCGGCGGCGCTGAATTGAACGATATCGGGCTGAACGACATCAAGACAGATAAGCCGCGGCGGATGGCCGCCGCGATTTTCGAACCGGAGGCAAAGTGATGGGCAAGCAGGTGAATGTGGCTGTTGTCGGTGCGACAGGCGCGGTCGGTGAGACCATGATCTCGGTGCTCGAGGAGCGGAACTTTCCGGTCGAGCGGCTCGTTCCGCTCGCCAGCAGCCGTTCCGCCGGCTCGCGCGTCACTTTCCGCGGCAAGCAGATCCTGGTGCAGGATCTCGACACGTTCGATTTTGCCGGTATCGACATCGCTCTTTTTTCCGCCGGCGCATCGGTATCGCGCGAGTATGCGCCGCGCGCGGTGGCGGCGGGCTGCGTGGTCATCGACAATACTTCGGAATTCCGCTACGAGGACGATATCCCCCTGGTGGTGCCGGAGGTCAATCCGCACGCCATCGCCGGTTACCGCGAGCGTGGCATCATCGCCAATCCCAACTGCTCGACCATCCAGATGGTGGTGGCGCTCAAGCCCCTCTACGACGCGGTCGGCATCGAGCGTATCAACGTCTGTACCTACCAGGCGGTGTCGGGCACCGGCCGCGAGGCGATCGAGGAACTCGCCGGCCAGACCGCCTCGCTGCTGAACGGCAAACCGGTCGAGTCCGAGGTCTATCCCCGGCAGATCGCCTTCAACGTATTGCCCCAGATCGACGTCTTCCTGGACAACGGCTACACCAAGGAAGAGATGAAAATGGTCTGGGAGACTAAAAAAATTCTCGAGGATGACGCTATCCTCGTTAACCCGACCGCGGTACGAGTCGCGGTGTTCTACGGTCACTCGGAAGCCGTGCACGTGGAAACACGGAAAAAGATCACGGCCGATGACGCCAGACGTCTGTTGCAGTCCGCCCCCGGTGTGGTGGTGATGGACGAGCGTGAGGCTGGTGGTTATCCGACGCCGGTCACGGAGGCAGCCGGGCGGGATCCGGTGTTCGTAGGGCGCATCCGGGAGGATATTTCCCACCCGCGTGGCCTCGATCTGTGGGTGGTCTCGGACAATGTGCGCAAGGGCGCCGCGCTCAACAGCGTGCAGATCGCCGAAATACTGTTGAGGGATCATCTGCAGGGCTAGCTCCCCGGCGAATGGCCCCGAAGGGTTGGCAGGGAATTTGCTTGTATTTTGACTGGCATTGGCCACGGGCTCCGGGGACATCGCGTAACGAATTTGGGGGATCAGATTTTGATCAGGCTTGCCAGAATATCGACTGTTTTTCTGCTGCTGCTGCCGCTCAATGCCGCGCCGCTCGGCCTGGGTGACATCAATCTTCAATCCGCGCTCAATCAGCCGCTGGATGCGCGCATCGCGCTTACCGCCATCGGCCAGACGCGGATGGAAGAGGTCAGTGTCCGGCTCGCATCCAGAGAAGCCTTCGCACAGGCTGGCCTGGAGCGCCCGCTGTTCCTGTCCGATCTGAAATTCACCATAGAACGTGACGAAAGCGGCGTGCCGGTCGTCAGCATCCGCTCCGGGCAGGCGATCGCCGAGCCCTTCCTCGATTTTCTCGTTGAAATGAACTGGCCGAATGGCCGTCTGCTGCGTGAGTACACCGTGCTGCTCGACCCGCCGCTGCTGCTGGACGAGGCGCCGGTACCGGTTGCCGCGCCCGCCGTGGCGCCCGCGCCGGTCGTCGCGCAGTCTGCGCCGGCGCGCGCTGCTGCGGCTGCGTCCGCCGCTGCGCCGCGCCCGGGTCCGCAGGTACAGCAGGATACCAGTGGTGCATGGAGTTACGGTCCCGTTGCCAGGGATGCGACGCTGTGGTCGATTGCCCAGGAACTGCGCGGACTGGATACGTCCTATTCCGTCGAACAGATCATGATGGCGCTGCTGCGCAGCAATCCGGAAGCTTTCTACAACGGCAACGTGAATGAGCTCAAGGCCGGCTATGTGCTGCGTATCGACGACCCGGCGCTGATCGGCGCCATGTCGCAAGCGGCCGCGCTGGCCGAAGCCCGCCGCCAGACCACGCAGTGGATGGATGCCAAGCGCGAGGCGGCCGATCGTGCCGCCAACCGTCCCCAGGCCGGCGAATCCGCGCCGGTCGCTGCCGCCGATACCGCCGGCGCGGCGGCTTCGAGCGGTCCGCTGCTGCGCCTGAGCGCTCCCGACAAGGCCGATGTCGAGCGGTTCGCCGCCGGCGCCATCGACGGTGAGTTCGAGAGCGGTGCGGTGGATCATCTGCGCCAGGAGCTCACCGAAGCGCTGGAGGTTTCCGCCTCCGCGCGTCAGGAAAACGTCGAACTGCGTCAACGTCTCGCCGCGCTGGAAGAGCAGATCGCTTCCATGCAACGCCTGCTGACCTTGCAGGAAGACACGCTGGCCGGCCTGCAGAGTGGCGCCGCGGCGAATCAGGCCGATCAGGCGCGCCGTGACGGCAATCCGCTCGCCTCGCTGCTGAACGATCCCCTGATGCTGGGAGTAGCCGGCTTCGGCGCGCTCCTGCTCGCCATCCTCGGCTGGCTCGTCGCCCGCCGCCGGCGAAGCGCGCGCGCCGCGCTGGAGGAGTTCACCGTGGCGGCGCCGTTCAGTGGCGGTCAGGCGGTGGCTGCCGGCGCTGCGTCCGCCGGCGCCGGTGTCGCGGGCGCCGGTTTGATCGTGGCTGAAGAAGATATCGATCGCGCCGCGGCCGGATCGGCGGGTGGTGACGAGGATGATGTCATCCAGGCCGAAGAGGACGAGATCGATGTGCTTGCCGAAGCCGATGTCTATCTGGCCTACCGCCGCATCGACAAGGCCGAGGAACTGCTCAGGCAAGCGATCAAGGACGATCCGGAACGTACCGACCTCAGACTCAAGCTGCTCGAAGTCTACGCTGCGGGCGGCGACACGGATGCCTTTGTGCTGCAGTCCGAAGTGCTGCGCGCTTCGCTCGGCGAACAGGACGCCTCGCTCTGGGACAAGGTCGTCGCCATGGGCAAGCGGCTGGCGCCGGAACATCCGCTGTTCGCGGCAGGGGCGGTGGTCGGGCTGGCCGCCGGGGCGGCGGAGCGTGACGTCGTCGACGAGAGCGTCGATCCCGAGCTGGCCGGATTCGACTTCGAAGCCTTCGGCCGTAGTCTGGAGCACGCCGACGACGGCGACCGCGCGGCGCATTCGTTCACCGCGCACGGCGAAAATGACGGCGCTCTGGAATTCAATCTCGATGAAGATATGCTGGCTCGTCTGCACGAGTCCGCTGATGGCGATGCCGGTAACGATACCGGTAACGCTGGCGCCGACGCCTGGCTGAGCGGTGGAGCGCCCGATGCCGACGATGCCGCCGGCAGGGAAGAGACTGGGTTCGCGTCCGCTGCCGCCGACGCGTCCGTCGGGCTCGACGACGTCGGCGGCGAGACCCGCTGGCCGGGCTCGCTCGGCGATATGGTCGGCATGCCGGCGCAGGCCGGTATGGCCGCCGTTGCCGAGACGGCCGAAAACGATGGCGACCGCGACGAAAACGAACTGGAGCTGAGCAGCGATATCGATTGGCTGACCGCCGTCGGTGAAGAGCTGACCGCGTTCGAGTCCGATGAACTGGCCGATGGAGAGGATTTCAGCGGCCTGATCTCGGGCACCGATGAGGTCGGCACCAAGCTGGACCTGGCCAAGGCCTACATCGACATGGGCGATGAGGAAAGCGCGCGCAGCATTCTCAGCGAAGTGACTTCGGAAGGCTCCGAGGATCAACAGCGCGAAGCCAGTGCTCTGATGCGCCAGATGGGCTAGACTGTGCTGATCGTTCCGTTTCATCCGCTCCTGCCCGCCTGGCGGGCGGGAGCGGCAGGTTGCAGGTTGTGCATCCACTCATCCGTGTCAGCTGTTTCCTCGTCTTCGCCGCTCTGCTCGCCTTGAACGGATCCTCCCGCCTATGGTGCGCGGCGGTCCTGATCGGCGGAATCTACCTTTTCCTTCCACGCACGGTGCTGCACTCGGCGCTGATGATGAGCCGCCGCATGCGCTGGCTGTTCCTTTCCCTGCTGATCGTCTATGGCTGGTTCACCCCCGGCACGCCGGTCTGGCCGGGCGTGGGGACACCGTGGCTGGAGACGCTGCTGCCGACGGTGGAAGGGCTGCAGGCCGGGCTGGCGCGGGCGTTCGCGCTCGTGCTCATCGTGTTCGCCGTCAGGCTGCTGCTCTACACCTGCACGCGCGAGGAATTGATGACGGCCGTGTACGGCCTGTCGTTGCCGCTGGCCGTATTCGGTCTGGCGCGCGAACGGCTGGCTTTGCGCATGGTGCTGGTGATGGATGCGGTGGAAGAGGCGCGTGTGCTGGTGGCGGAGCGGCTGGCGCAGCGTGCCGCGGGCGCGCCGAGACTGCGGACGATCGGAAATTTCGCCGCCGGCCTGATCGGCGAGATCGCGGAGCGGGCAGGGCGGCGCGCCGAGGCGCCGGTCGAGCTGGTGCTGGCGGGCGCGCCGCCGCTGTGGCAATGGCTTTATCCCGCCGCGCTGGCTGCGGGGTTGTCCGCCGCCGGCTGGGTGGCCTGGCCGCCGCCGCCGCTCTGAAGGTCGAGGGAGCGGATCCGCGGGCGCTTACAGCGGCCGCAGGATGACCGCGGCCAGCGGCGGCAGGGTGATCAGCATGGAGCAGGGGCGGTCCATCCACGGTTCGTCGTCGGCGCGTACCACACCGCCGTTGCCGAGATTGCTGCCGCCGTAATAGGCGGAGTCGGAGTTGAATGCTTCCACGTAGTCACCCGCCCGCGGTACGCCGATACGATAGTTCTCGCGCGGCACGGGCGTGAAGTTCAGCGCCACCACCAGGAAATCGCCGTCGCCGATGCGCAGATAGCTCAGCGCCGATTGCGAGGAATCGTGGCAGTCGATCCATTCGAAGCCGCGCGCCTCGAAGTCGTAGCGATGCAGCGCCGGCTGCTCGCGATAGAGATGGTTGAGGTCGCGAATCAGCCGGCTCATGCCCTGGTGCAGCGGATAGTCGAGCACGTACCAGTCGAGCGCCGCCTCGCTGTTCCATTCCCGCCCCTGTCCGAATTCGCCGCCCATGAACAGCAGCTTCTTCCCGGGGTGGGTGTACATATAGGCGTAGAGCAGGCGCAGATTGGCGTGCTGCTGCCATTCGTTGCCCGGCATCTTGTTCAGCAGCGAGCGCTTGCCGTGCACGACTTCATCGTGCGACAGCGGCAGCATGAAGTTCTCGGTGAAGGCGTAGAGCTGGCTGAAGGTCAGCATGTCGTGGTGATAGTGGCGATACACCGGGTCTTTCGCCATATAGGACAGCGTGTCGTTCATCCAGCCCATGTTCCACTTCATGCTGAAGCCGAGTCCGCCGAGCCAGGTCGGTCGCGATACCATCGGCCAGGAGGTGCTCTCTTCGGCCAGCATCAGCGTGCCGGGATGCAGTTCGTGGGTCAGTCTGTTCAGCTGGCGCAGGAATTCGATCGCTTCGAGGTTTTCGTTGCCGCCGTGGACGTTCGGCGCCCAGTCGCCGGGCTCGCGCGAATAATCCAGATAGAGCATGGAGGCGACCGCGTCCACGCGCAGCCCGTCGATATGGAACTCTTCCAGCCAGTACAGCGCGTTGGAGACGAGGAAGTTGCGGACTTCGTTGCGGCCGTAGTTGAAGATGAGCGTGCCCCAGTCGCGGTGTTCTCCGCGGCGCGGGTCGGCATGTTCGTAGAGCGCGGTGCCGTCGAAGCGCGCCAGTCCATGCGCATCGCGCGGAAAGTGCGCGGGCGCCCAGTCGAGGATCACGCCGATGCCGTGCTGGTGGCAATGGTCGACGAAGTAGCGGAAATCGTCCGCTGTGCCGTAGCGGCTGGTCGGTGCGTAGTAGCCGGTGGTCTGATAGCCCCAGGACGCATCGAAGGGATGCTCGGTGACCGGCATCAGCTCGAGGTGCGTGAAGCCCATCTCCCTGGAGTAGCCGACCAGGCGCTGTGCCAGCTCCCGGTAGCCGAGAAATTCACCGTGCTCGCCGCGCTGCCATGAGCCGAGATGGACCTCGTAGATCGCGATCGGCGCGTGCAGCCAGTCGTGGCCGCGGCGCTGCTGTTCCAGCCATGATCCATCGTTCCAGGCATAGGGCCGTTCCGCGGTGATGATCGATGCGGTATGCGGCCGCATCTCGAATTGTCGACCGTAAGGGTCGGATTTGACCAGGATGTCACCGCTGTCGCGGGCGCGGATTTCGAATTTGTACAGGCTGGCTTCGGTCAGGCCGGGGATGAAGAGCTCCCATATGCCGCTGTCGCCGCGGCTGCGCATCGGGTGGCGGCGGCCGTCCCAGTCGTTGAAGTCGCCAATCACGCTGACGCGTTCGGCGTTCGGTGCCCATACCGAGAAGAGCGCGCCCGGCACATCGTCGATGGCATCCAGATGCGCGCCCATGAAGCGATAGGCATGCTGATGATTGCCCTCGCCGAACAGGTACAGATCGAAGTCGGACAGCCGCGCCGGGAAACAATAGGGGTCGTAGGCGGACAGATTGCCGTGAGGCGTGCTCCAGCTCAGGCGATAGCGCGCGGGCGCGCGGGCCGCGGGGCCGCGCCATTCGAATAATCCGCTGTCGTGCACGCGGTTCAGCGTGAGTCCATGGTCGTCGATCGTGACCGACAGCGCGCCCGGAATGAAGACGCGGATCACGGCGTCCTGCCCGTCGCTGTGACTTCCCAGATAGGCGAAGGGATCGTGATGGCGGGCTTCGATGATTCTGCGCGCATCCTCCGACAGGTCGGAACGGGATGCGGGATGCGTCGGCGTGGCGTGTTTCACGATCTGTTGATGTCTCCCCTCTCGTCGAAAAATAATGATAGCATAGGCCGATCGACGCCAGAGCGATGCCAGTAGCAATGCACAGCGCAATGCAGGAGCGATGCATCGGAGAGATGCACCAGCAGAGATGCGCGAGCGGTCCGCAGCGCTGCATCGCCGGCAGAAACCGAATCTCCCAACTCGATCAGATCCGCAATGAAACGCGCAGGAAAAGACGCTAACAATGCACGCTTCGTCAGCCGCCTGACCCGCGATACCATCGCCCTCATACTGGCCGGCGGCAGAGGGTCGCGACTGAAACAGCTGACGCAGTGGCGGGCCAAGCCCGCGGTGCCCTTCGGCGGCAAGTTTCGCATCATCGATTTTCCGCTGTCGAACTGCATCAATTCCGGTATCCGGCAGATCGCCATTCTGACGCAGTACAAATCGCATTCGCTGATTCGCCATATCCAGCACGGCTGGAATTTCCTGCGCGCCGAGCTCGGGGAATTCATCGAGCTGGTGCCGGCACAGCAGCGCATCGCCACTTCCTGGTATACGGGCACGGCGGATGCGGTGTTTCAGAACCTCGACATCATCCGCATCGACGAGGCCCGCCAGCTGCTGCTGGTGCGC
>CAYLYS010000009.1:0-37147 GCA_964388175.1 uncultured Chromatiales bacterium | reverse complement strand
CTCCTATGTGCTGATTCTCGCCGCCGACCACATCTACAAGATGGATTACGGTCCGATGCTGGCCGCGCACGTCGAATCCAAGGCCGACATGACGGTCGGCTGCATCGAAGTGCCGATCGAAAAGGCCCATGCCTTCGGCGTGATGTCGGTCGACGATGATCTGATGGTGCGCTCGTTCGAGGAAAAGCCGCAGAATCCGCAGTCGCTGCCGGGCTCGCCCGATACCGCGCTCGCCTCGATGGGCATCTACGTGTTCAATACGCACTTCCTGTTCGAGCAATTGCTGAAGGATGCCTACGCGTCCTCGTCCAGCCACGATTTCGGTAAGGACATCATTCCTTCGGCGATCAACAAGTACCGCGTGTACGCTCATCCGTTCAAGGATATCGAGACCGACGGGCCGGCCTACTGGCGCGACGTCGGCACGGTCGACGCGTTCTGGGAAGCGAACATGGAGCTGATCGGCGTGACTCCCGAGCTCAACCTCTACGACAACGACTGGCCGATCTGGACCTATCAGTCGCAGCTGCCGCCGGCGAAATTCATTTTCAACGACGAAGGCCGGCGCGGCATGGCGGTCGATTCCATGGTGTCCGGCGGCTGCATCGTTTCCGGCGCCTCGGTGCGCCATTCCCTGCTGTTCTCCGACGTGCACGTGCGTTCCTATTCGGAGGTGGAGGACTGCGTCGTATTGCCCAATGTGGAGATCGGCGAGCATTGCCGTCTGCGCCGGGTGGTGGTCGACAAGGGATGCCGCATCCCCGACCATACCGTCATCGGTTTCGACCGTGAGCAGGATGCCAAGCGTTTCTATGTCAGTGAAAACGGTGTCGTCGTCGTAACGCCGGAGATGCTGGGACAGGATTATCATCGTGTCCATTAAGCCACCGCTGAAGGTGGTGCTGTGCTGGCATATGCATCAGCCCGAATACCGCAGCTACGGTGACGGTACGCATCAGCTGCCATGGGTCTATCTGCACGCCATCAAGGACTACGTCGATATGGCGGCGATCATCGAGGCGACGCCAGGCGCGCGCGCGGTGGTCAACTTCGTTCCCATCCTGCTCGACCAGATCGAGGACTACGCCGCCGAGATCCAGGCTTTCCTGCGCGATCGCACGCCGATCAGGGATCCGCTGCTGGCCGCGCTCGCGACGCGCGAATGGCCGCAGACGCTGGAGCAGCGGCTCGCGCTCATCCGCTCCTGTCTGCGTGCCAACGAGCACCGGCTGATCCACCGCTTCCCCGCTTACCGCCACCTCGCCGATCTCGCCGGATTGCTCCAGCAGGACAGCGACAATCTCGCCTATTTCGGCGATCAGTATCTCGCCGACATCGTCACCTGGTACCACCTCGCCTGGCTCGGCGAGACGGTGCGGCGCGAGGATGCGCGCGTGCGCCAGTTGCTGAAGAAGGCGCGCTTCTTTACCCATGAGGACCGCTTGCAGCTGCTGGAGGTGATCGGGCAGGTCGTCTCTTCCATCATCGAGCGCTACCGCCGCCTGGCCGCGTCCGGGCGCATCGAGCTGTCGATGACGCCCTATGCCCACCCCATGCTGCCGCTGCTGATCGATTTCGCCAGCGCGCGCGAGGCGGTGCCGGAGATGGAGCTGCCGGTCACGGCGCACTATCCTGGCGGTGTCGAACGGGCGCACTGGCATGTGCGTCAGGGTATCGAGAGCTTCGAGCGCCATTTCGGTTTCCGGCCGCAGGGCTGCTGGCCGGCGGAGGGCGGCGTCAGTACGGCGGCGCTCGCCCTGCTGAATGAATACGGATTCAAGTGGGCCGCCACCGGCGGCAGCGTGCTGAGCAACAGCCTCGCGACGCATCCGAGCTGGCAGCAGGGCGGGGACGGTCTGCTGCATCGCGCCTATCGTGTCGGCGGCGAAGGTCCGGCCTGTTTTTTCCGGGACGACGGTCTCTCCGACCTCATCGGCTTCACTTATTACGATTGGCATGGCGACGATGCGGTGGCGAATCTGGTGCACCATCTGGAGAACATCGCCGCTGCGCACCCCGACGATGACGACCTCGTGGTTTCCATCGTGCTCGACGGCGAGAACGCCTGGGAAGCCTATCCCGAGAACGGCTATCACTTCATCACCGCGCTTTATCGCCGCCTGGCGGAGCACGCCGGCATCGAGCTGACCACTTTCGGCGACTGCCTCGCGCAGGGACTGAAGCCCGCTGCGCTTGACAAGCTGATCGCCGGCAGCTGGGTTTACGGTAATTTTTCCACCTGGATGGGCGACAAGGAAAAAAATCAGGGCTGGGATCTGCTGTGTCAGGTCAAGGAAGCCTTCGACCGCGTGCTTGCCGGCGGCACGCTCAGCGAGGGTGACCGCGAGCGCGCGCTGTGGCAGCTCGCCGTGTGCGAAGGCTCCGATTGGTGCTGGTGGTTCGGCGATTACAATCCGTCGGACTCGGTGGGCGATTTCGAGCGCCTGTACCGTCTGCATCTGAGCAATCTCTATCGCTTCATCGGCCTGTCGCCGCCTGCCGAGCTGCAGCGCGTGATCAGCACCGGCGGTGGTTATGCGGAGCAGGGGGGTGTCATGCGGCGGGGTCAGGTCGAACAGTAGGCGCCATTGAAAACCGGCAACCCATTCGCATCGCGCCGCTCGGGGATACTGCTCCATCCCAGTTCCCTGCCTGGCCCGCGTGGCGCGGGTGACCTCGGCAGCGATGCCTACCGCTTCGTCGATTTTCTCGCCGCCGCCGGCCAGACCGTATGGCAGGTGCTGCCACTCGGTCCCACGCACGGCGGCGGTTCTCCCTACCAGTGTCTTTCCATTCACGCGGGCGATGCGCGCCTGATCAGCCTGGAGCGCCTGGCTGACGAGGGCTGGATTTCACTGCCGGAAGCGCGGGCTGCGGCTGGTGCCGGCGCCAATGCCGGTGTCGGTGCCGGCGGCGCGGATCGGGCGTCTGCCTATGCCGATGACGGCGTATGGGCGCTGGCTCTGGCGGGTTTTTCCGCGCGGGCGGATGAGCGTGCGCGCGCCGCGTACGATGAATTTCTCCAGCGTCAGCGGGAGTGGCTGGCGGAGTACGCGTTGTTCATCGCGCTGCGTACCGCCTTCCACCACGCGGCGTGGACCGAATGGCCGGCGCCGCTGCGCGACCGCGATCCCGTGGCGCTGTCGGAAGCGCGCGCGCGTCATCGCGCGGTGATCGAGCGCGTCTGCTTCGAACAATTCCTGTTCCATCATCAATGGCACGGCATCCGCGCTTACGCCGGCGCGCGCGGCGTGCTCCTGTTCGGCGACATGCCGATCTTCGTCGCTCACGACAGCGCGGACGTGTGGGTCGATCGCCATCTGTTCAATCTCGACGGCGAGGGACATGCCGCCGTCGTCGCCGGGGTGCCGCCCGATTATTTTTCCGCCACCGGCCAGCGCTGGGGCAATCCGCACTATCGCTGGGAGCTGATGGCGCAGGACGGCTACCGCTGGTGGATCCGCCGCATCGAAAACCACCTGGCGATGTTCGATCTGGTGCGCATCGATCATTTCCGCGGTTTCGAATCGTTCTGGGAGATTCCGGCCGACAGCGCCGATGCCATCGCGGGACGCTGGGTGCAGGGACCTCGGGAGGCGTTGTTCGACGCGCTCGTCGCGCGTTTCGGCTCCTTGCCCGTCGTTGCCGAGGACCTCGGCATGATCACGGCGGAAGTGTATGCGCTGCGCGATCGCTATGGATTGCCCGGCATGAAAATTCTGCAGTTCGCTTTCGACGGTGCGCCGGACAACCCCTACCTGCCGCACAATCACGCGCCGCTGTCCGTGGTTTACACCGGCACGCATGACAATGACACCACGCTCGGCTGGTACCGGTCACTGACGCCGCAGACGCGCGCCTATGCCGAGGAGTATCTCGGCCATCCCGGCGAGGACATGCCGTGGTCGCTGATCCGCGCCGCCATGGCCTCGACCGCCGCGCTGGCGGTGGTGCCGATGCAGGATGTGCTCGCACTCGATGGCGCGCATCGCATGAACGTGCCGGGTACGACGGCAGGCAACTGGCGCTGGCGCTTCGACTGGGGGCAGGTGCCGGATGATCTCGCCGCCCGGCTGATGCGGCTGGCGCAGTTGTACGGGCGCGCGGTCCCAGTATGAAGTAGGCATGAAGCGAGGAGGCGCTCCCCTCGAGGAGAGCGCCTCGCATCGTCTACAGCCAGAGCATGCAGCCCATTTCAAAGCGCCTGCTGAGCAGGGCGTGATGCGGATAGATGCGGATACGGTATTCCTGCAGGCCGGACAGCGGCGGCTGCACGTCGAGCGCGAACAGCGTTTCGCCGTGATCGCCGTGGCCATCCGGCGTGAGGCGGTAGATCCTGCGCTTGCCGCTGGCATCCCCCGGCGCTTCATCTCCGACCAGGCATTCGACGAAAACGTCTTCGGCATCCAGGCCGTTGAGTTGTGCCGCCAGCCTTATCTGCAGATTGTCGCCGGCACGCAGCACGGAAGGCGCCGTATCCAGCCGGCGTAGCGATACACCCGGCCAGGCATGGCGCACGCGCTGCTTCCAGCTCGCCAGCTGGCGCGCCGGCGCGCAGCCGTCACGCCAGAGGATCGCCCGCTGTCGCGTTGCGCGGCTGTAGAGCTTCTCCAGGTAATCCATCACCATGCGCTGCGCATTGAAGCGCGGCATCAGCGATTTCATCGAGGCCTTGGCTTTCTTTACCCAGCGCTGCGAATAACCGTGGGCGTTGCGGCCGTAGTAGAGCGGGATCACTTCGTTTTCCAGCAGATCGAGCAGCTCGTTCCCTTCCTCGCGGTTGCGGAACGCTTCATCGAACTGCGGACCGTGCGGCGTGATTGCCCAGCCGTTCTCGCCGTCATAGCCCTCGCCCCACCAGCCGTCGAGGACGCTGAGGTTGATGACGCCGTTGATGCCGGCCTTTTCGCCCGAGGTGCCGCTCGCTTCCAGCGGATAGAGCGGGTTGTTGAGCCACACGTCGACGCCGGTGACGAGCTTGCGCCCCAGGGCGAGATCGTAACCCTCCACCATGAGAATCTTGCCGGCGAACTCCGGCTGGTGCGAGTAGTCGTGGATGATCTTGACCAGGTTCTGTCCGGGGATGTCGCGCGGATGGGCCTTGCCGGCGAAAATGAACAGCACCGGGCGGTCGATGTCGTTCACCAGGCGCGCCAGGCGCTGCGGATCGGAGAACAGCAGCGTCGCGCGCTTGTAGGTGGCGAAGCGGCGCGCGAAGCCCACGGTGAGCACGTCCTTCTCCGGTGTATTGAGAACGCGCGTCATGCGCTCGATCTGAGTCGGGCTGATGCCATTGCGCCGCAACTGTTCGCATACGCGCCGGTAGATGTCCTTGTACAGTTTGGTTTTCAGCGACTGCCGGATGCTCCAGAAAGTATGGTCGGGAATATCGTCGACGCGCTCCCAGAACTCCTCGTTCAGCAGCTCGTTGCGCCAGCCGCCGCCGAAGTGCATGTCGAGCATGTGGGTCCATTCCTGCGCCAGGAAGGTCGGTACGTGCACGCCGTTGGTGACGTAGCCGATCGGATTTTCCTGCGGCGGGATCTGTGGCCAGATATACCCTTCCATGTGTGCGGCGACGTCGCCGTGGATGCGGCTGACGCCGTTGTGGAAGCGTGCGCCGCGCGCGGCGAGCGCGGTCATGTTGAAGCTGCTGTCGTCGGAGGGGAAGGCGCCCAGCGCCAGGAACTGCTGCTGATCGAGCTGGGCTTCCTTGAGGAACTCGCTGAAGTAGGACAGGATCAGCTCGTGCTGGAAAATATCGTGCCCGGCCGGCACCGGCGTGTGCGTGGTGAAGACAGTGCCGGCGGCGACCAGTTCCAGCGCCGCGTCGAACGGCAGCCCTTCCCGCACGCGTTCGCGGCAGCGCTCGAGAATGAGGAACGCGGCGTGGCCTTCGTTGATGTGCCAGACGGTCGGCTGCAGACCGACCGCGCGCAGGGCGCGCACGCCGCCGATACCGAGCACGATCTCCTGCTGTATGCGCGTGTTGATGTCGCCGCCGTAGAGCTGTGAGGTGATGCGGCGATCGGTTTCGTTGTTGGCGGGCAGATCGCTGTCGAGGAAATACAGGGTGATGTGTCCCGCCTTTGCTTTCCATACCTTGAGCTGGCAGCGTCGGCCGGGCATATCGACATGCACGTAGATTTCCTGGCCGGCACCGTCGAGCGCCGGGGTCACCGGCAGATCGGCGGGGTCGGTGTGGAAATAGTGGCTGATCTGATTGCCGGCGCCATCGATGTGCTGGTGGAAATAGCCTTCGCGGTAGAGCAGGCCGACGGCGACGAAGGGAATGCCGAGATCGCTGGCCGCCTTGCAATGGTCGCCGGCGAGGATGCCGAGGCCGCCCGAGTAGATGGGGAAGCTTTCGTGCAGGCCGAATTCGGCGCAGAAATAGGCAACGAGATCGGTGTCGGCGTCGAGTACGCGCTGCCAGCGGCGGTTCGCGTTGCGCGGGCTCAGATAAGAGTCATAGGCGGCCAGAATGCGGTCGTAATCCTGGATGTAGATATCGTCGGTGACCGCCGCTTCCAGTTTCTGCTGCGAAATGCGGCGCAGGAAAACCTTGGGATTGTGGCCGCAGCGCTGCCAGAGTTCGGGATCGAGACGGACGAAAAGACTGCGGACTTGGCTGTCCCAGCTATATAATAAGTCGCCCGCCAGTTCTTCGAGTCGTTGCAAGCGTTCCGGGACTACCGGACGGACTTCGAGTAAGAATCGTGTGCCAGTCATGTGCGGAAAATACGCCTGATTATGCGCTGCGCGCTCGGTGGGAAGGCCCTCCGGGGATCCCGCGCACGCAGTGCCGCGGAGGGTAGGGTTGAGCCAGAAAGAAGGTCAAATCTGCCAAGTGACATACATGATCGAATTGCCCGCTGCCGAACAAACAGGACGCTGTGTGAGCGCGTCTGCTCGTTCGCAGTGTTGGGGCAAGGTCGAAGGTGGTGCCGGGAGAGAGAATCGAACTCTCACGGTCGCAAAACCACCGGATTTTGAGTCCGGCGCGTCTACCAGTTCCGCCACCCCGGCGTCACGGGCTCAAAGTATACAAGTCTCCCGATGAGCATGACAAGGACGCTTCTGGATGGCTCGGGCAACGGGCATGCGGCGCGCATGGCGCTGCGCCGTTCCGATTTCGATTATCCGCTGCCGCCGGAGTTGATTGCGCAGGCGCCGCTGCCGCAGCGCGGCGACAGCCGCATGCTGTATCTGTCCGGCGACGAACGCCGCGACCTCGGTATACGTGCTTTGCCTGATCTGCTGCGCCCCGGCGATCTGCTGGTGATCAACGACACACGCGTCATTCCGGCGCGTCTGCTGGGCGTGAAGGACAGCGGCGGCAAGGTCGAGGTGTTCGTGGAGCGCGTGCTGGACGATCATCGTGCGCTGGCACAGGTGCGCGCCGCCAAGCCGCCGCGTCCGGGGATGCATCTGCATATGGAGGGCGGCCTGCGGATCGAGGTGCTCGGGCGCGCGGGGGAATTCTACGAACTGCGCTTCGATGGTGCGTGTCCGCTTGCCGAACTGCTGCAGGTTCATGGCCACATGCCGCTGCCGCCCTATATTGCACGGCCCGATCAGGCTGTCGATCGCGAGCGCTATCAGACCGTGTTCGCGCGCCAGGCGGGGGCCGTCGCCGCACCCACCGCCGGCCTGCATTTCGATCATGAGCTGCTGCAGGCGCTGAGCGCGGCCGGCGTGGAGCAAGCGGTGGTGACGCTTCATGTCGGTGCCGGCACGTTTCAGCCCGTGCGTCATGAGGACGTTGCGCTGCACCGCATGCATGCGGAATGGCTGGAAGTGCCGGCGCAGACCTGCGAACGCGTGCGCACGGTGCGCGCCGCGGGCGGACGCGTCGTCGCGGTCGGCACCACGGTGGTGCGTGCGCTGGAAACGGCGGCGGCGAGCGGGACGATCGCGCCCTATCGCGGCGAGACCGACATCTTCATCGTGCCCGGATACCGTTTCAAGGCAGTCGATATGCTGCTGACCAATTTCCACATGCCCTGTTCCACTCTGCTGATGCTGGTGTGTGCCTTTGCCGGTATGGACGCTGGCACCGATCGCGTATTGTCGGCCTATCGGCACGCGATCGCCGGCGGATACCGCTTCTACAGCTACGGCGATGCAATGCTGATCGAACCATGAAATTCTCCGTTCTTGCTACCGACGGCGCGGCGCGGCGCGGCCGCATCGAGCTCGCGCGCGGCCCGATAGACACGCCGGCATTCATGCCGGTCGGCACCTATGGCGCGGTCAAGGGCGTCGATCCGGCCGCGCTGCGCGAGACCGGCGCCCAGATCGTGCTCGCCAATACCTTTCATCTGATGCTGCGTCCCGGCGTCGAAGTCATCGGGCGCCATGGCGGCCTGCACGGCTTCATGGCCTGGGACGGGCCGATCCTCACCGACTCGGGCGGGTTCCAGGTGTTCAGCCTGGGCGCGATGCGCAAACTGTCGGAAGAGGGGGTGCGCTTCCGTTCCCCGGTCGACGGCGCGGCGGTCTTCCTCGGGCCGGAAGAGTCGATGGCGGTACAGAAGGCGCTCGATACCGACATCGTCATGATATTCGATGAGTGTACCGCCTACCCCGCCAGCGAGGCGGAGGCGCGGGCGTCGATGGAGCTGTCGCTGCGCTGGGCGGCGCGCAGTCGCGCGGCTTTCGGCGATCACGGCGCCGCGCTGTTCGGTATCGTGCAGGGTGGCATGTACGAGCAGCTGCGCGATGTCTCGCTGGCGGGGCTGGTCGATATCGGCTTCGACGGCTATGCCATCGGAGGCATGTCGGTCGGCGAACCCAAGGAGGACATGCTGCGCATCCTCGATCATCTGCAGCCGCAGATGCCGGCGGCCGCGCCCCGTTATCTGATGGGGGTCGGCAAGCCCGAGGACATCGTGGAAGCGGTGCGGCGCGGCGTCGACATGTTCGACTGCGTGATGCCGACGCGCAATGCGCGCAACGGCCATCTGTTCGTCGATGCCGGCGTCATCCGCATCCGCAACAGCCGCTACCGGGACGATCCGCGCCCGCTCGACGAGAACTGCGGCTGCTATACCTGCCGGAACTACAGCCGGGCTTATCTGCGCCACCTGGCGGTCTGCAACGAGATGCTCGGTGCGCGCCTCAACACCCTGCACAATCTGCATTATTACCAGACGCTGATGAGCGGGCTGCGGGCCGCCATCGCCGCCGGCGAGCTTGCCGGCCATGTACGGCGCTTTTATGAAAAGCGCGCTCCCGATCCGGAGCTTATGGCATAATACCCGGCTTTGAACAACCCCGAATTCTGGACGCGAGGTGGGTAATGGGATTTTTTATCGGTGATGCATGGGCGCAGGACGGTGCCGCGGCTGGCGGCGGTTTCATCAGTCTGCTCCCGCTGATTCTCATCTTCGTGGTGTTCTACTTCCTGCTGCTGCGTCCGCAGATCAAGCGCGCCAAAGAGCACAAGAAGATGGTCACCTCCCTGTCGCGCGGCGACGAGGTGGTTTCCAACGGCGGGCTGCTGGGCCGCATCACCCGACTGGACGACCAGTTCGTTTCGCTCGAGATCGCCGATGGCGTGATCGTGCGCCTGCAGCGTACTGCGGTGGCTTCCATGGTGCCCAAGGGAACGATCAAGAAGGAAAAGGCGGGCGCCAGGGAAGACGACGACAAGTCGTCCTGAGCCCGCCGGGTTTCGCTAAATGAATCAATATCCGCTGTGGAAGTACCTGTTCGTCGTACTGGTCGTCGTCGTCGGCCTGCTGTACGCGGCGCCCAATCTTTACGGTGAGTCGCCGGTGGTGCAGATCTCGCCGCTGCGCGGCGCGACGCTCGACGAATCGCTGCAGACGCGCGCGGCCGACATGCTGAGGCGGGGCGGCATCGCGGCCGGAGCGATCGAGCAGGAAGGCAATGGCCTGATCCTTCACTTCGCCAACACCGACGATCAGCTCAGGGCGCAGGACCTGCTCGCCAGTGCCCTGAGCGATGATTACGTGGTGGCGCTGAACCTGTTGTCCGCCGCGCCCGACTGGCTCAAGGCGGTCAACGCCTTGCCCATGTATCTCGGCCTCGATCTGCGCGGCGGCGTGCACTTCCTGATGGAAGTCGACATGGACGCAGCGGTGGCGCAGACCGAGGAGCGCTACGTCAACGATATACGCATGCTGTTGCGCGAGGAGCGCATCCGTTATCTGACGGCGAACCGCGTCAACGGCGGCGGCATCGAGATCGGCTTTCGCGCCGAAGAGGATCGCACCGGGGCACGCCAGCGCGTCCAGCGCGAGTTCTCCGAGCTGATGCTGCGTGAAGCGGTGCGCGGCGATGCCTATCTGCTGATCGCCGAGCTCAGCGCCGACACCATCCGTGAAACGAGAAGCTTTGCGGTCGAACAGAACATCATCACGCTGCGCAATCGCGTCAATGAACTCGGCGTCGCCGAGCCGGTGATCCAGCGCCAGGGCGTGCAGCACATCGTCGTTCAGCTGCCGGGCGTGCAGGATCCGACCCGCGCCAAGGAGATCCTCGGCGCCACTGCGACGCTGGAGTTCCGCATGGTCGACCAGTCGGGCGACGTCCAGTCGGCGCTGGAAGGGCGGGTGCCGGTCAGTTCGCGACTGTATCGCGAGCGCAACGGCAATCCGCTGCTGCTCGATCGGCGCATCATCGTCACCGGCGACCAGATCACCGATGCTTCCTCGGGCTTCGATCAGCAGTCCGGTTCGCCGGCGGTCTATGTCACGCTCGACAGCGTCGGTGCGCGCAGAATGCTGCAGACGACGCGCGAGAACATCGGTCGCCCGATGGCGGTGGTGTTCATCGAGCGCAAGCCGCAGACGCGCGTCGTCGACGGGCAGGAAGTGCGCACGATGAGGACGATCGAGGAAGTCATCAACGTCGCCACCATTCGCGGCCAGTTCAGCAAGCGTTTCCAGATCACCGGCCTCGATGGCAGCGGTGAGGCGCACAATCTCGCGCTGCTGCTGCGCGCCGGCGCGCTGGCCGCGCCGATCGAGATCGTCGAAGAGCGCACGGTCGGTCCGAGCCTCGGGCAGGACAACATCGACCAGGGTCTGCGCTCGGTCGTGGTCGGTTTCATCCTGATCATGATTTTCATGGCCGTGCGTTACCGCCTGTTCGGCATGATCGCCAACCTGGCGCTGGCGGTGAATCTGGTGCTGCTGATCGCGGTGCTGTCCATGCTGCAGGCGACGCTGACCTTGCCCGGCATCGCCGGTATTGCCCTGACCGTCGGCATGGCGGTGGATGCGAACGTGCTCATCTGCGAACGTATCCGCGAGGAGTTGCGCAACGGCAGCTCGCCGCAGGCCAGCATCCATGCCGGCTATGACCGGGCATGGGCGACCATTCTCGATTCCAACCTCACCACGCTCATCGTTGCGATAGCGCTCTTCCTGCTGGGCAGCGGGCCGATCAGAGGATTCGCCATCACCCTGGCCATCGGCATCGTCAGCTCGATGTTCACCGCCGTCATGGGGACCAGGGCGATCATCAATCTGATCTACGGCGGACGCAAAGTCAGCAAACTGTCGATATGAAGGATTCTCCCGCGATGAACTCCCCTGTGCTGGTGAACGGTAGGCGTCTGATCGATTTCATGGGCGTGCGGCGCATCGCCTATGCGATATCGATTCTTTTGGTGGTCGTGTCGGTGATCGCCATCATGATGCGCGGCCTCAACTTCGGCGTGGATTTCACCGGCGGTACGCTGGTCGAAGTCGGTTATCCTCAGGCCGCCGAGCTGGCCGAGGTGCGCGGCGCGCTGCGGGCGGCTGGTTACGATGACGCGGTGGTGCAGTCCTTCGGCACGCCGCGCGATATTCTCATCCGTTTCCCGGCCGATGACAGCGAGGATGCCAACATGCTGTCGGAGCGGGTGCTCAAGGCCTTGCAGACGGCACCCAACGCCGCCGGCGTGGAACTGCGCCGGGTCGAGTTCGTCGGTCCGCAGGTGGGCAAGGAGCTGGCTGAGAACGGCGGGCTGGCGGTGCTGATCTCCTTGCTCGGCATCCTGGTCTATATCGCCGTGCGCTTCGAAAAGCGTTTCGCCGTCGGCGCGGTGCTCGGTCTGATCCACGACATGGTGATCGTGGTCGGCATCTGGGCGCTGTTTCGCCTCGATTTCGATCTCACCGCGCTGGCGGCATTGCTGGCCACCATCGGCTACTCACTGAACGACACCATCGTGGTATACGACCGCATCAGGGAAAATTTCCGCAAGATGCGCAAGGGCGAGGTGGCGGAGATCATCAACATCTCGATCAATCAGACGCTGGCGCGCACCATCATCACTTCGGGATCCACCCTGCTGGCGCTGCTCGCGCTTTATCTGTTCGGCGGCGAGATCCTGCGCAACTTCTCCCTCGTGCTCATCATCGGCATCATCATCGGTACCGCATCCACGATCTTCGTGTGCAGCCCGCTGGTGCTGGAACTCGGCGTGAGCAAGAAGGATATGATGCCGATGGTGAAGGAAAAGGCGGAGTCGGGCGCCCAGATCTGAAGGCGGCTCTGAAGAAGAGCTGACAGCCCCGATGCCCGCACAAGGGGATCGGGGCCGCGTTTCAGCGGGCGACGGCTTCGATGCCGTCGTGCTGGGCGAGTTCGATGCGATTGCGACCGAGCCGCTTGGCCTGATAAAGCGCCTTGTCGGCACGTTCGATGAGGCTGCCGGGGGTTTCGCCCGGCCGATAGAGCGAGATACCGGCCGAGAAGGTCGGCATCGCCATGGTTTTCCCGCCGAACTGATAAGAGCTTTCGCTCGTTCTCTTGCGCACTTTCTCCAGCGCGCGCAGCGCACCGTTGCGATCGGTATTGGGCAGCAGCACGGCGAATTCCTCGCCGCCGTAGCGTGCCACCATGTCGTGATGGCGGAAGATGGACAGCACGTTGCTGGCGAAATTGCGCAGCACCTCGTCGCCGGCGCCGTGCCCGTAGCGGTCGTTGACGGCCTTGAAACTGTCCATGTCGATCAGCGCCAGCGACAGCGGGTAACCGTAGCGCTGAACGCGCGCGACCTCGTCTTCCAGGCGGCGCAGGAAGGCGCGCCGGTTCGGCAGATCCGTCAGTTCGTCGGTGAGGCTGAGGATGTGGACGCGGGTCAGTTCGTCGTTGAGGTACTGTCCTTCGGTGCCGATGATCTGCAGATACTTGCTGGCGGTATCGAGCTTGCGCGCCAGCGCGTTGTGTCCTTCACGCAGCCTGCCGACCTCGCCGATCAGGGCGCCCTTCAGCGTTTCCAGCTCTTCCATGCTGTCGGCATGGCGCAGCGATTCGTGCTCGACTTCCAGCAGCACGCCGAATTTCTCGTTCTGCTTGATGACGTCGCTGACCTGCTGCACCAGCGTTTCCTGGATCTTCTGGATGCGCTCGCGTTTCTCCGCGAGATGCTTGCGGTAGGTCAGATCGACGCCGCGCTCGCTGTCGCCGGCATCGGTGGCGATATGCGTCGCCGCCAGCGATGAAGCGGATGTCTGGTTTTCCGGCTGCGGCGGAGCAGGGGTATCGGGTGCGGATGCGATGGCCGTCGTTGCATCTGCCATCATCGTATCCGCATCTGCGGGCGCAGCCGGGGGCGGAAGCTCCTCGGCGGCGGGCCCGGCGGGTATCGCCGTCGACAGATCCTGGATGCGTCTGAGCAGGCTGGCGGTTTCGGCGGCATCCGGTGCGTCCTGCAGGCGCAGTCTGAGCATGCGCAGTTCGGTCGCTTCGGGGGCGTCGGGGTCGAGGCGGCTGAGCCAGGCGTCGAGCAGGGCGCGCAGCAGGGTGAGGCCGGATTGGCGTGCCTCGATCAGGCCGCTCTCGTAGCTTTCGAGTATCTCGCGCACATGTCCGCAGATGGCGCGGCCGGTCGGAGACTGTTCCAATTCCGCCAGCAGGCGCATGACTCTGGGAGCCATGGCCGGGAAATGAGAATGCGATGAATCCGCCAACTTTTCGTCCGCCTGTCAGAATATTTTTTTCTTATGATTCAACGGCTGATCCAGCGGCCGGGAAGCGTCCTGGACTACCCCGTCGACAGCGCCTCATGCGGTCCGGCCGTGAGCGAAAATGCTAACACAGCTGGCTGTCAAAGAATAGGCGGTATTGCGGGCGAAAATGTTTATCTATATATAAAACAATATCTTAAAATTCATCTCAGAGGGTGTTTATCAGATTTCATCTTGGTGTTGAGATTCGCTCCTGCAGGCATCGTATGCCTGCATCGGCTAATCATGTATGCTAGCCCGCTTTCCATTCAGAGCACGGTGTTCCGGGTGGGTTTTCCGATCATTTTCTGGGGTAAGTCAGATGTTTTCTTCCAAAATGCACATTGCCGGATTCGACGACGAACTGTGGGCCGCCATGCAGGCTGAGGCAAAGCGGCAGGAAGAGCATATCGAGTTGATCGCATCGGAGAATTACGCCAGTCCGCGTGTGCTCGAAGCCCAGGGATCGGTGCTCACCAACAAGTATGCCGAGGGTTATCCGGGCAAGCGCTATTACGGCGGCTGCGCCTACGTCGATATCGCCGAACAGCTGGCGATCGATCGCGCGCGCCAGCTCTTCGGCGCCGATTACGTCAACGTCCAGCCGCATTCCGGCTCCCAGGCCAATGCCGCGGTCTACATGGCCCTGCTCGAGCCGGGCGATACCATTCTCGGCATGAGCCTGGCGCATGGCGGTCATCTCACCCACGGCGCCAAGGTCAGCTTCTCCGGCAAGATCTACCATGCGGTGCAATACGGCCTGGATCCGGCGACGGGCGAGATCGATTACGCGCAGGTGGAAGCGCTGGCGCTCGAGCATCGTCCGCGCATGGTGGTGGCGGGTTTCAGCGCCTATTCGCGCGTGATCGACTGGGAGCGTTTCCGCGCCATCGCCGACAAGGTCGGCGCCTATCTGTTCGTCGATATCGCCCACGTCGCCGGGCTGATCGCCGCCGGGCTTTACCCCAACCCGACGAAGATCGCCGACGTCACCACGTCCACCACGCACAAGACGCTGCGCGGTCCGCGCGGCGGCATCATCATGGCGCGCGCCAACGAAGAGCTCACCAAGAAACTGAGCTCGATGGTCTTCCCCGGTACGCAGGGCGGTCCGCTGATGCACGTGATTGCGGCCACCGCGGTCGCTTTCAAGGAAGCCCTGCAGCCGGAGTTCACGGCGTACCAGCGCCAGGTGCTTGCCAATGCCCGCGCCATGGCCGCGCGCATGCAGGAGCGCGGTTACCGCATCGTTTCCGGCGGCACCGACAATCATCTGTTCCTGGTCGATCTGATCGATAAGAACGTCACCGGCAAGGATGCCGATCTGGCGCTCGATGCGGCTCATATCACCGTCAACAAGAACAGCGTGCCGAACGATCCGCGCTCGCCTTTCGTCACCTCGGGCATTCGCATCGGCACGCCGGCGGTGACCACGCGCGGGTTCAAGGAGGAAGAGGTGCGCGCGCTCGCCGACTGGATCTGCGATGTGCTCGACAAACCGGGCGACGAAGCGGTCATCGCGGCGGTGCGCGGCAAGGTGATCGATGTCTGCGCCCGTTTCCCGGTCTATGGCGCCTGAGCGGAGTCGGGCGCCTCAGCGCGCCGCGGCCGCGGCGCGCTGAGGCTGTTGGCGCGCCGCCATGCGTTGTCCTTTCTGCAGTGCCGGCGATACACGGGTGGTCGATTCCCGGCTCGCCAATGAGGGCGCCTCGATCCGGCGCCGCCGCGAATGCGGGCGCTGCAACGAGCGCTTCACCACCTTCGAAACCGCCGAACTGGTTTTTCCCCACATCGTCAAGCACGATGGCACCCGCGAACCTTTCAACGAGGAAAAGCTGCGCCGTGGCATGCGCCGTGCGCTGGAAAAGCGCCCGGTCGACATCGACGTCATCGAAGCCGCGCTCGACCGCATCAAGCACCGTCTGCATGTGTCGGGCGAACGCGAGATCCGTTCGCGCGCACTCGGCGAATGGGTGATGACCGAGCTGCGCGCGCTGGACGAGATCGCCTATGTGCGCTTCGCCTCGGTCTATCGCCGCTTCCAGGACGTCAACGCTTTCCGCGAGGAAATCGAGCGGCTGCAGAGCACCGCGGACACGGACGAACTGCAGAAGCAGCAGCTCTCGTTGATCGAATCCGCGCCCGCCAAGGACAAGGGCAAGACTTCGTAACCCGGCGCCCGTTTCGGGTATGATCCTGGCGATGAGCCTGCCTCCCGATTTTTGTCCCCCCGACCTTCGCTGCCCTGATCTTCGTTTCATGGCGCGAGCGATCGAACTCGCCGCGCGCGGTCTCTATACCACTGATCCCAACCCGCGCGTCGGCTGCGTGCTGGTGCGTGACGGCCGCATCGTCGGCGAAGGCTGGCACGCGCGCGCGGGGGGTGCGCATGCCGAGGTCGAGGCGCTGCGGCAGGCCGGTGAGGCGGCGCGCGGTGCGACGGCCTACGTCAGTCTGGAGCCTTGCCGGCATCAGGGCCGCACCGGGCCGTGTACCGTTGCGCTCGTCGAAGCGGGCGTCGTCCGTGTCGTTGCCGCCATGGAGGATCCCAATCCGCGCAACGCGGGTGCCGGGCTGGAGGCGCTGCGCGCGGCCGGGCTGCAGGTGGAAAGCGGCGTGCTGCGTGCGCAGGCCGCGGCACTCAATCCGGGTTTCATTGCTCGTCATCGCCGCGGACGCCCTTTCGTGCGCTGCAAGCTGGGGATGACGCTCGACGGACGCACTGCCACCGCGGCCGGCGAAAGCCGCTGGATCACCGGCGCCGAGGCGCGGCGTGATGTGCAGCGCCTGCGTGCGCGCAGCTCGGCGGTGATGACCGGCATCGGTACCGTGCTGGCGGACGATCCCGCGCTGACGGTGCGTGCCGAAGACCTGGGTGATGATGAATACCCCGGCGGCGATATTCGCCAGCCGCTGCGCGTGGTGCTGGACAGCGCGCTGCGTCTGCCCGGCTCGGCGCGCCTGCTGCGTCAGCCCGGCGCGACGCTCATCGCCACGGGTACGCAGGCGCTGCCGGCGTGGCTGGCGGATGTCCCGGGCGTGGCAATCACCAGCGTGCCTATCCATGACGGGCGGGTGGATCCGCGCGCCGTGCTTGCCGCCTTGGCCGCGCGTGAGGTCAATGAGGTACTATTGGAAGCGGGCCCGATCCTGAGCGGAGCGATGCTGACGGCGCAACTGGTCGATGAACTCATCGTCTATCTCGCGCCGAGCCTGCTCGGCGATGCCGGACGCGGGCTGTTCACACTACCCGGCCTTGATCGTCTTGAGCAGGCGCTGGCCGTGGAAATCACGGACGTGCGCGCGGTCGGACGTGACTGGCGGATCACTGCGCGCATGGAATCTGCGGAGTAGCATCATGTTCACCGGAATTATACAGGCGCTCGGCCGCGTGAGCGCGCTCGATGCGCGCGGCGCCGGTCTGCGCCTGTCCATCGCCACGGGCGGTCTCGATCTCGCCGATGTGGCGCTCGGCGACAGCATCGCCGTCAACGGCGTCTGCCTGAGCGTGGTCGAACTGCGTGGCGACGGCTTCAGCGCCGATGTGTCGCAGGAGACGCTGTCCTGTACCACGCTGGGCGTCTGCAAGACGGGCGAGGCGGTGAATCTGGAAAAGGCGCTGCTGCCGACCACGCGCCTGGGCGGTCATCTGGTGAGCGGACACGTCGACGGCATCGGCCGGGTGGAGGAAGTGCGGCCGGCGGGCGAGTGCCGGGTGCTGCGCATCTCGGTGCCGCCCGCGCTCGGTCGCTATCTCGCCGCCAAGGGATCGGTGTGTGTGGATGGCGTCAGCCTGACCGTGAACGCGGTCGGCGATGCGGACTTCGAGATCAATATCATTCCGCATACGCTCGTCCATACCGTCATCGCCGCTTATCGGCGCGGCAGTGCGGTGAATATCGAAGTGGATGTGGTGGCGCGCTATCTGGAGCGCCTGCTGCGCGGTGATGCCGATGGGGCGAAACGCATCGACCGCGGATTTCTGACCGCCCATGGATTCATCAAAAATGCTCAAGACCATTGATCAGTTCGATCGCGACGATTCCTCCCGGCGCGAAGCCGGCGCTGAAACCGCATTCGACAGCACCGAGGTGCTGGTCGAAGAGATCCGTCAGGGACGCATGGTCGTGCTGCTCGACGACGAGGATCGTGAGAACGAAGGCGATCTGGTCATGGCGGCGTCCTGCGTACGACCGGAAGACATCAATTTCATGGCCCGCTACGGCCGCGGATTGATCTGTCTGACGCTGACGCGCGAGCGCTGCGAGCATCTGCGCCTGCCGCTGATGGTGAGCGAGACCAACGCTGCGCACCGCACCAACTTCACCGTTTCCATCGAAGCGGCGGTGGGGGTGACCACCGGCATCTCGGCGGCGGATCGCGCCACCACCGTGCGCGCCGCGGTCGATTCCGATGCCAAACCCGCCGATCTGGTGCAGCCCGGCCATATCTTTCCGCTGATGGCGCAGCCGGGCGGCGTGCTCGCGCGCGCCGGACATACCGAGGCCGGCAGCGATCTCGCGCGCCTGGCCGGCTTCGAACCGGCCTCGGTGCTGGTGGAGATCCTCGATGAGGACGGCAGCATGGCGCGTCGTCCGGCGCTGATGCGCTTCGCGCGCGAGCACGGTCTCAAGATCGGTACGGTGGCCGATCTCATCCGCTATCGCATGCGCAACGAGAAAACGATCGAGCGCGTCTCCGAGTCCCATCTGCAGACCGAATACGGCGATTTTCTTCTGCGCGCCTATCACGATCAGGCCGGCAACGAAGTGCATCTGGCGCTGATCCGTGGCGAGATCCGCGCGGATGAGCCGGTGCTGGTTCGCGTGCACATGGAAGACCGGCTTTACGATATGTTGCACGCCAATGTGCATGAAACGAGCTGGAGTCTTGCCGCCGCCATGCAGCGTATCGCCGCGGATCCGCAGGGCGGCGTGCTGGTGCTGCTGCGCGGCGGCGAGGATGCGCGTGCGCTGATTCGCCGCCTGGTTGGACAGCAGCTGCACGAGCAGGGGGTCGATACGCCGCATCCGCCGACCAACACGGCGCTGCGCAGCTACGGCATCGGCGCGCAGATCCTGGTCGATCTCGGCGTGCATCATATGCGCGTGCTGGGCGCGCCGCGCAAGCTGCTCGCGCTCTCCGGTTTCGGTCTGGAGATCGTCGAATACCTGCCCGGGGCATAGCCCCGCGCTGTGCCCTTCGGTTACACTGTCCTTCTTTAGCCTGACGCGAGTCATCATGAGCGACATCCGGACCATCGAAGGCGATTTCACCGCGGGCGGCGGCGCGCGCTACGCCCTGCTTGCCTCCCGTTTCAACAGCTTCATCGTCGATCATCTGGTACAGGGCGCGCTGGATACGCTGCGCCGCCATGGCGTCGCCGACGACCACATCGAACTCATTCGCGTGCCGGGCGCCTTCGAGCTGCCGCTCGCCGCCCAGCGTCTCGCCAGCGGCGGCCGTTATCAGGCGGTGGTCGCGATCGGCGCCGTCATCCGCGGCGGCACGCCGCACTTCGACTACATCGCCGGCGCCTGCGTGCGCGGTCTCGCCGATGTTGCGCTGCAGGCCGGTGTGCCAGTAGTGTGCGGCGTGCTGACGGTCGACAGCGTCGAGCAAGCGATCGAGCGCGCCGGCACCAAGGCCGGCAACAAAGGGGTGGAGGCTGCGCTGTCGGCGATCGAGATGGTCAGCCTGATACGCCGACTGGAGGCCTGAGTCCCGGGCGCCATGTCCATGAAGGGCTCAACCATGAATCTCTCTCGCAACCGCGCCCGCCGCTGCATCGTACAGGCGCTGTACCAGTGGCAGCTCACCAACCACGATGCCGCCGCCATCGATCTGCAGTTCTTCCTCGATGAAACCGAGGGTGAAGTCGAGCGGCGCTATTTCGACAGCGTGCTGCGCGAAGTGATCGAGCACGTCGATGCGCTCGATGAACTGCTGACGCCGCTGCTCGATCGATCACTGCCGGAAGTCGATCCGGTGGAGCGCGCCATCCTGCGCCTCGGTGCCTGCGAGCTACGCTATCATCCCGAAGTTCCCTACCGCGTGGTCATCAACGAGGCCATTGAACTGGCCAAATTGTTCGGCGCGCATCACGGCCACAAATACGTCAATGGCATCCTCGACCGGCTGGCCGAACAGCTGCGGGCCGAGGAAGTCGCCATCCGCAACCGGGGCAAGAGCTGACCGGCGAGCTTGGCGCCATGCGCCCGGAATTCGATCTCATCACCCGCCATTTCAACCGCACTGTCGCGCGCAGCGACGTCGTGCTCGGCGTCGGCGATGACGCCGCCATCCTCAGCGTACCGCCGGGACAGGAACTCATGGTGTCGATGGACACACTGGTCGCCGGCGTGCACTTTTTCGCCGACGCCGATCCCGCCGGCATCGGCCACAAGGCGCTCGCGGTCAATCTGAGCGACATGGCGGCGATGGGCGCGGAGCCGGCCTGGGTCACGCTGGCGCTGACGCTGCCGGTGATCGACGATGCCTGGCTCACGCGTTTCTCCGCCGGTTTCCACGCGCTCGCGCAGTCCTTCGGCGTGACGCTGGTCGGTGGCGATACCACGCGCGGTCCGCTGGCCATCACGGTGCAGATACATGGTTTCGCGCCGCCGGCGGCTGCATTTCGCCGTGATCATGCGCGGGCGGGAGATGCCATATACGTCACCGGTACGCTCGGCGATGCGGGGCTGGCGCTGGCATGCGCCGCGGATAGGCTCGATGCCGGTTCGCCGGCGCAGCGCGCCTGGCTGTGCGAACGGCTGGAAAAACCCGCTCCGCGCGTGCGCGAGGCGCTGCGCCTGCGCGGTCTGGCGCATGCCGCCATAGACATTTCCGACGGACTCTACGCCGATCTCGGCCATGTGCTGGCGGCGAGCGGCGTCGGCGCGACGCTGGCGCTGGATGAGCTGCCTCTGTCGCCGACTTTCCGCGCGGTCGTGGCGCTGCCGGCGGTGGCGGGCGCCTTGCGTACACGCTTCGGCGAGGGCAGGGCGCTGCTGCCGTGGGCGGAGCTGGCGCTCGGCGCGGGCGACGATTACGAGCTGTGTTTCACCGCACCGCCGGCGCATGGCGCCCGCATCGAAGCCGCGTTGGACGCGGCGGGCTGCGCGTGGACGCGTATCGGCGTGATCGATGAACGACCGGGTTTGCGCTGTGTGCGGGCGGAAGGTGATCTCTACGAGCCGCGCTGCGTTGGATATGACCATTTCGCTGGTACTAGCGGGGGCGGTGGACGCTCATGAAAAAATCCGCTGCTCTGCCGCGCGGCATGCTGCGCCACCCGGTGCATTGCCTCTCTCTCGGACTCGGGCTGGGTGCGATTCCGTGGGCGCCCGGCACCTTCGGCACTCTGCTCGGCATCCCGCTCTATCTGCTGCTGCAGTCGGCACCGCTGTGGGTCTATGGCGGTGCGCTGCTGCTGCTGTTCGCGCTCGGCGCCTGGTGCGCGCAGTACACCGCGCGCGCGTTGGGGCAGCACGATCACGGTGCCATCGTCATCGACGAAGTGCTGGGTTTCCTCATTGCCATGATCGCCGCGCCCGCCGGCTGGGGCTGGATCGTCGCCGGCTTTCTGCTCTTCCGCCTGTTCGACATCTGGAAGCCGTGGCCGATCCGCTGGATCGACCGCGGCGTGCACGGCGGCGTCGGCATCATGCTCGACGATGTGCTGGCGGGGGTGTATGCGCTGATCGTGCTGCAGTCCGTGGCGTGGGCGATGCCGTCCTAACGCGTTCGCCCCTGCCTTGCCTTACATGTTCTTGCGGATCTGCGCGTACGCCGAGTGGTTGTGGATGGACTCGAAGTTCTCGGATTCGAGCACATAGCCCTCGATGCGCGGATCGGCGTTGAGCCGCACCGCGACGTCGCGGACCATGTCTTCGACGAACTTGGGGTTGTCGTAGGCTTTCTCGGTGACGTATTTCTCGTCGGGCCGCTTGAGCAGGCCGTAGATCTCGCACGAGGCTTCTTCCTCGACCAGATCGATCAGATCCTCTATCCAGACGAAGTCGCGCGTGCGCGCGGTGACGGTGACGTGCGAGCGCTGGTTGTGCGCGCCGTAGTCGGAGATCTGCTTGGAGCAGGGGCACAGGCTGGTCACCGGTACCACCACCCGCACCAGCGTATGGGAGTCCTTGGCATCGGCTTCGCCGATCAGCGTCACTTCGTAATCGAGCAGGCTGTGCACGCCGGATACCGGCGCGGCCTTGTTGACGAAATAGGGGAAGCTCATCTCGAGGTGCGCCGAGGAAGCGTCCAGCAGCGAGCGCATGCGCTGCAGGATGTCCTTGAACGAGGCCACGGTGATTTCGCGCTCATAGGAGTTCAGCAGCTCGACGAAGCGCGACATGTGCGTGCCCTTGAAATTGTGGGGCAGGTCGACGTACATGTCGAAGACGGCGATGGTGTGCTGTTCGCCGCCGCTGCGGTCGCGCACGCGCACCGGATGGCGGATGCGTCGGATGCCGACCTTGTCGATCGGCAGCATGCGGCCGTCGGGACTGCTCTGCACGTCGGCGATGGTGCCGTTCTGAGTCGTGGTCATCGGTGCTAAACCTCGCTGTACTTGACGCTGGCGGTGTCGTTTTCCCAGATGGTCACCGCAGCGACACGCACTCCCGGGGTGTTCAGCACCGCGGTGAGTCGGTGATAAAAATGCGCCGCGATGTTCTCGGCGGTCGGGTTTATGCGGTCGAACGGCGGGATATCGTTCAGGTTGCGGTGATCCAGCTCGGCGGCCAGCGTGCGCGTTTCCCGTTTGATGACCTTGAAGTCCACCCCCATGCCGACTTCGTTCAGTGCGGTGGCCTCGACCTCTACCTCCACCTTCCAGTTGTGGCCGTGCAGGCGACTGCAGTCTCCCGCATAGCCGCGCAGGCTGTGTGCCGCGGCAAAGTCGGCAAAAATCCTCAGACGATAGAGCGCCTGCATGATATTGGTTGACCAGATTAGTAGGAATTTACGCCAAGGGTGGCGCTTTGGCAAGAATGCGCGTCACACCGGCTCCGGATGGCGGCGATGATACCATCGGCGTCCAGGCCGCAGTCGGCGAGCAGTTCTTCGCGGCTGCCGTGTTCGCCGAAGGTATCGGGCAGGCCGAGGTGGAGCAGTTCGGTGCGCACGCCGTGCGCGGCCAGGAGTTCGCCGACCGCGCTGCCGGCGCCACCCATGACGGCGTTCTCCTCGATCGTCACCAGCAGTTCGTGCGTGCGCGCCACGCCGAGGACGAGGTCTTCATCGAGCGGTTTGACGAAGCGCATATTGACCACGCTGGCGCCGCAGGCTTCGGCGGCGGCGAGCGCGGGCGTCAGCGTGCTGCCGAAGGCGAGGATGCAGACCCCGGCGCCCTGGCGTCGCAGTTCGGCGCGGCCGATGGGCAGCGGCGGCGCGCTCCTGTCGATGGTGCGCCCCGGTCCGCCGCCGCGCGGATAGCGCACCGCGCTCGGGCCGTCGTGCGCGAAGCCCGTGCTCAGCATGCGATAGCATTCGTCCTCGTCGGCCGGCGTCATGATCAGCATGTTGGGAATGCAGCGCAGAAAGCTCAGGTCGAAATTGCCGGCGTGAGTGGGGCCGTCGGCGCCGACGGGGCCGGCGCGGTCGATGGCGAACAGCACCGGCAGATGCTGCAGCGCGATGTCATGGATCAGCTGATCGTAGGCGCGCTGCAGAAAAGTGGAGTAGATGGCGACGACGGGCTTGAGGCCGCCGCAGGCGAGTCCGCCGGCGAGTGTGACCGCGTGCTGCTCGGCGATGCCGACATCGAAGAAGCGGTCGGGGTGGCGCTGGGCGAATTCCACCATGCCCGAGCCCTCGCACATCGCCGGTGTGATCGCCACCAGGGCGGGATCGGCCGCCGCGGTATCGCACAGCCAGTCGCCGAACACCTGGGAATAGCTCGGCCGGCCCTTGCCACCGCCGCTGCGCATGCCGGCGGCCGGATCGAAGGCGCTGACGCCGTGATAGGCGCAGGGGTTTTCCTCCGCCGGATGGTAGCCCTTGCCCTTGCGCGTGACCACGTGCAGGAACTGCGGTCCTTTCAGCGACTGCAGATTGCGCAGCGTCACCACCAGCGTGTCGAGATCGTGGCCGTCGATCGGCCCGATGTAATTGAAGCCGAGTTCCTCGAACAGCGTGCCCGGCACCACCATGCCCTTGAAATGCTCCTCGGCACGACGCGCCAGTTCGCGTACCGGCGGCACCGCGCTCAGCATCTTCTTGCCGCCTTCGCGCATCGTCGCGTAGAGCCGCCCCGAGAGCAGCTTGGCGAGATAGCTCGACATGCCGCCGACATTGCGCGAGATCGACATTTCGTTGTCGTTGAGCACCACCAGCAGATCGGTTTCGGTATTGCCGGCGTGGTTCAGCGCCTCGAAGGCCATGCCGGCGGTCATGGCGCCGTCGCCGATCACGGCGATCGCCTTGCGCTGTTCCCCGCGCTGCTGCGCCGCGATCGCCATGCCGAGCGCGGCGCTGATCGAGGTGCTGGAGTGGCCCGCGCCGAAGGCGTCGTACACGCTCTCGCTGCGCTTGAGAAAGCCGGACAGGCCATTGCGCTGGCGCAGCGTCGCCATCGCCTGGCGGCGGCCGGTGAGGATCTTGTGGCCGTAGGACTGGTGGCCGACGTCCCACACCAGGTAGTCCTGCGGCGTGTCGAACACGTAGTGCAGCGCCACGGTGAGTTCGACCGTGCCCAGGCTGGCCGAGAGGTGTCCGCCGGTGCGCGATACCGACTCAATGATATAGGCGCGCAGCTCATCCGCCACCGCCCGCAGCCGGCCCGTGGGCAGACGGCGCAGATCGCGCGGGTCGTCTATGGTCTGCAGCAGAGGGTAGTGTCGGGTGGCATCCATGGCGGGCGGGGAAGACCTTTTTTCAAATGCGGAATCATGCGGCGTTTGGCGGGGTGATGCAAGTTTTCCGCCGCCTTCGGGCGTGCCAATGTGGTCCCGGTGTGATCCCTGTGTGGTTCCGAATCGTACGGGTATCGTACGGGCGTGGTTTCAGCTGATGCGGTTGACGATATAGGCGGAGATCGCCTGCAGCAGGCGGGTATCGGCGGTGAGTGCCGACAGGCGTTCGACGGCTTCCTCGTGCAGCCGCTCGGCGTGCCGGCGGGCGCCGTCGACGCCGAGCAGGCTGCAGTAGGTCGGCTTGTCGTCGCGCAGATCCGTGCCCGAGGTCTTGCCCAGCACGGCGGTGTCGCCCTCGACATCGAGGATGTCGTCGCGGATCTGGAAGGCGAGGCCGATGCAGCGGGCGTAGGCGGCCAGATGTTCCAGCGCGCGCTCGTCGCGCACATCGGCGGTGAGCGCGCCGAGCCGTACGCTGGCGGCGATCAGCGCGCCGGTCTTGCGCGCATGCATGGCCTCCAGGTCGGCGAGCGCGAGCACGCGGCCGACGGCGGCGAGATCGATGGCCTGTCCGCCGGCCATGCCGGGGGCACCGCCCGCGATCGCCAGCGTGTCGATCATCCGCAGGCGCTGCGCCGCGGCGACGGTGAGCGCCTCGTCGGCGGCAAGAATGTGAAAAGCCAGCGCCTGCAGGGCATCGCCGGCGAGGATGGCAATGGCTTCGCCGTAGGCGATGTGACAGCTCGGCTTGCCGCGGCGCAGGCTGTCGTCGTCCATCGCCGGCAGATCGTCGTGGATGAGCGAATAGGCGTGGATCAGTTCGACGGCGCAGGCCGATGCGTCGAGCGCCGCGGGATCGGCGCCAAAGGCGCGGCCGGTGGCGTAGACCAGCACCGGTCGCACGTACTTGCCGCCCGCCAGGGTGGAATAACGCATCGCCTGATGCAGCGCGGCCGGTGCGCTCGCGGCGTCGGGCAGCCAGCGGTCGAGCGCCTGCTCGACACGCTGGCGACACTGCGCCATGAAATCGCTCAGGCCGGCGGTCGCCTCAGTCCTGCTGTTCGTCGGCGTCGAAGGGTCTGGTTTGGCTTCCGGCATTTTCTTCCGTCAGAATCTGTACGCGCTGCTCCGCCGCCTTGAGCGCTTCCTGGCAGGTGCGCGTGAGCGCGATGCCGCGCTCGAACTGCCTGAGCGATTCCTCGAGCGGGATATCGCCCTGTTCCATGCGCGCCACGATCGCTTCCAGCTCCTTCAGCGCCTGCTCGAAGTCGGGCGCGGTATCACTCTGTGGTCGTTCTGACTTTTTCGCCATGTCTCGATTCGTGGTATCGCGTTGACCGGGGAACGGGCCGATCGTGAACAGGGTCCGCGCGGCGCGCTTGCGGGTGCCGCGGCGGCGTCATTATATAACATTCGTGATAGACTCGGTCCGCTTTGAGAATGGACGGAGCGGGTTGCAGCAATGAGTAAAGAATACAACGCCGCGGCGATCGAGATACTGACCGGGCTCGAGCCGGTGCGCAAGCGTCCGGGCATGTATACCGACACCGTGCGGCCCAATCACCTGGCGCAGGAAGTCATCGACAACAGCGTCGACGAAGTGCTCGCCGGTCACGCCAGGACGGTCGCGGTGACGCTGTTCAAGGACGGTTCGCTCGAGGTCGACGACGATGGCCGCGGCATGCCGGTCGATCTGCATCCGGAGGAAAAGATCCCGGGCGTGGAAGTGATCCTGACGCGCCTGCACGCGGGCGGCAAGTTTTCGCAGAAGAGCTACGGCTACTCCGGCGGTCTGCACGGCGTCGGCGTGTCGGTGGTCAACGCGCTGTCGCGCCGCCTGGAAGTGCGCATCCGCCGTGACGGCAACGAATACCTGATGAGCTTCGCCGACGGCGCGCCGACCTCGAAGCTGGAGGTGGTGGGCAAGGTCGGCAAACAGAACACCGGCACGCGCCTGCGCTTCTGGCCCGATGCGAAATTCTTCGATACCGACAAGTTCTCGGTGTCGCGCCTCAAGCATCTGCTGCGCGCCAAGGCGGTGCTGGCGCCGGGCCTGCGCGTGCGTTTCCACGACGAGCACAGCGGCGAGACGCTGGAGTGGTTTTACGAGGGCGGTCTCAGCGATTATCTGCGCGCCGAACTCAAGGAGAGCGACACGCTGCCCGAGTCGCCGTTCGCCGGCAGCATGGAGGCGAGCACCGAAACGGCGGACTGGGCGGTGGTGTGGCTGCCCGATGGCGGCGAGCCGGTCGCCGAAAGCTATGTCAATCTGGTGCCGACGATTCAGGGCGGCACCCATGTCAACGGTCTGCGCAGCGGCCTCACCGATGCGGTGCGTGAATTCTGCGAGATCCGCAATCTGCTGCCGCGCGGCGTCAAGCTCGCGCCCGAGGACGTGTGGGACCGCTGCAGCTATATTCTGTCGGTCAAGCTGCAGGAGCCGCAGTTCTCCGGTCAGATGAAGGAGCGTCTGTCCTCGCGCGAATGCGCCGCCTTCGTTTCCGGCGTGGTCAAGGACAGCTTCGGTTTGTGGCTCAATCAGCACGTGGAAAGCGGCGAGAAGATCGCCCAGCTTGCCATCAGCAGCGCCGAGCAGCGTTTGCGCGCAGCGCGGCGCGTGGTGCGCAAGCAGATCACACGCGGCCCGGCGCTGCCCGGCAAGCTCGCCGACTGCACGGCGCAGGATCAGCGCCTGACCGAGCTGTTCCTGGTCGAAGGTGATTCCGCCGGCGGCTCGGCCAAGCAGGCGCGCGACCGCGAATTCCAGGCGGTGATGCCGCTACGCGGCAAGATCCTCAACACCTGGGAAGTCGATTCCAACGAGGCGCTCGGTTCGCAGGAAATCCATGACATCTCCGTGGCCATCGGTGTCGATCCGGGCAGTGCCGACCTGTCCGGGCTGCGCTACGGCAAGGTCGCCATCCTCGCCGATGCCGATTCCGACGGCGCGCACATCGCGACGCTGCTGTGTGCGCTGTTCATCCGCCACTTCCGCGCGCTGGTGCGCGCCGGCCATGTCTACGTCGCCATGCCGCCGCTCTACCGCATCGACATCGGCAAGGAAGTGTTCTACGCGCTCGACGAAGACGAGAAACGCGGCGTGCTCGAACGCATCGCCGCCGAGCAGCGCAAGGGCAAGGTCAACGTGCAGCGCTTCAAGGGGCTGGGCGAGATGAACCCGATGCAACTGCGCGAGACCACGATCGCGCCCGACACCCGCCGCCTGGTGCAGCTGACGATAGAGGACGACGACGGTACCGATCAGCTCATGGACATGCTGCTGGCGAAGCGGCGCGCCGCCGACCGCAAGGCCTGGCTGGAAGAAAAGGGCGATCTCGCCGAGCCCGCCGTGTAACCGCAGCCGCATCCGATGAGCGATACGATGGAAATCAATTTCGAAGGCGTCGAACGCCGCCCCCTGAAAACCTTCACCGAGAAGGCGTATCTCGATTACTCGATGTACGTGATCCTCGACCGCGCGCTGCCGCATATCGGCGACGGTCTCAAGCCGGTGCAGCGCCGCATCATCTACGCCATGTCCGAACTCGGCCTGTCGGCGACGGCGAAATACAAGAAATCGGCGCGTACCGTCGGCGACGTCATCGGCAAGTTCCACCCGCATGGCGACTCGGCCTGCTACGAAGCCATGGTGCACATGGCGCAGCCGTTCAGTTACCGCTACCCGCTGGTCGACGGCCAGGGCAACTGGGGCGCGCCCGACGATCCGAAGTCCTTCGCCGCCATGCGCTACACCGAGTCGCGCCTGTCGCGCTACGCGGAGCTGCTGCTCTCCGAGCTCGGCCAGGGCACGGCCGACTGGGTGCCGAACTTCGACGGCACGCTGGAGGAGCCGAGCGTCATGCCGGCGCGCCTGCCCCACGTGCTGCTGAACGGCGTCACCGGCATTGCCGTCGGCATGGCGACCGACATTCCGCCGCACAATCTGCGCGAAGTCGTGCGCGCCTGCGTGCGTCTGCTCGACGATCCGAAGGCCACGGTCGAAGATCTGTGCCAGGATATCCTCGGTCCCGATTTCCCCACCGAAGCCGAGATCGTCACGCCGCGCGAGGAGATTCTGCGCATGTACCGCAGCGGCACCGGCGCGGTGCGCATGCGCGCGCGCTACGAGCGCGACCGTGAGGGCATCGTCGTTACCGCCTTGCCCTATAACGTCTCCGGCGCGCGCGTGCTGGAGCAGATCGCGCAGCAGATGACGGCGAAGAAGCTGCCGATGGTGGAGGATCTGCGCGACGAGTCCGACCATGAGAACCCGACCCGGTTGGTGATCATCCCGCGTTCGAGCCGCATCGATTTCGATGCGCTGATGTCGCATCTGTTCGCGACCACCGACCTCGAGCGCAGTTACCGCATCAACATGAACGTCATCGGCCTCAACGGTCGTCCGCAGGTCAAGGATCTCAGGACGCTGCTCGGCGAATGGCTGAGCTTTCGCACCGAGGTCGTCACGCGTCGCCTGCGCCACCGGCTCGACGCCGTGCAGCGGCGCTTGCACATCCTCGACGGTTTGCTGATCTGCTATCTCAATATCGACGAAGTGATCCGCATCATCCGCGAGGAGGACGATCCGCGCGCGGAGCTGATGGCGCGTTTCGGTCTCAGCGAGATCCAGGCCGACGCCGTGCTCGATCTGCGCCTGCGGCACCTGGCGCGGCTGGAAGAGGTCAGGATCCGCGACGAGCAGAACAAGCTCGCCGCCGAAGGCCGCGAACTGGAGAAGACGCTGGAATCGCCGGCGCGGATGAAGAAGCTGATCCGCAGCGAACTGGAGGCGGACGCCGAAAAATACGGCGATGAGCGCCGCTCGCCGCTGGTCACGCGCGAGGCGGCCCAGGCGATGGATGAAAACGCGCTGCTCGTCGCCGAGCCGGTCACCATCGTGCTGTCGGAGAAGGGCTGGGTGCGCGCCGCCAAGGGCCACGAGGTCGATGCGACGGCGCTCGCCTACAAGGCCGGTGACGGTTTCAAGGCGGCGATGGCGGGGCGCAGCAATCTGGCGGCGTATTTCATCGACAGCCACGGCCGCGTCTATGCGCTGCCGACGCATACCCTGCCGAGTGCGCGCGGCCAGGGTGAACCGCTCACCGGCCGCCTCAACCCGCCGGATGGCGCCCGCTTCGCCGGGATGATGACTGGGGCGGACGATGCGCTCTATCTGCTTGCCAGCGATGCCGGCTATGGCTTCATCGCCAGGCTCGGCGAGCTGTACACGCGCAACAAGGCCGGCAAGACCGTGCTGACGGTGCCGGACGGCGCCGGCGTGCTGCCGCCCTGCCCGGTGCCGCTACCGATCGATAGCCTGGGGCGGGTGAAGATTGCCGCCGTCACTACCGAAGGTCATATGCTGCTGTTCCCGGCGACGGATCTGCCGCTGCTGGCGCGCGGCAAGGGGGTGCGCATGATCGGTATTCCGGCGAAAGCGGGGGAGGAGAAGGTCGCCGCGCTTGCCGTGGTGCCGGAAGACGGCTCGCTCAGAGTCCAGGCGGGACAGCGACATACGGTGCTCAAGCCACGTGATCTGGAGCATTATCTGGGTGAGCGCGGGCGGCGCGGGCTCAAGCTGCCGCAGGGCTTCAGGCGCGTCGATCGCCTGGAGCCCGCCTGAGGGGCCGGCAAGCGGTTTTGCCGCCTGCCCTTGAAAAAGGCGGCGGCGACATTATCTTATCGGGGTCTGTAACGATTTTTCATCCGGGGCTGATATGAAGCGTATTATGCTGTTTCTGGCGACCAATATCGCGATTCTGCTGGTACTGAGCATCGTGCTGCGTTTGTTCGGCGTCGAGCGCATCCTCGATGAGCAGGGTGTGGGGCTCGATATGAAGGCGCTGCTGGGGTTTGCCCTCATCATCGGCATGGGCGGCTCCTTCATGTCATTGGCGATGTCCAAGTGGACGGCCAAGCGCTTCACCGGTGCGCGCGTGATCGAGCAGCCGCGCAATGAAACCGAGAGCTGGCTGGTGCAGACCGTGCGCCGTCAGGCGCAGGACGCCGGTATCGGCATGCCCGAAGTCGCCATTTATGATTCCCCCGATGTCAACGCCTTCGCCACCGGCGCGCGCCGCAATGCCGCGCTGGTCGCGGTCAGCACCGGCCTGCTGCAGTCGATGAGCCGCGACGAGGCCGAGGCCGTGCTCGGCCACGAGGTCAGCCATGTCGCCAACGGCGATATGATCACGCTGGCGCTGATCCAGGGCGTGGTCAACACCTTCGTCATCTTCCTGTCGCGCGTCATCGGCCATGTCGTCGACCGCGTCGTGTTCAAGACCGAGCGCGGCCACGGCCCGGCATTCTGGATCACCGCCATCATCGCCCAGCTCGTGCTCGGCATCCTCGCTTCGATCATCGTCATGTGGTTCAGCCGCCAGCGCGAGTTCCGCGCCGACAGCGGCGGCGCCCGCCTGGCGGGTCGCGAGAAGATGATCGCGGCGCTGGAGCGTCTGCAGCAGCGCACGCCGCATCCGCTGCCCGACCAGCTCGCGGCTTTCGGCATCTCGGGTGTCATGATGCGCAGCGGTCTCAAGCGGCTGTTCATGACCCATCCGCCGCTGGAAGAGCGCATCGCGGCACTGCGCGCCGCACGCTGAAGTCAGCGTCGGGCAAGACGCAAAAGGGCGGAACATCGTTCCGCCCTTTTTATTGAATCCGCCCGGGTTCCTGCTGTGCCGTTCGCCGGCAAACGACTTGCGTTGCGGAAACGTGAGTGGGTCTGCCGATGGGGACACGTTGTGAATACTTCCCTGTATGCTCGACGGCCGCATCCCTGCGGCCGACGGTCCCCGGTCGACGGATCCCCTCCCGCTGCAGGCGGCGCTGCCGGAAGTTACCGCCAGAGCATCAGAGCACTGCGCTAGATCAGCAGCGTCTTCGCCGGCGCGCCGGCTTCTTCCCTGACCAGGCGCGGTACCAGATAGCCGGGCAGCATTGCCTGCATCTCGCGATGCAGTTCGCGTGCGCGTTCCGCCGGCACCTCGAAGTGGGCGGCGCCGGCGACGCGGTCGAGCAGATGGAGATAGTAGGGCGTGACGCCGGCGTCGAACAGCGCCTCGCTGAGCGCGACCAGCGTCGCCGTATCGTCGTTGACCCCGCGCAGCAGCACGCTCTGGTTGAACAGCGTGACGCCGGCCGCATGCAGGCGCGCCAGTGCCTCCTTCACTTCACCGTCGATCTCGTTGGCGTGATTGGCGTGGATCACCATCACGGTCTTCAGCTTCGTCGCCGACAGCTGACCGAGCAGTGCGTCATCGATGCGCGTGGGCAATACCACGGGCAGGCGCGTGTGCAGGCGCAGGCGCCGCAGATGGGGCAGCGCAGTGAGGCCGCCGATCAGCTCGCCCAGGCGGCGGCTGCCGAGGGCGAGGGGGTCGCCGCCGCTGAGGATGACTTCCTGCAATGTGCCGTCCTCTGCCAGAGCGGTTAGCGCGGGTTGCCAGGCGTCGGTGCCGGCGGCGGACTCGGCGTAGGGGAAGTGGCGGCGGAAGCAGTAGCGGCAGTGCACCGCGCAGGCGCCGGTGGTGATCAGCAGCGCGCGCCCGTGGTATTTGTGCAGCACGCCGGGGGTGAGCTCGGCGTGCAGATCGCCGACCGGGTCGCGCGTATAGTCCGGCGGCGCCAGCGCCCGTTCGTCGCGCAGCGGCAGCACCTGGCGCAGCAGCGGGTCGTGCGGGTCGTGCCGGCGTATGCGCCGGGCATAACTCGCCGGTACCCGCATGGGGAAGGGGTTGCGCGGGTCGAGATCGACGTCGATGTCCGCCGCCGTCAACCCCAGGTCGGCGAGCAGTTCGGCGGGCAGACGGTATCCTTCCGCCAGTTCGCGCTGCCAGCCTTCCGGCTGCAAGCAGGCTTGAGTTCGCGCTATCATATGCCCCTCGTCGCTCCCGGCCCCGGCAAGGGCCAGCGTGCGCCGACATTGTAGGGGATTCCACCGCGGCTTTGTAAATCAGCAGGTATGGCCTGCCGCGGGCAGCGTGCCCCGTCAGTTTTCAATCCGGAAAAGGCGCCATGGCGATATACAGCACCAACGAATTCAAGAATGGTCTCAAGCTCATGATCGACGGCGATCCGTGCAGCATCGTCGATCTCGACTTCGTCAAGCCGGGCAAGGGACAGGCCTTCACGCGGGTGAAGTTCCGCAATCTCAAGACCGGCCGCGTCAACGAGCGTACCTACAAATCCGGCGATACGCTGGAAGGTGCCGACGTCGTCGATCTCGATATGGAATACCTCTATAGCGACGGTGAGTTCTGGCATTTCATGAAGCCTGAGACCTTCGAGCAGTATCAGGTCGATGCCGGCACCATCGGCGATGCCACCGAGTGGCTCAAGGGGCAGGAAATCTGCATCGTCACGCTGTGGAACGATGCGCCGCTGGCGGTATCGCCGCCGAATTTCGTCGAGCTCGAAATCGTCGAGACCGATCCCGGCGTGCGCGGCGATACCTCGGGCGGCGGCAGCAAGCCGGCCAAGCTGGAAACCGGCGCCGTGGTGCGCGTGCCCCTGTTCCTCGAAGTGGGCGAGCGCGTCAAGGTCGATACCCGCACCGGCGCCTACGTTTCCCGGGTGAAGAGCTGAGCGGGATTTTTACCCGCGCGCCGGACGACCTCGACTGGCGTCCCGGCGCAACGCTCGATCGTCTGCGGATGCGGGCCGATATCCTGGCCCGCATCCGCGTTTTCTTCGCCGCGCGCGGCGTGCTCGAAGTCGAGACGCCGGTGCTTGCGCACTATCCCGCTACCGATCCGCAGATCCACAGCCTGTACGCGCGCTGCGCCGGTCCCGGTGTGCCCGCCGGTGAAACGCTTTATCTGCAGACCTCGCCCGAATTCGCCATGAAGCGCCTGCTGTGCGCCGGCGCCGGTCCGATCTATCAGATCGCGCGCGTTTTCCGCGACGGCGAGCGCGGGCGCATGCACAATCCCGAATTCACCCTGCTCGAATGGTACCGTCCCGGTTTCGATCATCATGCCCTGATGGACGAGGTCGCGGAGCTGGTCTGTGCCGTGCTGGATCTGTCTGCCGTATCCGAACGCCTGAGCTACGCCGAGGTCTTCCGTATTCATCTCGGTCTCGATCCCCATGCCGCACCGACGGCGGAACTGGCGGCGTGCGCGCGCGCTCATGGTCTCGATGCGCCGGCACTCGATCGCGACGGCTGGCTGGATCTGCTGCTGAGTCACCTGATCCAGCCACGGCTCGGCGGCGAGCGCCCGCTGTTCCTCTACGATTATCCCGCCAGCCAGGCGGCGCTTGCGCGGCTGCGCGGTGACGATCCGGTGGTGGGGGAGCGTTTCGAGCTCTATCTGCACGGCATCGAGCTCGCCAACGGCTATCACGAGCTCGGCGATGCCGGCGAGCAACGTGCGCGCTTCGCGCAGGACAACGAGCGCCGGCGCGCCGCGGGCTTGCCGGCGCTGCCGCTCGATGAACGCCTGCTCGCCGCGCTGGCGCACGGTCTGCCGGCCTGCGCCGGCGTCGCGCTCGGTCTCGATCGGCTGCTGATGCTGGCGGCGGGCGTACGCGATATCGATGAGGTGATGGCGTTCACCACGCCGCGCGCCTGAGCAAAGGGGGCAGACCCTTTTGCAGGTTGCAGCAGGATCTGATCCCTTTGCCCCCTTTGTCCCCCATTTGTCCGTGAGCCGAGCGAAGGACTCAGCTGTGGGGGAGGGCGGGCGTTTCTATCCGCCCCATCGCCTGGCCCATTCTTACCGTTGCGCCGGGGATCAGGGTGTCGGTCCAGGCGATGCGCCGCGGGCCGAAGAGGACGATGACGGTGGAGCCCATGTTGAAGCGGCCGAGTTCCGCGCCGCGGGCCAGGCGCACCGGCGCGTCACCTTCGCGCCAGTGGCCGCGCGGCGCGTCTGCGCTGAGCGCGCCCGTCCACACCGTCTCGATGCCGGCGACGAAGATCGCACCGACCAGGATCACCGCCATCGGTCCGGCGGCGGTGTCGAACAGCGTCACCAGGCGTTCATTGCGGGTGAACAGGCCATGCACGTGGTGCGTGGAATAATCGTTGACGCTGAACAGCTCTCCCGGGATGTAGCGCATCGCGCGCAGCTCGCCGTCGAGCGGCATGTGCACGCGGTGGTAATCGCGCGGCGAGAGATAGAGCGTGGCGTAATGGCCGCCGATGAAACGCTCGGCCTCATTGCCCGCCGCGCCGAGCAGCGCGCTCACCGTGTAATCGATGCCCTTGGCCTGGAGCAGGCGGTCGCCGCTGATGATGCCGCTCTGGCTGATCGCGCTGTCCGCCGGTATGGCGATTTCGTCGGCGGCGAGGCGCAGCGGCCGTGCGTCCGGGCGCAGGGCGCGGACGAAGAAGCTGTTGAAGTCGCGATAGGCGCCGGGATCGGGCTCGGCCGCTTCGTTCATGTCCACGCGGTAGAGACGGACGAAAAGGCGGATTAAGATGTTCTTGAGCGCCGGTGCGCGCACGCGCGTCAGCCGGTAAACCAGGCGCGCCAGCGCGCGCTGTGGTGCGATGCGCAGAGCGAGTGTGTTGAGAAAGCCGGTTATATTGTGAAGCACGATGATGGCAGGCGTGAGATCGCAGGGCATTATACCGGATCATGGAAAATGAGCTGAAAAAATTGGCCCGCCGCGCGGGAGAGCTGCTGCAGCAGCGTGGGCTGGTGCTGGCGACGGCGGAGTCCTGCACCGGCGGCTGGGTGGCGCAGGCGATCACCGCGGTACCGGGCAGTTCACACTACTTCGATCGCGGTTTCGTCACCTATTCCAACGATGCCAAGCGCGAGATGCTCGGCGTCGATGCCGCCACGCTGCAGGCGCACGGTGCGGTGAGCGAGGAGACGGTGCGCGCCATGGCCGAAGGCGCGCTGCGCTTCAGTCGCGCGCAGATCAGTGTGGCGATCAGCGGCATCGCCGGCCCGGGCGGCGGTTCGCCGGAAAAGCCGGTGGGCACCGTTTGCCTGGCCTGGGCCGCCGCCGGCCGCATCGTGGTCGCGCGCACCGAGCATTTCGTCGGCGACCGCAGCGCGGTGCGCTGGCAGGCCACGATCGCCGCGCTGCAGGGGGTGATCACCCTGCTCGAAACCTGGCGCTGAGCCGGCGCGTGGTCATGGGCGGCGCAGCGATCGTGGAGCGACGGCGTCTGTTCTTTGCGCTGTTGCCGGACGAGGAACTGCGTGCCCGCTTGGCGACGGTCTTGCCCCCGGTGCTCGCCGGACTGCCGGGGCGTGCGGTGTCCAGCGAACGTCTGCATATCACCCTGCTGTTTCTCGGCGATCTGGCGCCGGAGACGCTGCCGTGCGTGGTGGCTGCCGCCGCCCGCGTGCGGGCCGTACGTTTCACGCTGGTGCTCGATCGCATCGCCTACTGGCGCCATGCCGGTGTGCTGTGGCTGGGGCCGCAGCCGAGCGCGCCGCTCGCCGCGCTGCACGCTGCGCTTGCCACCGAGATCGGCGCCGAAACCACCCTCGGCGCGATCGCGCTCGAAGCGCGTCCGTACCGTCCGCATCTCACGCTGATGCGCCGTTTGCGCCGGCCGCCGGCGCCGCTGCCGCGGGTGGCGCCGCTGGTATGGGAGGCGCGCGACTGGGCACTGATGGAATCGACGCCGGCGGGGTATCGGGCGCTGGGGTATTGGCCGCTGGCGTGACAGCCCGCTGCGCTGCGCCGGCCTGTCCCGTCCGCAGTCCTTGATTCAATAGCCCTTAGATTCAGTAGCCATTGATTCAGTCCGGCGCCGATCCGCGACTCGGCGATGGTGGGCGAAGCGGGGCTAGGAGCCACCTGCCATTCATGGGATAATCGCTGCCATTGTGCGCGCCCGCCATGGCGGCAGCGCTGTTTCGACAGAGCCAGCGATATCACGGGAGAAACGGATGGACGACAACAAGAGAAAGGCATTGAGCGCGGCGCTGAGCCAGATCGAACGGCAGTTCGGCAAGGGTTCGCTGATGCGCCTGGGCGATGACAATGTCGCGCGCGACATCAGCACCATCTCCACCGGTTCGCTCGGCCTCGATATCGCGCTCGGCATCGGCGGTCTGCCGCGCGGCCGCGTCATCGAGATCTACGGGCCTGAGTCATCCGGCAAGACCACCCTGACGCTGCAGGTCATCGCCGAAGCGCAGAAGGCGGGCGGCACCGCGGCCTTCATCGATGCCGAGCACGCGCTCGATCCTTCCTATGCCGAGAAGCTCGGCGTCAACGTCGACGATCTGCTGGTGTCGCAGCCGGATACCGGCGAGCAGGCGCTGGAAATCGCCGATATGCTGGTGCGTTCCGGCGCGGTCGACGTGGTCATCATCGACTCGGTGGCGGCGCTAACCC
>CAYLYS010000008.1:15081-55030 GCA_964388175.1 uncultured Chromatiales bacterium | reverse complement strand
TTCACGTGCGGCTTCGTACGCTCAAATTTACCCTTCGACATCGGACTACTCTCCTGATCTGAATGCGGAAACGGGCCGGCAGTCAGCCTGGCCGGCCTGCCGTCCGCGTTTCGAACCTGTTGTTTCCCTGCACTGCAAGCCTTACTCGAAACCTTGTCCGGTTTCTGTCTGGAGCCCATAACCGGATTTGAACCGGTGACCTCTTCCTTACCAAGGAAGTGCTCTGCCGACTGAGCTATATGGGCAGCTCAGGAATCAGACAACAGGAGCCGCGATCATGACACGGCCCCTGTTATCTGACTGCTGTGCTTGGAGCGGGTGATGGGAATCGAACCCACGCTATCAGCTTGGAAGGCTGAAGTTCTACCATTGAACTACACCCGCCTCGTTACGCCGCCCCCATCTGGACTCCGTATACTCCCGGGCCTTTACATCAAACTCGCCGCGATGCTCCCCCGGCAGCATGCACGGAGAAAACCACCTCGAGAGACCCGGTGGAGGGGGGAGGATTCGAACCTCCGAAGGCAGAGCCGTCAGATTTACAGTCTGATCCCTTTGGCCGCTCGGGAACCCCTCCAAAAGCAAGCCGCTTATTTTGATGAGGTATCCGGGCCATGTCAACAACAAGCACAAGAGCCGATAGCGGAGGGCGCGGCGGAACGACCGGCCGGCACCGGACCCGGGGCGTCAGGAAAATGGCGGCGAGCCGGCGGAGGCCGGTAGAGACAGCAACAGCACTCATCCACCCCGCCCGCCGCGGGCGAGCTCTTCCTTGGCTCGCACCCACAGGGCCTCCAGCTCTTCCAGCGTGAACTCGTCCATCAGGCGGCCGGCCTCGGCGCTGAGCGTCTCCATGTGCGCGAAGCGTCGCTCGAAACGGCGGTTGGCGCGATGCAAGGCCTGCTCGGGGTCGACACCGAGATGCCGGGCGACATTGCTCACCGCGAGCAACACATCGCCGAGCTCATGTTCGAGGCGGTCCGGATCGGCCGCCGCGAACTCCGCCCGCAGTTCGCCCAGTTCCTCGTCCACTTTCTCCATGACGCGCTCGACCTCCGGCCAGTCGAACCCCACCCTCGCCGCGCGGTCCTGCAACTTGACCGCGCGCATCAGCGCCGGCAGCGCATGGGCAACGCCGGCGAGCACGCCCGGCGCGACATCACCCGCCGCCTGTGCACGCGCGTGGCGCTCCTGCTCCTTGTGCGCCTCCCACGCGCCCTCATCCGGAGCCGTGCCCGCTGGCGCGGCGAACACATGGGGATGCCGACGCACGAGCTTGTCGCCGATACCGGCGGCGACGGCATCGAAATCGAAGCAACCGTCCTCTTCGGCGATACGCGCGCAGAAAACGATCTGGAACAGCAGATCGCCGAGTTCCTCGCGCAAGCCCGCGACATCCCCGCGCTCGACGGCATCCCGCACTTCGTAGGCTTCCTCGATGACATACGGCATCAGACTGGAAAAAGTCTGCGCGCGATCCCATGCGCAGCCGCCTTCCGGTGCGCGCAGGCGCGCCATGATGGCGAGCAGACCTGTCAGCGCATCAGATGCCACGACCGTCACCCGCTGTCAGGCGCTCGATGCTGATCAGGCGATTGTCGGCATCGCAGCGCAGCACGAAACCGCCGCGCACGCCGGCATGCCCGACGAAACGACGCAGCAGATGCGCCGGAAACTGTACGGTCCGGCCGTCGCGCGCACGCACCAGCACCACGCTTGCCGTGCCTTCGTAGTAGCGCAGACATTCCTCGGCCGGGATATCGAGATCGATGACGATATCGTCGGCGCCGCCGCGTGCGCCGCTCATGACCGCTCCTCCCGCAACGCCGCTTCGATCATCGCCAGCGGCACGCGCGCGCCGCGATCTATCCCCTCGCAGCGCCGCGCCTCGCGCCGCCAGGCTTTGGCCGAACGCACCAGCTCCGGCCAGAAGGGATAGGTCTGGCACTGCACGGGACGAGCCTGATAGGCGCGGCAACTGCCATCCGCCCGCAACATCGCGCAAGCGCCATCATCCCTCATGCGCAGCACCAAGTCTTTTTCAGCGGTATATGTCAGATAGCGCCGGCGAAACCAGGACCAGCTCAAGCCGAGGTGCGCGCCGAGCCGACGCGCTTCCTCGCGGCTCAGAAATACGTATTCCTCCGCGCTGCCGGTACAGCAGGCACCGCAGCGCGTACACTCGAAATGCAGGCCTCGACGCTTGTAGAAAGGCTCCCGGTAGTCTTCCGTGCGTTTCATACCGTTCTCCACGATCACCTCATAATGGCCGCAAACCCCGTAAATAAAGGCGGATGAGCGACTCCGGAACACCCCGGAATTTTAGCAAGAAATGGATTGCGCATTAAAAAATACGTTGCTATGCTGCGCATACTCAATAATGGTCGATTAGTTGCGTTCCACCAACCAAAAGCCAGGAGAAAACAAGAATGGTTGCTCGAAAGAAAGCCGTAGCTAAGAAGAAAACGACGACCAAGAAGGCCGTCGCCAAGAAGCCCGCGACGCGCACAGTCAAGGTGATCAAGGAACCCTACACCCGCTCCGCCACCATCGCCCATCTCGCCGACAACACCGGCCTGACCAAGAAGCAGATCACCTCCGTTCTCGAAGAGATGAAGTATGTGATCGAAGGACACGTCAAGAATGGCGGTGCGCGCGTATTCACCCTGCCGGGCCTGCTCAAGATCAAGGTCACCCGCAAGCCCGCCACCAAGGCGCGCAAGGGCATCAATCCCTTCAACGGCCAGGAAATCACCTTCAAGGCGAAGCCTGCCCGTAACGTGGTGAAGATCCAGGCGCTCAAGGCGCTCAAGGACGTCGCTGCCTGACCGCGCAAGTCACCGCGGTGCATCCAGGTGCACCGCGGTGCCGGTTCCACTGCTCCGCTTTACCCGCCTTACCGTTTCTCCCTCCCGCTGCGCTTTTCTTCCTTCTGCACCGCACCGCTGTTTCGGTTAGTCTTGCCAGAAAGTGGTACGAATCTTTCATAGAATCTTTCATGGGATCGGTCATGCACATCCTGCTGTCACTGTCGACGTTCGCCTTGGCGCTTACGCTCGCCGCCGCACCGGCAATCGCCGATCCGGCGCCGGAAACACGCCAGCAACGCGCCGACTTCCTGGCAGCGGAAAGCGCGCTCAAGCGCGGCAATCTGACTGAATTCGAACACCTGCTGCGCAGCCTGCATCACTACCCGCTCTACCCCTATCTGCGCTTCGAACAATTGAACCGGACGCTGAGCCAGGCGCGGGACAGCGACATCGCGGCCTTCATCACCGACAACGCCGGCACACCGCTGGCCGACCGGCTGCGTCAACGCTGGCTGCAATCGCTGGCTCAGCGCGGACAATGGCAACAGTTGCTCGCGAACTATCCGGCGCATGGCGTCGGCACCGAACTCGAATGCCACCGTCGTCTCGCCCTGCACCATACCGGCCGCACCGGAGCGGCGCTGGAAAACATCACCTCATTGTGGCTGGTCGCGCAGTCGCAACCCGCCGCCTGTGATCGGCTGTTTTCACTCTGGCAGCAGCAGGGCGGAGTCACGACAGAACTGGCATGGCAACGCTTCAGACTGGCGATGGCAGCCCAGCAAACCAGGCTCGCGCGCTACCTGCTGCGCTTCATGAGCGGCCAGGAGAAGGAGTGGGCGGAACTCTGGCTCCAGGTACACAATCGCCCCCATCTGCTCAATACCGGACAGCTGCAAGCCATCTCTCCCCCCGTACGCGACGACATCCTGGCTCATGGAATCCAGCGCATGGCGAGCACCGATCTCGAACAGGCCATCAGCCTGTGGGATCGCTCACGGGAAGAAGGCACGCAGATCGGCTCGGCGACGCGGGTGGAAATCGAAGGGAAGCTGGCAACGATGCTCGCCCTGCGCAGCCATCCGCTGGCGGTACAGCGCCTGACGGCGGTCGACGATGAATGGTCCGACGACACCGTACGGGCATGGCGCGTACGCGCCTCACTGGCGCGGGAAGACTGGTACGGCGTGCTGCGGGCCATCGATCGCCTGAACGAAACGGAACGCGCCGCACCCGACTGGCGCTACTGGCGGGCACGCGCGCTGGCCGCGCTCGGACAAGAAGCGCACGCGGAAGAAATCTACCTCGAGTTGGCTATCGAACGCGGCTACTACGCCTTCCTCGCCGCCGATCAACTGGATCTGCCGTATGCCTTCCAGCACGCCCCGCTCTCCGCCGAGGCAACCGATCCGGTCACCAGCGAAGCGGCAGCTGGCATGGTCCGCGCTCGCGAACTCCATGCGCTCGACCGGCTACTCGACGCCCGCCGCGAATGGCATTACGCGACGCGCAATCTCAACAACAGCCAATTGCAGACCGCGGCGACGCTCGCACACAACTGGGGCTGGCACGACCGCGCGATTCTCACCCTCGCACGCAGTTCCGCGCGTGACGACATCGAAATGCGCTTTCCGCTCGCCCACCGAGAACAGATCGTGGCCCAGGCTCGCGCCCACAACATCGATGCGGCGCTCGCTTACGCCGTCGTACGTCAGGAGAGCGCTTTTGCCCCCGATGCGCGCTCACCGGCCGGCGCACTGGGGCTGATGCAGCTGATGCCGGCAACCGCACGGCGCGTCGCCGCCCATCTGAACATGCCGCCGCCGGACCAGAGCGCCCTGTCCGACATCGGAACCAACCTGCGCCTGGGCCTGACCTATCTCAGACAGATGCTCGATCGCTTCGGCCACCAGGCGGCGGCGGTGGCGGCCTATAACGCCGGCCCGCAGCGGGTGGAAAACTGGTTGCCCAAGGATCATCTGATGGCCGCGGACATCTGGGCGGAGACCATTCCCTTCCGCGAGACCCGCAACTACGTGCAGAACGTGCTGTACTTCAGCACGATCTATGAGCACCGCATGGAACTGCCCGCGAGCAGGCTGGCGCAACGCATGCCGGTCGTCATCTCGCAGGATGCGCGGCTCACCCGCAGCACCGAACCGGCGGCGCCGGGGCCGGTGCGCACGATCGTCACCCCCAGTTCCTGAACCAGCTTCTGAAGCCTGCTTGCCGCTGACGGGAAACGCGCCGCCGCTCAGCGGCGGACGTCGGCGCGAAGGAGGCCGACGGCGAGGAAAATCCAGCCCAGAATGAATGCCGCGCCGCCCACGGGCGTGAGCATGCCCAGACGCGCGCCGAACAGACTCATGGCATAGAGACTGCCTGAAAACAGCACGATCCCCGCCAGCATCAGCCAGCCCGACCAGACGATGAGGCGAACCTGTGGCAAGCGATCGGCGAGCATGCCTGCCGCGAACAGCCCCAGCGCATGATAGAAATGGTACTGGACCGCGGTGCCATAGACGGAAAACAGGGGCGGATCGATGCGGCCGCGCAGCGCATGTGAGCCGAAAGCGCCGGCGACGACGGCCAGCGCCGCCGCCAGCGCGGCGCAAACCAGCAGGATTTTTGCTCTTGCATTCGACATGCAGCGATCTTCCTACGAACAGTGAGCCTGCGCAAGCTGTCCCGCACAACCGGTATCGATGCGGCGTATCGATGCGGCATACGCCCCGGCGCTGTTCTTCCTCCCATGCCGGCTTCTATAATGGACGCAGCGGTCTCGAGCATGCCTGCGCACCCGGACCGCGCTGCCCACGCCGACTCCCGGCCGCGCAGGACTGGAGAAAGTCCCATGCGTCCCCTGCCGATCGTTTTCTCTCGTCCCTTGCTCTGGCTCGTCGCCGCCCTGATAGGAGCGGTACCGGCCAGCGCCCGCGAACTGCACGCTCCCATTCAGGACATGATCGCCGTCGAACTGTTCACGGTCGACGTCATCAGCTCGACCGGCACACCGGTAGTGCTGCTTCGCGAGCCGGGCTCCGGCGATACCATTCCGCTCATCATCGGGCCGTCCGAAGCCCGCGCCATCCTCATGGCCCTGCACGGCATCGAGACATCGCGGCCGATGACTCACGAGCTCATCTCCAGCATACTCAGCGCCACAGGCACACGGCTGCAACGCGTCCTCATCGACGACCTCGTCGAAGGCACCTACATCGGCGCGCTCGAACTGCGCACCGCCGCGTCCGAAAACCCGCTTTATGTCGATGCCCGCCCCAGCGACAGCCTGGCCATGGCGATCCGCGAAAACGCCGCCATCTTCATTGCGCCCGCCATCCTCGATGCCATCCGGCACCGCATCGATGATCCGCTCGACGACGATCAGTTGGTAACCACCTTCGGCATGAGCGTGGCCACCGTCACGGAAGCGCTGCGTGAACGCCTTGCCCTCGGCGACAGAAACGGCGTGCTGGTGAGACGATCGGCAGGCGCAGCGGCCGCAGCCGGTATTCCGCCAGGCGCGCTGATCACCGCCATCAATGGCGCCACGCCCGCTTCGGCGGCGGACTTCATCGCGCTGATGGACGGGGCGCAAAGGGAGGCGGACATCCATATCGTCTACTGGATCGAAGGCCGCGAATACACCGCCACGCTCTCCAGGGAAGCAGACAAAGCCGAACGCATCCAGCGCGTGCAACCCAAACTGCAGGTCTGAAAACCGGCGGCTCCAGCCATAATCATTAGCCATAATCATTGGGCGTCGGCTACAGCGCCGGTCAACGACTGCGACACCGGTACCCGCCGGGCACGGCCAGGTCTCAGGTCGAGCGCAGCACGCCCGGCTGCCATCGCAAAACGTGCGCCAGCTGATTTCTGTTCTGCACGATATCCGCCAGCGTGTACTTGTCCCACACCGCGGTGAACGCATTCAGCGCTTCGCGCACCACGCCTTTCAGCTGACACATCTGGTGAATGGGACAGGTATTGGTCTCGCTGTTCATGCACTCGACCAGATCGAAACCGCCTTCCGTGCTGCGCACCACCTCACCGAGATTGATCTCGGCCGGCGGCCTCATCAGACGCATGCCGCCGCCCTTGCCCCGCGTGGTATGAATGAAACCGAGCCCGGCAAGATTGTGCACGACCTTGACCAGGTGGTTGCGGGAAATGCCGTAACTCCCCGCAATCTCGCTGATGGTCACGATACCGTCGCGATGCGTGCCGAGGTAGATCAGCACTCTGAGCGAATAGTCTGTATAAAGCGTCAGCTGCATGGATTCAGGTACCGTGCTGCATATGGCATGTGCACTGCGATCAAACGCGCAATCCGTTCTTGACAAGGAAGGCGTGTTCGCATTATAACATGCACTAGAAATACATTTTATACGTCTTATAAAATGTATTCATAATGCAACTTATAAGAATAAGACGCTGTTTTTGCTGCAAATTACCCAACCCAGCATCGACCAAGAGGAGTGTTCGATGATCCGCCGCCACCTACATGCACCCCGGCATGCACCCCGGCCATGGCACCACCGCCTGCCGATGGCGATGCTATTCGCCTGCCTTGCCGCGCTCATCCCCGTCATGCACGCCGCTGCTGCGGAACGCGAGTTCGAGCTGACCATTGAAGAGCGCGTCATCGACGTGGCTCCCGGATTGCGCTACCAGGTTTTCGCGTTCAACGGGCAGGTGCCCGCTCCGCTGATCCACGTCCAGGAAGGCGACGACGTCACTGTGCATGTTACCAACAATACCAGCCTGACGCACACCATCCACTGGCACGGCATCTACCAGCGCCTCGACAACTGGCTCAATGACGGTGTGCCGGGCCTGACGCAGAAGGGTATCGATCCGGGCGAGACCTACACCTACCGCTGGAAGGCCGACAAGGTCGGCACGCTCTGGTACCACTGCCACGTCAATGTCGCCGAGCATGTCGGCATACGCGGCATGTGGGGACCGCTGGTGGTTGCACCCAAGAAACCGAGCAAGCTGGAAAAACGCGTTACCCAGGAAGCGATCATGATGCTCAGCTCCTGGGATACGGTCTACGCCGACAAGCTCGGCCAGGGCGGCGGACCGCTCGATACACCCAACTATTTCTCCATGAACGGACGTTCCTTCCCCTACACCCAGCCCATACGCGTGGAGAAGGGCGACGTGCTGCGCATCCGCTTCATCGGCGCCGGCAGCGAATTCCATTCCATGCATCTGCACGGTCACGACATGCTGGTCACGCACAAGGACGGCACTGCTTTGCCGCATCCCTACTACGCCGACACCGTGCCGATCGGTCCCGGAGAGCGCTACGACGTCATCGTCGAAATGAACAATCCGGGACTGTGGATGATGCACGATCACGTCGACCCGCATGTCAGCAACAACAGCAGCGGCCAGGATCATGGCGGACCGATGACCGTCATCGAATACAAAGGCATCAAAGCCAACGAGCACTATCACTGGAGCGACATCGAGTTCGACCCCAACTTCTTCTACGGTGAGTTGATGAAGGCCGGCTTCGGCATGCACAACCATGAAGGTTTCCAGGGTGAGCCGATTTCGACCCGCGGCGAGCGCCGCCGTCCCCGGGCGGGAGAACACGCTCATGAATGACATCGCGTGCCGTTTTGCCCTGGCAGCGGCAGCCCTGATCTACACCGGCATCGCCGCCGCCGACATGAGCCTCATCGAACGCGACTGCGTCGCCTGCCATGACATCACCGGTCCGGCGCCGACGACGCTGGCGGCGCTGTGGGAACGCAAAGGGCCCGATCTGTTCTATGCCGGCAACAAATACCGCAGCGAATGGCTGGAACAATGGCTGCAGCATCCCACGCGCATCAGACCGGCAGGCATGTTCTACGGCAAGCACGTCCACGCGGGAACGGCAGCCGATGAAATCGACAGCGACAGCCTGCCGCCCCATCCGGCGCTGGGCGCGGCGGATGCGGCCAGTGTCGCCGCGGCGCTGATGACGCTGCAGGCACGCTCGGATCTGATCAAGCCGGGTGATTACCAGTCCGGCACCATCTCGATGTCGATGGGCGAAATGATGTTCGACAAGTTCCGCGGCTGCATGGCCTGCCACGAAATCGAATCCGGCTACGGCGGCTCTTCCGGCCCGGAAGTCTATACCGCCGCGCTGCGACTGCAGGAAGACTACATGATGAGTTACATGCGCAACCCGCAGGCCTGGGATCCGCGCTCATTCATGCCGAACAAGCATCTCAGCGAGGCCGACCTGCAAAAGCTGGTGCACTATCTGCGCGGCCTGGCCAAGGAGAACGGACAATGAAAATCCACGCGATGTTCGCCACGCCATTCGTCCTGATCGGCGCCCTGTCCAGCGCGCCGGCGCTGTCCGCGGAAAGCGGCGAGGCGCTGTACCAGACCTACTGCGCGCAGTGCCATGGCATCACGGGGAACGGCATGGGCGTGAATATCCGCGACATGTCGGTACAGCCCCGGGATCACACCGACGCCACCGCCATGAGCGCTCGCTCGGACGAACTCCTGTTCCAGGCCGTCAAGGGTGGCGGCCAATCCATCAATAAATCGGTACTGATGCCGCCCTGGGACGGCGTACTGAGCGACGAGGAAATACAGAGTCTGGTCGAATACATGCGCGAGCTGTGCCAGTGCCGGCACGGCGCGGGCTGAACCGGACCACGGCAACAGGCTTCACATTTACCAACCACCAAGAGAGAGGAGTACCATCATGAAAGGGAAACGGTTCACCAGCCGTCTGGCATGCGCCGTGGGGCTCGCGTCTGCATTGACCCTGGTCGGCGGCCCGGCTGCGGCCGAAGTCGTCAAGGTCACCATGACCGCGATGGAACACGATATCGCCATCGACAACAAGGGCACCATGTATCCGGCCTGGACCTTCGGCGAGGACATGCCCGGACCGGTCGTGCGCGTCAAGCAGGGCGACACCGTGGAATTCACGCTGGTCAACCCCAAAACCAACAAGAACTCGCATTCCATGGATTTCCATGCGGCGGTCGTCGACGTCCTGGATGAGTTTGCGCCGGTCAAGCCGGGCGAAAGCAAGACCTTCCGCTTCGAAGCGAAATATCCCGGCGTCTTCATGTATCACTGCGGCGCCGATCCGATGCATCAGCACATCGCGCGCGGCATGTTCGGCATCGTCATCGTCGACCCCAAGGAAGGCTTCACCAAGGACTTCCCCAAACCCGATCGTGAATATGTGCTGGTACAGTCGCAGTTCTTCCCCAACGCCGACGATCATCACGCCATCATGGACAACAGCGGCTGGACCAGCTCGCTGATCAACGGCAAGGTGTTCCACTACGATCCGGTGCACGACCCCAACGCCAGCCTGGCGCTGCAGGCCAAGCCGGGCGAACTGGTGCGCATCCATTACGTCAACGCCAACGTCAACCTGCCGGCCGCCATCCATCCCATCGCCGGCATCTGGGAGCGGGTCTACGCCAACGGCAACCCCAGGAACGTGGTGTACGGCATGGCCACCTATCAGCTGGGCGTATCGGAAGCGGCGTCGTTCGACATCGTTTCGCCGGCTGATCGCGCCAGCAACTATGCCATCGTCGATCACACCATGGGAGCGGCGATGCGCGGAGCGATCACCGTGCTGATGAACACGCCGGATGCCGACCCGAAGGCGGGCAAGGGCGACCTCATATTGCGCTGATTTACGCCGGAAGACTTGCGACTGGCGAAGGGGGGCACGCATGCCCCCCTTTTTTTTCACTGCCGATCGGCACTAGAGATAGCGGTCAATGAAGCTGACGGGGATATCGCTGCTCTTTCTCGCCGCAATGGCATAGTAATACAGAGGCTCGCCCTCGACCGACAAACGGTGCCGATAGCGCTCCAGGTGATAGATGTCGAGATAGCGTGAGAATATCAGCTCTCTGATCATGGTCGAGAAGCCGCTGGTATCCCGTTCGTCGAGAAACGACTCCTTGATATTGAAGGCCACCCACCCCTGAGGATGAATCAGATTGAAGGCCTCCATGAACGCCTTCGGCGGAATGTCGCCGAAACCGAGCGCCGCGACCGTGGTCAGACAATTGAGGCCCCAGGAGGTGAACTCCTCGCGCTCGTCTTCCCCCAGCCGGCAGAAATCCGTCACATAATAGGCATCGTACAGATGCGGCCGGTCGCGCTCCGCGGCAACACGCGCTTCCGGGATGATGTCGACGCCAAGCAGGCGCGATACGCCGTAGTCCTTCAGTGCCTCGCCCATGAGGCCGTTGCCGGCACCCAGATCGAGCACGCGCAGCCCCGTGAACGGCTCCATGGTCTGATCGACGGCGGATTTCAGGATCTCGGCAACCTTGACCGGCGAATTGCACTTCAGGCGGTCGTAGAATACCTGTTCATAAAGGCCGGGTTGCCGATAGATCCGATCGTAATCGTGAAAGCGTATCTTGGTTTTCTCGCCCTCGGCATGGAGCAGGTAGAAATAGACCTCGTCCTGCGCCAACTGGTGCGCTTCGGTCTGCGGGAACTGGATTCTGTATCTGTTGTGCTGCATGATCCTCCTCATGAGGTGACTTTTGCATCGCTCTGCGTTCTTCCGGTGTCACCCCAGCTACCGGCCGAACGCAATCCGTTTACCTCCGTTCCTGCTTGCCGAGCGCGCTGTCCAGTGCCCGCCGGAGCTTGTCCAGCGCCCCGTCGATGGCCTGCTGCATGGCAGGCGCCTGATGACTCACCGCCACCGGCTGCATCCCGGCCACGCGCGCCTCCAGCAGGCAGCGCTTGTCGTCATCCCCTGCTTTCTGGCCGTTCTGGTCGCTGAGATGAACCTCTACCCGCGTGACCCGCTCGCTGAAACGCTCCAAACCCTGCGCAACCATCGTATTGATGCGTGCGACAAGATCCTCACCCTGGACATTGTTGTCCGTATTGACCTGCACCTGCATGTCTTCCTCCCTTCGGGTCTGAAAAAGCCGTTACCAAGCCCATTATACTTAAAATTTATCCGGGATTTATCCGGCGCGGGCACGCATGCCGGACACCCGCGCGGCGGCGTCGCCGATCCGCGTCATTGACCCGCGCCGCCAGCCACCGGGATAATCCCCTGTTTCCAGCCAATGCACCGCTCAGTCGTGACACTTTTCCACCCATGGCCAGGGCTGCCGCTGGTCTTATCCGCCATGCTGCTCTGGATGCTGCTCTGGCTTGCCCCGGACGCCCGCGGCGATCAAAGCACGGACGCGATCTACGACGGTGCGGTCGCCGCTTTCAACGAGCAGCGCTACGAACAAGCGCTGTCCGCTTTTCTCCATCTGCGCGCGCTCGGCCTCGATGAACCCGCGCTGCATCTCAACATCGGTTCCAGCCATTACCGCCTGGGGCAGTATGAAGCCGCCGAAACCGCCTTTCTGATGGCGGCCCGCGACCCCAGGCTGGCCGAACTCTCCTACTACAATCTCGCCCTGAGCGCCTACCAGCGCGGCGATCACGACATGGTCCGGCGCTGGATCCGGCGCGTGCAGGCGGAACCCAGGGACGATGCGATACAGATTCTGTCGCAGCGTCTGATCAGCCGTGTGAACGACATCGCTGACAGCGAGACACCCGGCGCGACCGCGTGGAATGCCACCCTGTTCATCGAAACGGGATATAACGACAACGTTTATCTGCTGAGCGACGACGAGGCGCTGGAAGGCGCCGGACGCGGCGACGCCTTCATCGACGCCTTCGGCCACTTCGACTACCGCCCAGGCCATCGCGGGACGGGCGGCCTGGTGCTGCAAGGCGGCGCCTATGTGCTCAGGCACCGCGAGCTGAGAGAGTTCGACACCGCCCTGCTGCACACCGCCGCCGAATACGAACGCACGCTCGGCCGCTGGCTCGGCAGCGCCGGCCTGCACCTGGAGCAGAGCTTTCTCGACGGGCGGCGCTTCAACCACATGGTGGCCGCCCGCCTGCAGGCGAGCCGGGCGCTCGACAGCCGGCGCCAACTCGATCTCAGCTATGAACTCGGCGACATCACCGAATCGAACAGCGAATACGGCTATCTCTCCGGTACACGCCAGCAGATCCAGGCGAGCATGAGCTGGCGCAGCGAGAATCGCACTTTCCGTTTTCTGTACCGGCTCGAACTTAACGATCGGCAGGATATCGCCACCCCGCTTTTCACCAGTTACTCGCCTACCCGGCATGAACTGAGGGCGGACCTGAGCACCATGCTGGCCGCTCGTCTGGCGGGGCAGATCGGCGTCCAGTATCGCCACAGCCACTATGCGGAGCCAAACGCGCTGGCCGACGGCACGCGCCGGACACGCGAAGACGATCGCGTGCGCCTGAGCGGGCGTCTCGGCTATCTGATCGCGGATGGATACGATGTCTCGCTGGAGATACAGCATGACAGGAACGACTCCAGCATCGCCGCCGCCGAATACTCCCAGACTCTGTACACGCTGAGCCTGCTGGCATCGTGGTAAGCGGAACTGTCTGCCGCGCCGCTCAGCGCGCGCGGTGAAAACCGCGCGCCGAGCCGGCGAGGAAGCCGTGCAGATGGCGCACATGGGAATCATCACTGTCTGCGAGCGCAGCGAGGCGCTGCTCCAGCGGGCGGTCGGCCTGGAAAATCGTCCGGTAAGCCCGCTTCAGCGCGGTGATCTCGCCGGCGGCGAATCCCGCCCGCTTCAGCCCCACCAGATTCAGGCCACGCACCCGTGCCGGACTGCCCTCGGTGATGAAATAGGGCGGCGCGTCCAGACCGACGCGCGCACCGCCGCTGAGCATGGCATGGCGGCCGATGCGGCAGAACTGGTGAATGACGACATTACCGGAAATGAAGGCATACTCACCGACCTCGACATGACCGGCGAGCAACGCGCCGTTGGCGATGACGATATGGTCTTCGAGGCGACAGTCATGACCGGCGTGCGATGCCGCCATCATATAATTATGGCCGCCGATCACGGTGCGCCCTTCGCCCTTGCAGCCGCGGCTGACGGTCACGCCTTCGCGGAATACATTGGCGTCGCCGATTTCGAGCGTAGTCTCGCGCCCACGGTAGCTGAGATCCTGCGGCAGACCGCCGAGGACGGCATGCTCATGCACGACGTTACCGCTGCCCATGCGCGTACCGTGCTTGATGACGGCATAAGGTAAGATGAGATTGTCGTCGCCGAGTTCGACATCGTCCTCGATGATGGCGCCGGCGCCGATGCGATTGCCACGGCCGAGCCGCGCACCGGCAGCGATCAGTGCGAGCGGGTGTATATCATCCGCCGGCGAACCCATACCCGACATAGTACGAAAATCGCACCGCTGCCGCCACGGCAAGCGAGTGCCCGGAAACGGAAACCATGGCCATTCTGCTGATGAATCTGCGTCACGTGCCTGATGACGAGGCCGAGGAAGTGCGCACCCTGCTGCGCGACAATGCCATCGACTTCTACGAAACGCGGCCCAGCAAGTGGGGGTTGTCGGCAGGCGGATTCTGGCTGCGCGATCACGCTCAGAAGGATCTGGCGCGCGGCCTGCTCAGCGACTATCAGCAGCAGCGCGTACAGCGGGCGCGCGCCGATTTCCAGGCGCGGCAGGCACGCGGCGAAGTCGACACCCTCTATACGCGCCTGCGGCGAGAACCGCTGCGCATGCTGTTCTACCTCGGCATCATTGCGCTGGTGCTGTACCTGGCGATGACGCCGCTACTCTCGTTCTGGCGCGGCGCGCACTGAGCCGAAGCGCCGCTCAATCGCTGCCGCCGTGGAAACACCAGTGCCACGGCTCGTATTGATAGCCGGCGGCATTGCCCTCGGGATAGGAAAGTGCGAAGCCGTGGTCAGCGGCATTCGCCAGCAGCCAATGAAAAGCTGTGGTTTGCTCGAAGCAGCGCTCCAGCACGGGCACGTCGACGCTGCCGATATCGACGGCGCAGGCGGAATGGTGCTCGCTGAATCCCGGGGGAGCGATCATGGTCAGAACCTGCGCCAGTGTCTGCCCCGCCGCCAGCTTGCGCTCGATCAGTTCCACCTGACGATCGACCGTGCGAAACGCCGAGACGATGTGCATGTCCACGCCATCGACCTCGGCCGACGCACGCATCGCGCGCCAGGCTCGCGCCGCGGCAGGTGTGAGCATATGCTGCCTGCCGTTCGCGCCTTCTTCCGCAAGCGCGAGCACCGCCGCTTCGCGGTATTCGATCAGTCCACGCGCCTCGACCAGCGCCGGCTCGATGCCGAGCCTGAACAGCGCACGCAAGGTCTTGGTGCTGTACGACATGGTACCTCCCTGAACGGACCGCGCCGACGCACAAGCTGCCCAGCGCTTCGGGCGAAGACTAGACTGCCGTCTCCGCTGCCAGCGGCAGACGTATGCTCACCAACAGCCCGCCGCCGGTGATATTCTCGGCGCTGATGCGCCCGTCGTGCAACTCGACGGCGCGGCGGGCGATGGCGAGCCCCAGGCCATGTCCGCCACTGGCGCGATCGCGTGCCTCGCTGGCGCGGAAGAAAGGATCGAAGATCCGCTCCAGATCCTGTTCGCGCGCGCCCGGCCCATGGTCTCTGACCGTGATCACGGCATCGCTGCCTTCACGCCGCAGCGCCAGCTCCACCGCCGTGCTTTCATCAGTGTAACGGATCGCGTTGCGCACCACGTTCTCGATGGCGCGATGCAGAAGCTCCGGATCGCCATCGACCGGCAGCGCTTTGTCGATCTCAAGGATGACATGCCGGCCACGCTGGGCTGCCTCGAATTCGGCGTCCTCGGCCACGTTATGCAGCAACACGGCGAGATCGACCGTTTCCCGGCGCATGCTGTCGACGCCGGCGGCAAGACGGGTCAGCGACAGCGCCTGCGCAATCAGCTCGTCGAGACGTTCCGCTTCACGCTCGATCCGGCCCAGCTCTTCGCCCACCGCGCCGGCGCCACGCTGGCGCGCCAGACCGAGCGCGGCCTGCAGGCGCGCCAGCGGTGAGCGCAGCTCATGAGACACGTCACGCAGCAGCCGCTGCTGGCTCTCGATGACATCCTGCAGCCGCTCCGCCATGCGATTGAAGTCGCGCCCGAGTCCGCCCATCTCGTCCCGCCGCCGCGTCAACGCGGGGCCGACGCGCGCATCGAGATCGCCGCCGGCAAGATCCTGGGTCGCGGCGCGCAGCCGCCCCAATGGCGCCGACAGGTAGCGCGCCAGCCCCAGGCATATCAGCCCGCTCAGCAGCAGCGCCACCAGCAGACCCTGGAAAGAAAACAGATGCCATATCGGATGAGGCGGATGGAACAGCATCACCAGGCGATAGACCTGCCCGTCCGCGACCGGCACGGCGTAGGCAATCACGCCGCGACGCTCGCGCAGCTGCCCCAGTTCACTGCGCGCGTCGAAAGGACGGGTATAGCGCCGCAGAGGATCCGGAACGGCGCGACCGAAAACCTCCGCGCCGCGGGCGTCGAACAGGAACAGGTGCTTCACGCGCGTGCGCCCTTCCCCCTGCCACCACTGACGCATGCCGTCCACGCCCTGCTCGGCGAGAACGCGGGCGGCCTGTGCCGCATCTTCCGTGAACTGCGTGTGCGCACGCTCGATCATCGGTGGAATCTTCTCGCCACCGAGCTGCGCGGTGGTCAGCGCGATGGCAGCGCCCATGGCAACCATGGTGAACCAGAACCAGAGGAATATTTTCCCGAACAGACTGTACATCTTCAGCCATCCAATCGGCGATAGAGGTAACCGACGCCGCGCACGGTCTGAATGCGCTCATCGCCATCGGCGCAAGGGCCGAGCTTGCGACGCAGATTGCTGATGTGCATGTCGAGACTGCGGTCATAGCGCGTGAGCTTGCGCCCGAGGGCCTGCTCCGACAGGGTCTCCTTGCCGACCACGCGCCCGGCCGACTGCAGCAGCACGGCGAGCACGCTGAATTCGGTGCTGGTCAATTCGACGGCGGTGCCGTTCTGGCGTACGCGGCGCGCGCTGCGCTGCAGATCGATATCGCCGATCTGGATGTCGCCGCTGCCATCATCCGGCGCATCCGCGCCGGCGCGGCGCAGTACCGCACGCATGCGCGCCACCAGGACGCGTGGATTGCACGGCTTGGGCAGATAATCGTCGGCGCCGAGCTCCAGACCGACGATGCTGTCCACGTCGCCGCCGCGCGCGGTCAGCATCAGCACCGGGATGAGCATTTCACGGCGCAGATCCCGCAGCACCTCGAACCCGTCACGCTGCGGCATCATGACATCGAGCACCACCAGATCGTAGCCGCCGGTCAGCGCCATGCTCAGCGCCGTCTCGCCATCATGGGCGAAATCGACGGCAAAGCCCTCGCGCAGCAGATAAGCGCCGAGCATCTCGCACAGCTCTTCGTCATCATCCGCCAGCAATATCCGCGTCACGGTCTGCGTCTCGCTTTGCATGCCTCGGATTATAAAGCCGGTCGCCGGGAAACCGGCGCAGATTTACAAATGCTTACAATCCGGCCATGACTCAGGCATCGCCGCTCCGCCCGCCCCCACGTAGTCGATCACGGCAGCGGCGGATGAAATCGAGCAGAGCGCCCGACAGGCTGCCAGCCTCCTGCTTGAAGCGCATCAGCAGGCGGCGCGCCCACAGAAACTCGGTGGCGAGAATCGCCAGGCCGGCGGGGATGACCAGCAACGCCGGTCCCGGTGTCACGACCATGATCACGCCCACCAGCATCACCGTCGATCCGGTCACCAGAACCGCGATGCGGCGCGCGCTCCTCAGCGTCAGCGTGACGAACTGCTCCAGCTCCGCCGCGAACGGCGACACCAGTTTCCCGCCCGGCGGCGGCGCCAGCAGCGCCGAAGCCAGCGCGCCGGCGCCCAGTATCGTCACGATCACGGTCAGCGACAGCTCGGTGGGCAAAGGGTAATGGTTGGCGAGCAGCATCTTCACCCCCATGAACGCGAGCACCGTCGCCAGCGCCAGTTTCATGTAGTGCAAACGGTGCATGATGCTCGCCAGCAGGAAGTAGAGCGAGTGCAGACCGAGCAGCGCGAACAGTATCGCCGCGAAGACGATGAACGGCTCACCGGTGACGGCCAGGATCGCCGGCACGGCATCGATGGCGAACACCAGATTGGCCATGCCGATCATGATCAGCGCCGGCAGCAGCGGCGTCGCCACGCGACGACCTTCGCTCACGCTGAGCAGACGTTCGCCGTCGAAATGCGGCGACAGCGGCCAGCGTCGCGCGCACAGTCGTACGATGGGATCGTTTTCCGGCCGCAGCACTCCGCTGCGCTGGGCCAGCATGCGCAGTGCGGTGAAAATGATCAATACGCCGAAGACGTAGGCCGTCCACGATACCGCATCGATGAGCGCGGCACCGCCCATGATGGCGAACCCGCGCAGCGCGATGACGCCGATCAGCGCGCGTGACAGCAAATGCTGTTGCTGCTCCAGCGAAAACCGGAAATGCGCGAAGATCATCGCGATGACAAAGATATTGTCGACGCTCAGCGACTTCTGGACGATGTAACCGGTGAAAAACTGCAGCGCCGCCGTGCGCCCGTCGAGCGCGTTGCCCGGCTCCAGCCCCATACCGAACCAGTGCCGCTCGTAGATGAAGTAGACGGCGACATTGAAGGCGAGTGCCAACGTCACCCAGAACCCGGTCCAGGCCAGCGCCTCGTGCGCGCCGATCACGCGGCCGCGACGCAGCCGGATCAATTCAGGCGCGAGGATGAGCAGCACCGGCACGATCAGACCGAGAGACAGCCAGAAGCTCATGCCGGCGCTATCCCTTCCCGCCCCTGGCGGCGACAACCTTGCGGCGGAAGATATCGCGGCGGCTGACGACGCGGTCGATGAACAGCAGGCCGTCGAGATGATCCATCTCATGCTGCAGTACGCGCGCTTCGAAGCCTTCCATTTCGTAACGGACCGGCTCACCATGCGGGTCCTGCGCCTGCACCGCGATGCGCTCGGCACGGGCGACGTTACCGGTATGCTCGGGGACCGACAGGCAGCCCTCGCGGCCGATCACCGAGCCGTCGCGCAGCACGATGCGGGGATTGATCAGGATCAGACGCCCGTGATGGGAGACGCCCTTGCGGGCCGAGGCGTCGACGATGACGATTCTCTGCAGCCGTCCGACCTGGGATGCCGCGATGCCGACGGCCGCGGGACCGGCGCGCATCGTTTCCTCCAGGTCCGCGCAAAAGACGCGCAGCTCCTCATCGAAGCGATGCACCTCCGCCGCAACCTCCCGCAACCGCGGATCGGGATGCACGAGGACCGGGAGCACGGCCATCTGATTCAGCCGACCAGCGTTTCCATCGGCGCCAGCGAGACATCGATGCCGCGATCGCGGACAGCGGCGACCGCCTGGCGCAGCACTTCGATGCCATCGCGCGCACGCCCCTCGATATGCATGATGTAGATCGGCGCGTCCACACTGCCGGCGACATCCGATTCCAGATGCAGAATGTCCAGGCCGGCGCGATGGAGCACGCCGGTCGCCTCCGCGACGATGCCGGCGCGGTCGGCGCCGGACACCGTGACGCGGACGTCGGGATCGACATGCTGGTGCAGCCGTCCCTCGATGCCGTCGACATGGATGCGCAGGCCGAACTCATCGGCGACCGGCGCGAGCAAAGCGCGCAGTGACTGCGCTCCGCCATCGTCTCCGCGCGCCATCAGCATCATGGTGAAATTGCCGCCCAGGCGCATCATCGACGCCTCGCCGAGGCTGAATCCGGCGGTGAAAAGCACGTCGCTGACACGCGCCACTATGCCGGGACGGTCAACGCCGACTACGGTCAGCATATACCAGTTCTCCATAGCGTCACCCCTTCAGTGCATCGCACTGTGCACGTAATGAATGAGGGCCACACCCGCCACGATCAGCACCAGCTGCTGCACCGCGGCAATCGGGTGGGCACGCTTGTGCAGGCTGGGAATGAGGTCGGCGACGGCAATGTAAATGAAGCTCGCAGCGGCCACCGCCAGGATATAGGGCACCAGGGCAAGCAGATCGGACAGCATGAAATAGGCGATCACCCCGCCGAGCACGGTCGCCAGGCTGGCGAGGATGTTGAAAGCCAGTGCGCGCGCACGGCTGAAGCCGCTCGAGAGCAGCACGGCGAAATCGCCGACTTCCTGCGGGATCTCGTGCGCGGCCACGGCCAGTGCCGTGACGATGCCGAGCTGCACATCCATGAGAAACGCCGCGGCGATGACCACGCCGTCGATGAAATTGTGCAGACCGTCCCCGATCAGGATCAGATAGCCGGCCGGTTCCTCATGACCGTGCTCGTGACCATGTCCGTCGAACGCATGCCGGTGACGCCACAGGATCAGTTTCTCCAGCAGGAAAAACAGCAGCAGACCGCCGAGCACCGTATAACCGACGCTGTGCACATCGTGCATGTGCGGATTGAGGATGGCGTGCGGCAGCAGCGCAAGAAAGGCCGCGCCGAGCATGGAGCCGACGGCGAAGCTGAGCAGATGGGGCAGGATCTGGCGGCGCCAGCGCTCCGGCGCCAGCAGAAAGGCGCTGGCGGCGACCACGCTCAGCACGCCGCCGAGCAGACAGAAGAGAACGATCAGTGTCAGTGTATTCACGATTGCTCAGCCACCACTGCGGATTGCCGCATCATCGAACTGCCGCAGCAGCTCCGCCAGCGCCCCGTGCCCCTGCTTGTGCGCCCAGTCGGCGGCGGTCATGCCGTCTTCGTCGCGGGCGGAGGGATCGGCACCGTTGCCGAGCAGCAGCCGGACCATACCCTCATGCCCCTGGCGGGCGGCGCGTATGAGCGAAGTGTGGCCGTTGTCGGCGACGGCATCGACCCGGGCGCCGACATCGATGAGCAGGGCGGCAATCTCCTCATGGCCGAGGAATGCCGCCACCATCAGCGGCGTCTGGCCGTTGCGGTTTTCATCGTTCGGATCGGCGCCATGTTCGAGCAGCAGCGCGACGATGTCGACGCGATCCTCGGCGGGCTGGATGATCAGCGCGGTATTGCCGAAGCTGTCGCGCGCGGCGACATCCGCGCCGAGCCGGATCAGTTCGCGCGTCAGCTCGTAATGCCCGCCGGAAGCGGCGAACATCAGCGGCGAAACGCCGAGATCGCCGCTGGCGTTCACGTCCGGATCACGCTCGAGCAGCCTCTGCGCCAGTGGCAGATGGCCTTTGCGGATGGCGATCGAGAGCAGCGGGTCGCCGGCGCGATTGCGTTCGTTGACGTCGGCGCCCTGCGCCAGCATCTCTTCCACCGCCTGGATCTGCCCGCTGTTGACCGCGCCGACGATGGGCTCGGAACAGGCGGACAGCACAACCGCCGCCATCAGCACGGCCACCGTCAGCGCAAAGGACCGCGCCGCGCTGCGCATGTCGGCGCGCCGTTCTGTTGGCGCCGGTGAAGACGACTCGGTGTCAATGCGCATGGAATCCACTGCCTGGGGAAAAGGCGATATTCTACACCGCCGCCCGCACACCCGCACTCGTGAAAGCGGCGCGGGCATCAGCCCTGGCGCCCGTCCCCCTGGGCTTCCAGCCAGATCATGCTGGCCATGCGCCCGGTCTCGCCGTCGCGCCGATAGGAATAGAAGCGCCCGGGATCGCGCAGCGTGCACCAGCCGCCGCCATGGATGGCGGACACGCCAGCGGTCCGCAGGCGCAGGCGGGCGAGGCCGTACAGATCCGCCATCCAGCGCCCGCCGGCGGACGGCGTGAACAGTGCCTGCGCAGCCGGAAGCACCGCGCAGAACCGCGCACGCACCTCCTCGCCGACCTCGAAGGACTCCGGCCCGATCGCCGGCCCCATCCAGGCCAGCACATCGCGCGCGGGCGTGCCCATGGCATCGATGCAGGCTTCGAGCACACCGGCGAGCAGGCCGCGCCAGCCGGCATGCGCCGCTGCGACCCGGCTGCCGTCGCGCGCACAGAACAGCACCGGCAGACAATCCGCGCTCAGCACCGCGCATACCCGCCCCGGCTGCGCTGTCCAGCAGGCATCGGCCGCCGCGCCCGCCTGCCACTGCGCCGCATCGATCACGCCCACGCCATGCACCTGGCGCAGCCAGCACGGCGCGGCGGGCAGGCCTGCCGCCCGCATCAGGGCGGCGCGGTTGTCCGCTACGGCGCGCGCATCGTCTCCGACATGATCGCCGAGATTCAATCCCGCGTAGGCGCCACGGCTGACGCCGCCGCTGCGCAAGCTGCAGAGCGCTCTGACCATGCGCGGCGCGGGCCAGTCCGGGCTGATCCAGGAAGCGGGGATCGGCGCGTGAGGCACGTTCATGATGCAGAGTCCAGTGCAAATGAAGAAGGAACCCAGTATAAGCACAAAATGCCGCTGTCCGGCATCTTGCGCTTTTCACATCATGCCATCCGCGGTATCTTTCCCGACCATGGACGAGGAACGACAAGCAGAACGACCGTCGGACCCACCGGTCCAGATCGCCGCAGTCGATCTCGGCTCGAACAGCTTCCACATGATCATCGCACGCATGCAGGGACGGGAGCTCACGCTCATCGACCGGCTGCGCGAGCAGGTCCGCCTCGCCGAAGGTCTGGATGAAGAACGCCTGCTCGACGAACAGGCGCAGAGCCGCGCGCTCGAATGCCTGCGCCGCTTCGGCGAACGCCTCGCCGGACTGCCCCAGGAAAACATCCGCGCCGTGGGCACCAACACCCTGCGCCGGGCGAGAAATGCCGCCGATTTTCTCGAACGCGCCGAGGGCATGCTCGGCCATCCCATCGAAATCATTTCCGGCATCGAGGAAGCGCGCCTGATCTACAGCGGCGTGGCGCATAGCCTGGCTGCCGACAATACCAATCGCCTGATCATGGACATCGGCGGCGGCAGCACCGAACTCATCATCGGCCGCGGCTTCGAGCCGATGATGATGGAAAGCCTGTCCATGGGATGCGTGACGATGTCCGCGCGCTTCTTCTCCGATGGCGCGATCACGCGCAACGCCATCGACCGCGCCATGGTGGAAGCGCTGCTGGAACTCGAACCCAAGTCACGCGCCTACCGGTCACGGGGCTGGCAGCAGGCCGTGGGATCGTCCGGCACCCTGCTCACCGTCAACAAGATTCTGATGGCCAACGGCTGGAGCACCGGCGGCATCACGCCGGCCGCCGTACGCCGCTTGATCGACGCCATGCTGAGTGCCGGCCATACCGAGCATCTGCGCCTCGACGGACTGAGTCAGGACCGCGTGCGCATTCTGCCCGGCGGCGTCGTCATCCTGCTGGCAGCGCTCGACGCCTTGCAGATAACGCGCATGGACGTCAGCGACGGCGCATTGCGCGAAGGCGTGCTCCATGATCTGATCGGCCGCTACCATACCGACGACGTGCGCGACGCCAGCGTCAAGGCGCTGGCACGCCGTTATCACGTCGATGAGGATCAGGCCACACGCGTCGCCGATACCGCGCTGCATTGCCTGAGCATGGTCGCCGCGGACTGGCACCTCGACGAGGAGGAATGCGCGCCCTGGCTGCGCTGGGCCGCGTATCTGCACGAAATCGGTCTCGACATCGCCCACAGCCATCATCAGCGTCACGGCGCTTACATCCTCGAGCATGCCGACCTCGCCGGCTTTTCCTTCCAGGAACAGCAGTTGCTGTCGCTGCTGGTGCTGGCGCATCGCCGCAAGCCGCCGGCAAAAGCCTTCAAGGACGTCCGCAGCCACTGGGGCAGGAAGGCGGAACGGCTGGCGCTGCTGCTGCGTCTGGCGGCGCTGTTGCACCGCGGCCGCGGCGCGACGGCGCTGCCTGAATTCGAATTGCGGGGAAGCAAAAAAAAGCTGGCGCTGCGCCTGCCGCCGGGCTGGATCGAATCCCATCCCCTGACCTGCGCCGACCTGGAACGCGAAACGCATTATCTGGCTCAGATCGGCGTCACGCTCGATACCGGTTGCAGCTGCGACGGCACCGCCGCCTAAGCCGCCGCCCGCCGGAGCAGAGCGAAGAACCCCCTGCCTCCTATTCCGCCAGCGCGTCGAGCGATGCCTGCTGCGCGGAAAAGGGTTGAGCATCCGCCGGCGGCACCAGCCGGGTATAGCTGCCGTCCGATTCGAGCAGCCATGCCTGCGTATTGTCCTTGAGGTAATACAGCAGGTCGCGATAAAGACGCTTGGCGACGCGCGGATTGACGATCGGGAAAGCGACTTCCACTCGCCTGAACATATTGCGCTCCATCCAGTCGGCGCTGGCGCACCACAGCTCCGTTTCGCCGCCATTCTCGAAATAGTAGACGCGGGTATGTTCGAGCAGGCGCCCGACCACCGAGCGCACGCGGATACGCTCGGATACGCCGGGAATGCCCGGCCGCAGCGCGCAGATGCCGCGCACCACGAGATCGATCTCCACACCGGCGGCAGAAGCCATGTACAGCGCCTGGATCAGCTGCGGCTCGATCAGCGCGTTGATCTTGATGATGATGCGCGCCGGGCGACCGGCGGCGGCGTGCTCCGCCTCACGCTGTATTTTCTTCAGCAAGCCCTTGTGCAGTGTGAACGGCGACTGCAGCAGACGATTGAGCCTGGCCACCTTGCCGAGGCTGGTGAGCTGCTGGAACACGCTGTGCACATCCTCGCCGATGCCGCGATCGCAGGTCATCAGACCGTAATCGGTATAGAGCCGCGCGGTACGGGAATGATAGTTGCCCGTGCCGAGGTGGACGTAATTGACCAGATGCTTGCCCTCGCGGCGGATCGCCATCAGCATCTTGGCGTGGGTCTTGTGACCGACGATACCGTAGACCACGTGCGCACCCGCTTCCTGCAGGCGATTGGCCAGCGCAACGTTCGCCTCCTCGTCGAAACGCGCGCGCAACTCGATCACCACCGTCACCTCCTTGCCAGCGCGGGCGGCGACCACCAGCGCATCGACGAAGGCGGAATCGGCGCCGGTACGATACAGCGTCTGCTTGATCGCCAGCACCTGCGAATCCGAGGCCATCTGGCGCACGAACTCGATGACCGGTGCGAACGATTCGTAGGGATGGTGCAGCAGAATGTCCGACTTGCGGATGGCTTCGAAGAAATCGCTGCCCGAAACCAGTTGCGACGGCCGGCTCGGCGTGAAGGACGGGTACTTCATCTCCGGGCGGTCGACCATCTCGACGATGCCGGTGAGACGATTGAGATTGACCGGCCCGTCGACCAGGTAGATATCGTCACGGCCGAGGCCGAACTGACCGATCAGAAAATCGACCAGCTCGTCCGGGCAATTGTCGGCGACCTCGAGGCGCACCGAATCGCCGTAATGGCGCGCGAACAGCTCGCCCTCCACCGCACGCAGCAGGTCATCGACCTCTTCCTCGTCCACGAACAGATCGCTGTTGCGCGTGACGCGGAACTGATAGCAGCCGGTCACGTCCATGCCGTGGAACAGATCGTCGGCATAGGCATGGATGATGGAGGACAGGAAAACGAAATCATGCGGCCCGCCGCCGGTCTCCTCCGGCGGCAGCTTGATGATGCGCGGCAGGGCGCGCGGCACCTGCACCACGGCCAGGCCGCTGTTGCGCCCGAAGGCGTCCTTGCCGGTGAGCGAGACGATGAAATTCAGGCTCTTGTTCAGCACGCGCGGGAAGGGATGCGCCGGATCGAGTCCCAGCGGGCTCAGAATGGGCAACAACTCCTGATGGAAGAAATCGCGCAGCCAGCGTTCCTCGCGCTCGGTCCAGTCGGCGCGGCGCACCGAGCGGATGCTGGCGGCCGTGAGCTGTGGCAGCAGCACCTCGTTGAGAATCTGATACTGGCGTTTCACCACCACGCGGGCGCGCGTATTGATCGCCTTGAGCACCTCGGTCGGAGACAGATTGTCCGGCCCGGTCTGCGACGAACCGACATCGACCATCTGCCGGAAACCGGCGACGCGCGTCTCGAAGAATTCATCGAGGATGGTCGACGAGATGCAGAGAAAGCGCAGACGCTCGAGCAGCGGAAGGCGCTCGTCTTCGGCCTGGAGCAGAACACGCCAGATGAACTCGAGGTGACTGAGTTCACGGTTGAGGTACAAATCCGGATGCTTCAGATCCACGCTGTCGGCCTGACTGAAATGGGGAGATCGGGGCATTCTGCGCGACGATTGTTACAGTTGGATGACCCGCGCGAGCACGCCTGTCCATTCCCAAGCAATCCGGATGCCAGGTTTGCCCGCAGATACGATCCAGATCCGGGAGTCAGGGCCGCAGCAAAGCACTCAGTACGGCGTCGCCCTGCCCCAGCGCCGACCACGACTGTTGCGTTTCCAGGCAGGCGAGGGTTGCCGTCGTCATCAGCTTGCCGTTCGCCTTGCGCGGCGGTTTCTCGGCGGCAAGGTACTCGAGCAGCGTATCCAGTCCGGGATTGTGGCCGACGATCAGCAGACGGTCGACCGTTTCGGGGCAAGCGGCGATGAACGCCATCAGCACCTCGAGCGAAGCGCCATAGAGACGATCCTCATAGCGGATCGCCTCCGCCGCCGGGGCCCCCGAGCGCAGGGCGTCGAGCACGATCTCCAGCGTATCGCGGGTACGCTGCGCCGAGGAACACAGGATCAGCCCGGGAATCCAGCCGTGCTTGCGCATCTCGCGTCCCGCCTCGGCGGCTTCCTTCTCGCCGCGCGCGGCGAGTCCGCGCCCGAAGTCGTCGGCGCCGCCGCGCTCGCCCGCGGCCTTGGCATGGCGCAGCACCATCAGTGTCCGCGTCATGCCATGCGCTCTCCCTCGGCGTAGGCGGTGCGCAGCCCGCCGTCCTCGATCCATTCCAGGCGCATCTTGATCTCCCACCAGGCGTCCTCGTAGGCGCGCGCGGAACGCCCCTGCGCGGCATAGGCGCCGACCGCGCTGCGGCGCAGACCCATCTGCTCGACGTCGCTGGCATAGGGAATATAGTTGCCGAGCATGGCCGGGATCTGCCGCGGCAGCTCTTCGACGATACGGCGATGCAGCGCCCGGCGCACGTCGACCATGGTGAAGAACGGCAGGATGCTGAAATCGTTCAACCCTTCCTGGCGGCAGAACTTGAGCAGCTGATCGAGCGCGCGCAGGGACAGGGTGGTGGGAATGGTGGGCACCAGCAGCACGTCGGTCGCCCGGAAAACGTTCTCCGAAAGCAGCGTGATGCCCGGCGGACAATCGAGAAAGACGTAATCGTATTCGCTCTCGAGCGGCTTGAGCAGCGCGCTCAGACAGCGCTGCGGCTTGATCGCCTTGCCGAGCAGCAGATCGAGGTTGCGGTAGGAGAAATCGGCCGGCAGCAGATCGAGATTCTCATGATCGGTGCCCTTGATCGCGCCGCGCAGACCCGAACCCTGCATCAGCCCTTCGGCGCCGGAGGGAACATAGGGGCTGACGCGGAAATAGAAACTGGACGCCCCCTGCGGATCGAGATCCCATACCAGCGTGCGGAATCCCTCGCGCGCGGACAGATAGGACAGGTTGACGGCGGCGGCGGTCTTGCCCACACCGCCCTTGATGTTGTAGCAGGCGAGTATTTTCACTGGACGAGCTCCTGATGACGTTCCCCGGACCTGATCCGGAATCGCTTCTTTTTCGCCGCATTCGCGAAACGGGAAAATGCGCGAATGAAATCTTCCGCTGCGTTGCGCTTGCGTACTCGCATTTCATCGAGCAGCAGAGACAACGCCTGTGCGGCCTCGTCCTGGCCATCCTCCGCAGTGAACGACTCGCGCAGGCTTTTCAGCGCGGCGCGATGAACGCTCATGTCCTGATAGGTTCCCAATCGCTTCTGCAGTTCCTTCAGTCCCAGCAGCAAGGCGCGTGCCTTGCCGGCGGGCATCGCCCCGGCAAACAATTCGATCAGATAGCGCAGCTTCTTGACCTGCTTGCGCAGCGCGTGAAAATCCTTGTCCGGGGAACCGGCCTCCAGCTTCTCGCCGCGGGCGATCAGCTTGTCGCGGCGGCGCTCTATCAGCGCCAGCGCCACTGCTGCCGCCGGTTCGCCGGCAGCATCCCTGTTCCAGCGCGCGTCCTCGGCCACCAGCAGCGCACGCCAGCCCTTCTTCAACGCCCGATAGCGCTGCGAGGCGAGCGCCTCGAGCATGGCGCGGCGCTCGGCGGAACGGCGTGAGCGCACCGCCGAGCGCAGGGCATCGAGCCCCTGGCGATGCTCGGCCCCCAGCCAGTCACCGTATCCGGACAATGCCTCCAGCAACACATCGAGATCACGCACCGGCCCCGTCACCGCGGCCAGCCAGGCGAACTCTTCGCGGTAATGCACGAAATGCGGCGCCGACAGGATGCGTTTCATCTCGCCGAGCACACTGCGCGTGCGCCGCACCGCGACACGCATATCGTGCAGGAATCCGGCATCGAGATCCTGCCGCACGCCGTCCTCGTTGGCCTCGATCACATCGAGCAGCTGGGCGAATATTGCGCGCGCCGCCGTGCCCGCGGACTGCCCGGGCTGCAGGCGCAGCTGCGGACGGCTGCGGTAATCGAGCGGCCGGCGGTCGACCGCCGTCAGCGCTTCCTCGAAAACGTTCGCCGGCAGTTCCCTGACGTCAGGGTTGCACTCGAGCAGGGACAGCAGGCTGCGCAACGGCTCGTGGAAACCGCGCACCGGCATCAGCTCCATGCGGTCAGGCAGGCGCACCGAACGCTCGGCGGCGGTTTTGACGCGGTTGCTCTCCACGCTGACGCGCATCACCGTTTTCTGCTCGCCGTCGAGCACGCGGAACTCCTCGCGACGGCTCCTCAGCACGATCACTTCGAGCAGCCGGCGCTCCTTGAGCAGCGGCGCCACACGGTGATGAATCAGACCACGGGGAAGATCGACCGCGAACCGGGGAATATCGCTGACATCGACGCAGACCAGGTCGAGTCCGCTGGCGCATTCGCGCAGACACAAACGCATGCGCGCGCCATGGCGATCGGCGAAGAGCAGGAGGCCGGCGGCATACAGACGCCAATCGAAACTGTCGTAGTAGCTGCGATCGAAAGCGGGGCCCGCGTTGCGCAGGAACGACAGACCTGCGTCACGCAGCAGGCCGGTCAGCGCATCGCTGCCCGACTGGCGAGGTACGGCATAGTGGTAGGTCTTTAACATATACGCCCCGGGGCCGCAGCGGCTACGCCGTAGATACGGCAGCCCGAGCGAATCTATCGTTGCGTGGATTCAGCCCAGTGTGGAAGAAACAGCGTCTTTTTTCAAGCACGCGCCCTCGGCGCAGGCCGGCGGCCACACCCGCTCACTGGACGCTGCGCTGCGGCTGCGCGTGCAGTATCACTCTTTCCGCCGGGAACACGCAGCGGAAGGTGCTGCCCCTGTCCGCCGCACTTTCGATCTGGAGGCGCGCCTGGTGATTGCGCAGCACATGCTTGACGATCGACAGACCCAGGCCCGTGCCACCCAAGGCTCGCGAGCGCCCGGCATCCACCCGGTAGAAACGCTCGGTCAGACGCGAGATGGCCGACGCCGGCACGCCGATGCCGGTATCGCGCACCTCGAAACAGGCTCCTGCTTCATCCCCGCTCCAGCGCACCGTGATCTGGCCGCCGTCAGGCGTGTACTGCACGGCATTGCGGATGACATTGGAGAAAGCACTGTAGATATGGCGACTCACGCCACGCAGGGCGACCGCCTCATCCGCCTCCAGCGTAATGTGATGACGGCTCTCCGGATCCATCATGCCGGCATCGGTCACCAGGCCGCGCAACATGCCGACCACATTGATCTCGGCCTCCGGCTCGCGCGTATCGTTGATTTCCAGCCGCGACAGCTGCAGCAGGTCGCTGACCAGATTGGTCATGCGCTCGGTCTGCCGGCGCATCTGCCTCACCGCCTGATCGAACTGGGATGCCTGGTGCGGCTTCTCGCCCAGGCTCTCCAGATAGCCGCTGATCACCGTCAGCGGCGTGCTCAGCTCATGGGAGACGTTGGCGATGAAGTCGCGGCGCATGGCCTCCAGGCGATGCAGTTTGGTGATGTCGCGCGCCACCAGCAGGCGCTGGTCGTCACCGTAGGGCACGATGTGGATCTCCATCACCTTTTCCTCGTCGACCGGCGATGCCAGTTCCAGCGATTCGCTGTAATCGCCGCCGTGGAGAAAGCCGATGAAATCCGGATGACGGACCAGATTGTCGATGCGGTGACCGATGTCCATATCGCCCTTGAGCCCGAGCAGAATCGAGGCGGCATCATTCATCCACTCGATGGCGTTGTCGCTGCCGAGAACCAGCGTGGCATCGGGCATGGCGGCGGAAGATTCGCGGTAGAGCCGGATCACCGCCTTGAGCTTGCGCTCACGCTTGCGGGCGCGGGCCTTGCGCCGCTGTATCTGGTAATGGATCTCACCCCAGATGTCGTTACCGAACTGCGGATCGGGTTTGCGCCGGAGCACGAGCCAGTGCGCCAGCTTGCGCAGCTTCAAGGCATGCCAGACAAGATAGCAGCACAGCGCGATGAAAACAGCGCTGCCGCCGAGGCCGGTGAGCGCGCCGATGACGAGACCGACGGCGAGCGTGGCGGCGAGGCGCCAGAACTCCTTCAGCCAATACTCCGTCAAGGCTTACACCTGCGCCGAAAAGCGGTACCCGACCGCGCGTACCGTCTGCACATTGCGATCATAACCATAGGGCTCAAGCACCTTGCGCAGGCGGCGGATATGCACATCGACCGTGCGCTCCTCCACATAGACATTCTGCCCCCAGACATTGTCGAGCAGCTGTTCCCTGCTGTAGACCCGCTCCGGATGGGACATGAAAAAATGCAGCAGGCGAAACTCGGTCGGCCCCATGGCGAGCGCTTCGCCCTCCACCGTCACCATATGCGCCACGGTATCCAGGCACAGGGCATCGACCTGGATGACATCGCGCGCTTCGACCGCGCCGGTGCGCCGCAGCACCGCCTGGATGCGCGCCTTGAGCTCGCGGGTCGAAAACGGCTTGGTGATGTAGTCGTCGGCGTCCTGCAGTCCCTTGACCTTATCATCTTCTTCGGCGCGCGCGGTCAGCAGAATGATGGGAATGCCGGAGCTGGCGGCATCGCGCTTGAGCCGGCGCGCGAAATCGATGCCGTTCATGCCGGGCAGCATCCAATCGAGCAGGATCAGATCGGGGCGCTCCCCCTTGAGCCGCGCGAACCCTTCGCTGGCATCCGCCGCCTCGATGATTTCGTAGTCCTCGTCGGCGAGCGCGAACTTCAGCATTTCGCGCACCGCAGTCTCGTCTTCCACCAGCAGCAATTTTGTCATCGTCTCTCGACTGGTCGATTTACCGGCCCGGCCCAGACTAGCGGCTTATTGTGACATAAACGTGACAGAGTGAACCTCCCGTCACACGGGCGTCTCCGAACCGTCATCCCGCCTTCATTCCACGTTCATTCCAATTTCATTCCAGGCGCAGCGCGGCGATGAGATCCGTCATGTCCGCCGGCAGCGGGGCCGTCCATTCCAGCGACTCACCGCTCACCGGATGCCGCAGCGACAACCGCGCCGCATGCAGCGCCTGGCGACCGAAACCGCGCAACCTATCCTGCAGCGCGGCCGAACTGCCCGCCGGCAAACGCAGGCGCCCGCCGTACTCGGGGTCACCGACCAGCGGATAGCGGATGTGCGCCATGTGCACACGGATCTGGTGCGTGCGTCCAGTCTCCAGTTTCACGCGCAGCCAGGTATGCGCGGCAAAGCGCTCGATCACGCGGTAATGCGTCACCGCCGGCTTGCCGCGCTCGACGACGCCCATGCGCGTGCGCACGCGCGGGTGGCGTCCGATCGGCTCGTCCACCGTACCGCCCGCCGTCAGGACGCCGCATGCGACCGCCTCATACTCGCGCCCCATGCTGCGCTCCTGCAACTGCTCGACCAGCGCCTTGTGCGCGACGAGCGTACGCGCGACCACGAGCAGGCCGCTGGTATCCTTGTCGAGGCGATGGACGATACCGCCGCGGGGGATGCCGGCCAGTTCGGGCGCATGGTGGAGCAAGCCATTGACCAGGGTGCCGGCGGGATTGCCGGCGCCGGGATGGACGAGCAGGCCCGCCGGCTTGTCCACCACGATCAGCGATTCGTCCTCGTACACGATGCGGAACGACACCTCTTCCGCAGCCCAGACCGTTTCCGCGATCGGCTGCGCGCTGAGCGTCACTTGCTCGCCGCCGCGCACTTTGTCCTTCGCCCGCGGCGTCGCCCCGTCGACGCTGATCATGCCCTCGCGCAGCCACTGCTGCAGGCGCGCGCGCGAATATGTCGGGAACAAGGCGACGAGCGCATGATCGACGCGCTGACCGGCCAGCTCCGCAGGGATCGACGCCACCACCGTTTCCGCCTCTTCGTCCGGCCCGTCGAAGCTCACCGCATTCATCAGAATCGCCTTTTCTTTCAGCGGAATATCCGCCCATAATGTACGCCATGTCCGGCTTTCGCATTGTACCCGAACGCGATCCCGCGCCGCGCCCGCAAGGGCGGGCCGCGGGCACGGCCGTGCTGTGCGCGTGGCTGCTACTGTCCACGGCCTGCGCCACCCTGCCGGAGCAGGCACCGACGCCGGGCGAAACACCGGCCGCGCTGCACGAAAACGCGCGCCTGGCGCTCGCTGCCGGACAGCCGCTGCAGGCGGTGGAGGCGCTGCGCCGCCTGGAAACGCTGTATCCGGACGATGCGCTGGCAACGACCGCACGCATGGAAATCGTCTTCGCCCATCACCAGGCCGGCGAGCACACGGCCACCATCGCCGCCGCCGACCGCTTCATCCGGCATTATCCGGATCATCCCAATATCGACTATCTGTATTATCTACGCGGCCTGGCGCGCTTCAACGAAGCGATCGCCGACCTCACGCGCATTCCCGCCACGGCGGGCGAAGCGCGCAGCGCACACCTCGCCCATGCGCAACTGGCGCTGCGCGACTTCGGTGAGCTCATCGCTCGCTTTCCGGACAGCCGCTACAGCGCGGATGCGCGCCTGCGCGTTGCCCACCTGCGCCAGCAACTGGCGGAAACCGAGCTGAAAACGGCGCAGCACCTGCTCAATCAGGGCCAGTACGCCAATGCCGGACTGCTCGCCCGCGCACTGATCGAAAACTACCCCGACTCCGGGCTGGCCACCGACGCCGCCATCGTCGTCAACATGGCCTATCGCATGCTGGCCATGGAAAACGAAGCGGCGCAGGCCGCCACCGCCGTGCAGCAGCAGCTCGCCGAAACGCCGCCGGCCACACTCGCGCCCGCGCCATCGGCAACGGCGGACAAGACCGACACCGCCCGTCCACCCTTGCCGGGCGCGGAATGGATCGCGCAGCAGAATCCCGCAGCCTACACCATCCAGTTGTTCAGCACTTCGAGCGAACAGGCGCTGCTCGGCTTCGTGCAGCGTCATCGCCTCCGCGACACCGCCTATTTCCGTTCCGGCGCATCCGGACAGAACTGGTTCTCTCTCATCCACGGCGTCTTCGACACGGTGGAGGATGCCCGCACCGCCGCCGAACGCCTGCCCGCGGCCTTGCGCGGAGAGCAACCCTGGATCAGACGTATAGGCGATCTGCAGGCGATCATCGGGCAAGGCTGACCGCGCGCGGCACGAATGAGGTACGGGCGGGGCGCGTATCCGGCCGCTTTCCTCCGGATACGTTTCCCCTTACACTGCACCCATGTCACGCACCACCGCTTCGATCGCCGCACTCCTGCTCACCCTGCTGCTCTCGGCCTGCGCTTCCCAGCGCGCCATAGAAGAAGCGCAGAACGACCCGGTCAAGCTTTACCAGCTCGGACGCGAAGCGCTCGACGCCGGGCACTATGAAACGGCCATTCGCCACTTCCAGAGCCTGTCGGCCCGCTTCCCCTTCGGCGAGCACGCGCAACAGGCACAGCTCGACACCGCCTACGCCTACTACCGTTTTAATGAACCCGGCTCCGCCATCGCGACCGCCGAGCAGTTCATCAAGAACTACCCGCGTCACCCCGATATCGATTACGCCTACTACCTGCGCGGTCTGGCCAACTTCTCCCAGACCGACGGACTGATGGACAATCTGCTCAAGCTCGATCCGGCGAAGCGCGATTCGCGCACGGCGCACGATTCCTTCCGCTACTTCAACGAACTGGTGCAGCGCTTCCCCGACAGTCCCTATGCGGCGGATGCGGTGCAACGCATGGTGCATCTGAAGAACTACCTTGCCCGCAACGAACTCTACGCCGCCGACTATTACCTGCGGCGCAAAGCCTACGTCGCCGTGGTCAACCGGGCAAAATACGTCGTCGAGAACTACCCGCAGACCCCTTCGGTGCCACGGGCGCTGGAACTGATGGTGGAAGCCTACGAACGCCTCGGGCTGGACGATCTGGCGGGAGATGCGCGCCGGGTGCTGGCCGCCAACCCTCCCGCCGCGGACGCCGGCAGCTGAGCCGAAGTCAGCGCGGCGGATTCAGATCCATCAGATCGCTTCGGAATCCTGTTCGCCGGTGCGGATGCGGATCACTTTCAGGACGTCGCTGACGAACACCTTGCCATCGCCGATGTTGCCGGTGCGCGCCGCACGGGTAATGGCATCGATGCAGAGCTCGGCCTGATCGTCGTCCACCACCACGTCGATCTTCACCTTGGGCAGGAAATCGACCACGTACTCGGCGCCGCGGTAGAGCTCGGTATGACCCTTCTGCCGCCCGAATCCCTTGACCTCGGTGACTGTCATGCCGGCGATGCCGACCTCGGACAGGGCTTCGCGCACTTCATCCAGCTTGAACGGCTTGATGATGGCTTCGATTCTTTTCATGCTGCCTCCTTGTGCGCCCACGGGCGCCGCGCTGTTTGTTTGTCCGGTTACTTATCCAATTATTTATCCGGTCATTTATCCGGGCCGTCATCGAAATCGGCATCGAAACCGTCATCGAAGCGGGCGTAGAATCCGGACGTGATCGGATAGCGTCGATCGCGTCCGAAGGCGCGGCGCGATATGCGCACGCCGAGCGGTGCCTGCCGGCGCTTGTATTCATTGCGGTTGACCATTCTCACCACACGCCTGACCACTTCGACATCGAATCCGGCCGCCGTGATCTCCTCCACGCCCCGATCCTGCTCCACGTACATTTCGAGGATGGCGTCGAGCACCGGATAAGGCGGCAGGCTGTCCTCATCGCGCTGATCGGGCGCCAGCTCGGCCGAGGGCGGCCGCTCCAGCACCCGCTGCGGAATCACCGGTTCGAGCGCATTGCGATGACGTGCCAGGCGGTAGACCATCATTTTCGGCACATCCTTGATCGGTGCGAAGCCGCCCGCCATGTCGCCGTAGAGCGTGGTGTAACCGACCGCCGTCTCGCTCTTGTTGCCCGTCGTCAGCACGATGCGGTTTTTCTTGTTGGACAGCGCCATCAGCACGATGCCGCGGCAGCGCGCCTGTATGTTTTCTTCCGTTCCGTCCACCGGCAGACCGGCGAACTCCTCACTCAGCATATCGAGGAAAGTCCGGAACGCCGGTTCGATGGAAATCTCGCGATAGCGCACGCCGAGTGCGCGCGCCTGTTGCGCGGCGTCCTCCAGGCTCATGGCGGCAGTATAGCGCGAGGGCATCATCACTGCCTCGACGCGGTCGGCGCCGAGCGCATCGACCGCGATCGCCAGCGTCAGCGCCGAATCGACACCGCCGGACAGACCGAGCACGGCACCATCGAAGCGGTTTTTCTCCACGTAGGTGCGCACACCGAGCACCAGCGCCCGGTACACCGACGCTTCGTCGGACAGCGGCGACGCGATATCGCCCATACGCGGCACCACCCTGCCGGCGCCGTCGACGTCCAACTCCACCAGCGCCAGCGTTTCCTCCCATGCCGGCGCGCGCTGCGTCACTTCCCCCGCGGCATTCATGACGAAGGACTCGCCGTCGAACACCAGCTCATCCTGCCCGGCGACCGTGTTCAGATAGACCAGCGGTACGCCCGCCGCGGCGATGCGCTCGCGCACCACGGCCTCGCGCTCGATGCGCTTGCCGAGATGGAAGGGAGAGGCATTGACGTTGAGGATCACCGCGGCGCCGGCCGACGCCGTCCGCTCGACCGGGCCGCCCTGCCAGATGTCCTCGCAGATGGCCAGCCCGCAGCGCAGGCCGCCGATCTCGACCACGCAGGGCACAGCGCCGGCGGCGAAATAACGCTTTTCGTCGAATACGCTGTGATTCGGCAACCGCTGCTTGTGATAGACGGCGACGCGGCGGCCGGCGCGCAGCAGGGATACCGCGTTGTAGAGCGCGCCCTGCTGCCAATGCGGATGACCGACGACGACGTCGATGCCGCGCACGCGCTCGCCGATCCAGTCCAGCGCGCGCGCCACCTGCTCGTTGAAAGCAGGGCGCAGCAGCAGATCCTCCGGCGGATAGCCGGTCAGCGCCAGTTCGGGAAACAGCACGCAGTCGGCGCGCAGGCGGTCGCGGGCATCCCGGGCCAGATCGACGATCCGGCGCGTATTGGCGTGCACGTCGCCGACCAGGAAACCATGCTGCGCCAGGGCGATGCGCACGCTCATGCCGACATTCCGCAGGCAACGTTCACCGCGGGCTCAGCCCGCGGCACGCAGGGAAACGCGTCGGGAAACGACAAGCTTCAGAAGGGGATATCGTCGTCGAAATCGGCGGCGGCACCGGCCATGCTCTCCTCGCGCGGCGGCGCCGAAGAACGGCTCTGCCCGCCACCACCACCGCCGCTGTGACCCTCACCGGCGCCGCGGCCATCGAGCATCTGCATGTCGTTGGCGATGATTTCGGTGGTATAGCGATCGGCGCCGCTGTTCTTGTCCTGCCACTTGCGGGTGCGCAGGCTGCCCTCGACGTAGACCTTGGAGCCTTTCTTGAGGTACTCGCCGGCGATTTCAGCCAGACGGTTGTAGAACACCACATTGTGCCATTCGGTGCGCTCCTGGCGCTCGCCGCTGGTCTTGTCCTTCCAGCTCTCGGAGGTGGCGATGGTGACGTTGGCGACGGCCGAGCCACTCGGCATATAACGCACTTCCGGATCCTTGCCGAGATTGCCGACCAGAATGACTTTGTTCACACCTCTTGCCATCGGAATTCTCCCACGATGCTGTTCACTGTCCACGGCCCGGGCTGATCCCAAGCAGATCAGGCCGCCGGGCCGGCTTCCGTACGCCACTGCTGCGCCAGCGCATCGATGCGCTGGCGTTCGACCAGCTTGTTGTCCACCTTAAGATACGCCACCCCTTCATCGGCGACAACAACGGCCTCGGCCACGCCGGGCAGCGCGAGCAGCGTCCGCGCCCGCTCCATGCTGCGCCCGGCGTCCGATTCTCCCACATAAATCATATAGCTGCTGAGATAGGGCGGCGTCGCCATGGTGCGCGCCCACAGGAACCAGAGCGATGCCAGAATCAGCGCGCCACCGAATACGCCGGCCATGCCCCGGTAATCGTAAAGCAGCCCGCCGAGCACGCCGCCGCTGAAGGCGCCCAGGAACTGGGCGGTGGAGAACACCCCCATCGCCGTGCCTTTCTGGTCCACCGGCGCGAATTTCGCCAGCAGCGAGGGCAACAGCGCCTCCAGCACGTTGAAAGCGACGAAGAAGAGCAGCAGAGAGAAAGCAATGCCGGCAAGAGAATCATACCAGCCGAACAGGCCGAATTCGGCCAGCGCGATGAGCACCACCGACACCAGCAGCACCTCCTTCAGCCGCCGCCGCTTCTCCGCCACCACCACCAGCGGGAACATCGCCAGCAGGGAAACGAGCAGCACCGGCAGGTAGAAATAGCCGTGCCGTGCAGCATCGAGTCCGGCATGATCACGCAGCGCGAACGGCAGCGCGACGAACGTGGCGGTGAGCACGCAGTGCAGCACGAAGACGCCGAGATCCAGCCGCAGCAACTGGGGATCGCGCAGCACCGCGCCGAAACAGCTGGCCACGGCGCCGGTGTCGCGGTGCGGGCGGCGGGGCGCATCGGGCACGAACAGATAGAGGATGGCGATGCCGGCCAGCGCCAGCACGGCGGTCAGCCAGAAAATGCCGGGCACGCCCACCCACTGGTTGAGCAGCGGGCCGAGCGCCAGCGACAGGGCGAACGACAGACCGATGGTCATGCCGATGATGGCCATCGCCCGCGTACGGTACTCCTCACGCGTGAGGTCGGCGGCGAGCGCCATGACCGCGGCGGCTATGGCGCCGCTGCCCTGCAGCGCGCGGCCGAGGATGATGCCGTTCATGGTTTCCGCGGTGGCGGCGATGACGCTGCCGAACGCGAACACCAGCAGCCCAAAAGCGATCACCGGCTTGCGACCCAGCCGGTCGGACACCATGCCGTAGGGTACGGCCAGCAGTGCCTGCGTCAAGCCGTAGACGCCGATGGCAAGGCCGATCAACAGCGGGTCGGTTTCACCCAGATGCTGGGCATGCAGCGCCATGACCGGCAGGATCATGAACAAGCCGAGCATACGGAAAGAAAAAATGGCGGCCAGCGAGAACGCCGTACGGCGCTCGACCGCGCTCATTGTCTGATCGGCCATGGGGTCTCTTTGCGTTTCCGGGGGCAAGACGCGTATATTAGCAGGTTGCCTTTGCTGCAGGAATTACGGTGCAGAAAATCTCCATCCGCGGTGCGCGGACGCACAATCTCAAGAACATCGATCTCGATCTGCCGCGCTCCAGCCTGATCGTGATCACCGGGCTGTCCGGCTCGGGCAAGTCCTCTCTCGCTTTCGATACCATTTACGCCGAGGGCCAGCGACGCTATGTCGAATCGCTGTCGAGCTACGCGCGCCAGTTCCTGTCGATCATGGAAAAGCCGGACGTCGACCACATCGACGGCCTGTCGCCCGCCATCTCGATCGAACAGAAAACGATTTCGCACAACCCGCGCTCGACCGTCGGCACGGTGACCGAAATCTACGACTACCTGCGCCTGCTGTATGCCCGCGCCGGCGAACCGCGCTGCCCCGCGCACGGTGTCGAGCTCGCCGCGCAGACGGTCAGCCAGATGGTCGATCACATCCTCACCCTGCCCGAGGGCACGCGGCTGATGCTGCTCGCGCCGCTGGTGCAGGATCGCAAGGGCGGCCATCTGCAACTCATCGCCGATCTGCGCGCACAGGGTTTCGTCCGCGCACGCATCGACGGTGAAGTCGTCGATCTCGACCAGGCGCCGGCGCTCGACGCGCAGCGCAAGCACATGGTCGAAGCGCTGGTCGACCGCTTCCGCGTCAAGAGCGAGCACCAGCAGCGCCTGGCCGAATCGCTGGAAACCGCGCTGCAGATGAGCGGTGGCACGGTGCGCATCGCCTTCATGGACGAGCCGGGGCGCGCCGATCTGGTGTTTTCCTCGCTTTACGCCTGCCCGCAATGCGGCTACAGCCTGAGCGAACTGGAACCGCGGCTGTTCTCGTTCAACAACCCCGCCGGCGCCTGCCCGACCTGCGACGGCCTCGGGGAAATCGAATTCTTCGACCCGGCGCGGGTCGTTCGCCATCCCGAGCTCAGCCTCGCCGCCGGCGCGGTACGCGGCTGGGATCTGCGCAACAGCTATTACGCCCAGCTGCTCCACGCCCTCGCCGCCCATTACCGCTTCGACGTCGATACGCCGTTCGAGGCGCTGCCGGCGGAGCTGCGCGAGATCATTCTGCACGGCAGCGGCGAAGAGCTCATCGAATTCACCTACCTCGACGAAAGCGGGCGACGCAGCAAACGCCGCCACGCCTTCGAGGGCATCATCCCCAACATGCAGCGGCGCTACCGCGAGACCGACTCGCAGATCGTGCGCGAGGAACTGGCCAAATTCCACAACCGCCGCGTCTGCCCGGAGTGCGGCGGCACGCGCCTGCGCGAATCGGCGCGCCATGTTTTCGTGCAGGACCGCATCCTGCCCGAGCTGACGTCGATGCCGGTCGGGCGGCTGCACGCGTTTTTCCGCGCGCTCTCCCTGCCCGGCCGCCGCGGCAAGATCGCGGAAAAAATCGCGCGTGAAATCGACCAGCGCCTGGAATTCCTCGTCAACGTCGGTCTCGATTATCTGTCGCTCGATCGTCGCGCCAACACGCTCTCCGGCGGCGAAACCCAGCGCATCCGCCTCGCCAGCCAGATCGGCGCCGGCCTGGTCGGCGTCATGTATGTGCTCGACGAGCCGTCGATCGGATTGCACCAGCGCGACAACCAGCGCCTGCTCAGTACGCTCACCTATCTGCGCGACCTCGGCAATACGGTCATCGTCGTCGAGCACGACGAGGACGCCATCAATGGCGCGGACTACGTCGTCGACATCGGCCCCGGT